>NZ_JBFAJJ010000010.1:0-372687 GCF_040655155.1 Streptomyces sp. NPDC050508
CGCCGCCCATGCCCGCCCCGCCCCTGGGGGCTGCCGCCCCCAGACCCCCGCTTCGGCCCTGAAGGGGCCTCGTCCTCAAACGCCGGACGGGCTGAATCCAGCCCCTCCGGCGTTTGAGGAGCGGGGTCTGGGGCGGAGCCCCAGGAGGATGGGACGGGTAGGGGCGGCGGGGGCGAGATCCCTCATCATGAAGGCATGCGCGCTGCCCGTCTCATCAAAATGGTGCTGCTGCTTCAGGCCCGCGCCTCCATGACAGCCGCCGAGCTGGCCAACGAGCTGGAAGTCTCCGAGCGGACCGTCACGCGGGACGCGCAGGCGCTGTCCGAGGCGGGCGTGCCGGTGTACGCGGAGCGGGGGCGGGCCGGGGGCTATCGGCTCGTCGGTGGGTACCGGACCAGGTTGACCGGGCTGGGCCGTAGCGAGGCCGAGGCGCTCTTCCTCAGCGGGGTCCCGGGGGCGTTGCGCGAGATGGGGCTGGAGGACGCCGCGTCGGCCGCTCGGCTGAAGGTGTCCGCGGCCCTGATGCCCTCCCTGTCGGATGCCTCGCGGGCTGCGGCCCAGCGGTTCCACCTCGACGCGCCCGGATGGTTCACCGAGCCCAGGACACCCGAGCTGCTCCCCGCCGTGGCGGACGCCGTGTGGGACGACCGGAGGCTGGTCGCGCGGTACCGGCGCGGGGACTCCGATGTGGAGCGGGAACTGGAGCCGTACGGGCTCGTGCTCAAGGCGGGCGTCTGGTATCTGTGCGCGCGGGTCGCGGGCCGTGATTCCTTCCGGGTGTACCGGATCGACCGGTTCACGGCGGCGGAGGCGGGTGCCGAACGTTTCGTACGCGAGAAGGATTTCGATCTTCCGGCGTTCTGGGCGGAGCGGGCGGAGCAGTTCGCGCGGTCGATCCTGCGGGCCGAGGTCGTGGTGCGGCTGTCGGCGGACGGGGTGAGGAGACTGCCGTACGCCGTCGATCCCGCCGCGGCCCGGGAGGCGCTGGACGCTGCGGGCGGGCCGGACACCGACGGCGGGTGGGTGACGGTGACCCTCCCGGTGGAGTCCGAGGAGGTGGCCCACAGCCAGCTCGCGGGGCTCGGCCCGGACGTGGAGGTACTCGCCCCGGAGAGTCTGCGGGCGCGCTTCACGGACGACGCGCTACGGCTGGCCGCTCTGTACCGCCGCCCATAACGATCTGCCCCGCTCCAGGTGACAATCCGCTGCACTCCACGTGCGCGCCACCTCTCCAGGACCGATGCTTGACCCGTGATGGACGAGACGGAGTTCTGGGAGCTGGTGGACGCCACCCGCGAGGCCGCCGACGGCGACCCCGAGGAGCAGGCCGACCTGCTGGTCGACCGGCTTCTGCTGCTGGACCCGGAGTTGGTCCTGGACTTCGCCCGTCATTTCGAGGCCCGCTACAACCGCGCCTACACCTGGGACCTGTGGGGTGCCGCGTGGGTGCTGCTCGACGGGGCGAGCGACGACGCCTTCGACTTCTTCCGGTGCTGGCTGATCGGCCAGGGCCGTGAGGTGTACGAGGGTGCCGTGCACGACCCGGACTCGCTGGCCGACCTCATCGACGACTTCGACGACGAGATCGACGGCGACGGGGAGGAACTGGGGTACGCGGCGGACGAGGCGTACGAACAGCTCACCGGTGCCGTCGCCCCCGACCTGGGAATTCCGCCGGCGCCCGCGGAGCCGCTCGGAGCGCCGCTCGACCTGGAGAACGAGGCGGTGCTGGCGGAACGGTTCCCGAAGCTGCGGGAGAGGTTCCGGCAGGAGTGAGAGGGGTACGGCGATGGATGCCCCCACCCACTCATCCATCCATCGACCGGATTCCAGTGAGGTCACCATGGCTCGCATACCGTACCCGGAGCGTTCCGCCGAAGCCGAAGCCGTGGACGCGCTCCCCACCCGGCTGAACGCGTTCCGCATGCTCTCGCACGCCCCCGACATGACGGGTCCGGCGATCGATCTGGGCATGGCCGTGCTCGGGTCGTCCTTGCCGGTGCGGCTGCGCGAGTTGGTGGTGATGGCGGTGGCGGCGCGTACGGACTGTGCGTACGGGGCCGTCCAGCACCACCCGGCCGCGCTGGACGCGGGGCTCACCGTCGACCAGTTGGCGGCGGTCGCCGAACTCCGTTGGGAGGAAGGGAAGTTCGACGCGGTCGAGTCGTTGCTGCTGACCGCGACCGAGGAGCTGATGGCCCAACACACGCTCACGGACGCCACGTTGGGCACCCTGCGCGAGCACTTCACCGACCGTCAGGTGGTCGAGCTGATCACGACGGTCGGGTACTACACGATGCTCGCCGGCCTCCTGAACGGCCTCGGCGTGGACATCGATCCGGTGGGCGAGAAGTACCTGGGGCTGGGCCGTCGTTGACCGGATCACCGTTCAAGCATGTCCTGCAGGAGACGTACTTTCGCCCAAGTCCCCTCGTCCACAGGGGTGTACGTGGTGAGCTTGATCTCCGAGCGCTCGCCGAACCACAACTGCGTGTAGTCCAGGGTCAGTACGCCGACCTCGGGATGCAGGTAACGCTTCGTGAAGTTCTCCGGTGCCCGCACGTCGTGCTGGTCCCACAGGCGCTCGAAGTCCGGTGACTCCTGCCGCAACCGGGTGACCAGACTCTTCCAACCGGGCTCGGCGGCGTGCGCTGCCATGCCGGCGCGGAACCGGCCGGCCAGGCGCGCGGCGGCGTCCTCCCAGTCGAGGGTGCCGGCCCGCCACCTCGGTGACGTGAACACCAGCAGCAGTTGGTTGCGGTCCTCGAACGGCAGATGCTCCAGTCCGCCGACCATCCGCTCGTAGGTGCGGTTGTAGGCGAGCAGATCGAACCGGGTGTTGATCACGGCGGCCGGGATCGGCTCCAGTTGACGCATCATCACCAGCATGGCGCTCGGGATGGCCTTGCAGTCGCGGTCCATCGGCGGCTCTGGATGTCCGGCCAGCGTGTAGAGGTGGACCCGCTCGTACGGATCGAGTCGCAGCGTGCGCGCGATCGCGGCCAGCACCTGCTCGGAGACGTTGATGTCCCTGGCCTGCTCCAGCCACGTGTACCAGGTCACACCCACACCCGCGAGCTGCGCGACCTCCTCGCGGCGCAGCCCCGGGGTGCGCCGACGGCCCGTGGCCGGCAGACCGGCCTGCTCGGGGGAGATGCGTTCCCGCCTGCTGCGCAGGAAGGACGACAGCTCCCGCCGCCTGATCTCATGATCGGTCGGCTGGGCCGGCTGGGCCGGCACAGCCTCCAGGGACGTCGTCATGCATCCACTGTGTCACTGCACGGAGCCTGTTACCAGTTAGTGCGAATACCTGGATAACCACGCTCTGGCACCTGCATAAGTCAGGCCCCAGAGTGGTGTCACGGCTTCGGACCTCACGACCGAGTCGCCCGCCCCGTGCACCCGCACACCACTGTTCCGGAGGTCACCGCCATGCCTACTGTCACGCCTACCACCATGACCCTGAAGTCGACGGTTGCCCTGGTCACGGGTGCCAGCAGCGGCATCGGTCAGGCCACCGCCCGCCGACTGGCGGCCGAGGGCGCCACCGTCGTGCTGGTCGCCCGCCGCCAGGATCGGATCGACGTGCTGGCCAAGGAGATCGCCGAGCAGGACGGCCAGGCCATCGCGTTGGCCGCCGATCTGACCGACGCCGACGTCACCGCCGACATCGTCGCCACCACCGTCGAGCGGCTCGGCCGGCTGGACATCCTGGTCAACGCGGCCGGCGTCATGCTGACCGGGGACTCGACGCAGGCCCCGCTGCGCGACTGGGAGCAGATGGTCGACATCAACGTGAAGGGGCTGCTGTACGTCACCAAGGCCGCCCTGCCGCACCTCGTCGAAGCCGCCGTCACGAGCCCGCGCCAGGTCGCCGACGTGGTCAACATCAGCTCGATCGCCGGCCGCTTCGCCATTCCCTCGGGCGCGGTGTACAACGCGACCAAGTTCGGCGTCACCGCCGCGACCGAGGCCTGGCGGCAGGAGTACGCGCGACGCAACGTCCGCTTCTCCGTGGTCGAGCCGGGCCTCACCGAGACCGAACTGTTCGGCCACCAGCAGCCGGCCGTCCAGGAACGCATGGCGGCCAGGTTCGCCGACGTCGAAAAGCTGCACGCCGACGACATCGCCGAGGCGGTCGAGTACGTCGTCACCAGCCCGCGCCGCCGAGCCGTGGCCGAGATCGTCATCCGTCCCACCGACCAGGTCTGAGAGAGCCAGTCCCGCTTCCGCTTCTTTCTCCGGTTCCCCGTAACGGTGTGTCGACTCACATGTCACAGGGGCGTCCTGATGCGACTCCGGTCACAACGCCCGCCCGGCTGCGGATGTCTTACGAGACATCAACGCCCGCCCTGCCAGGGCGAGTTGACGGACAAGTGCCGTCCACAGCCACCCCGGAGGGGTCATGTTCCCGATTGTTCGCCCGCGCTCGATGATTCTGCTCGGTGCCGCCATCATCGTCCTGGGGGGAGGCGCATTGGCGGGTGCCCTCCTGTTCGCCGGCGAAAGCGCCGAGGGCAGCGAACTCAACGACCCCGATCCGCAGGCCGTCAGCGACATCGCCGTCTGCACGGACGTGAAGGTCCACGCATGGGTCACGATGAACGTCGGGACGGTTGCCCGACCCGACAACAAGAAGGTCGACTACGACGTCGACGCCACCGGTCACGACCATGATCCGTTCGGCCGTACATTGGCCAAGGGCTGCAACAGCGCCTCCGGAGCCTTCGGGACCCGCGTGGAGTTCAAGGCACCGGGCCTGAACAAGGGCCGACCGTTCTACGTGACCGCACCGGCCGACCGCGCCCACGTCCTGGTCCTCCGCCTCACCCAGCACGCCGACGGCACGGTCACCAGCACGCAGGATCTGGTCGCCGTACGCTGACGCCCCAGCAGAACCGGGAAAGGTGAGATACCGACAAATGACGCACTCCGCAGGCCCGCCCGCACGCGGGCGCCGCCGCCCGAGCCTGCGGCACTGGCTGAGACCTCAAAGTTCACAGACGCTCGTCTTCGGCATCATTTTTGCCGTTGGCGGGCTCGCCGGTGGGGTGCGCTCTGCGATGGACGGCAAGGGGATCTGGACGATCCTCGGCACCTTCGCCGTGGGGATTTTCGGCTTGCTCGTTGTTGTGGGCTTCTTCGTCAACTACGAGGACCGGCGAGGCCGTCGCTGAGGTCGAGCCCGGTGTTGCGGGACGACTCTCAGGCGGCGGTCCGGCGGCGGGTCGTGTCCGTCGGGATGTAGGCCTGCGTCTGGTCGGCCCGTACCGCGTGGTGCATCGGGGCGGCGTTGGCCTGGTCGAGTGCGGAGGCCGTGACGGCGGCCGGGCCCAGGATGACCGTCGCGACCGCGCAGACCACCGCCCAGGGGCCGCGGGCGGACTTGGCCCAACCGGCCGACTTCTCCGTGGTGTTGGAGTGACTGCTGTTCATTTTCCCCACCTCCAGTCAGTGCGTGTGCATGACGATAGGGAGCTTGTCTCGGGGGACTCGGTGAGTTGCCTGCGAGAAACCTGTGAACGCCGGTCGGGGCCGATCGAGGGGTCGGATCATCGGCTCGTACCGGGCCCCGTTGAGCTGGGTGAAGGTACGTGCCGAGGCGCGCAGGGGTGGCTTGACCCGGCTGCACTTCGGCAACGTCGAGGAGCTCGACGAACCGATCTACGCGAGCACGACGAGTTCCCGGCACGGGCTCGCCACCGTCGAGATCCAGACCACCGACGAGCCGCTCTACCGTGCGTTCTTCACCGAGCTGGCCCACCTGTCCGACCGCCCGATCGCCTCGTGACACACGCCTGACAACGCGGCCCGCACCAGGGCGATCCCGTTGAGCGACACGGGAGTTGGCTCCGCAGGGGCGGGGACCAGTCCCGCGCAGCGGCGGCAGATGCCCGTACTCACCCCTCGCGGCAACGGGTCGCGGCACTCGCCGCACTCCGCCAGGGTCCCAACTGGCTTGCGTGGAGCGGGAATTGTCGGAGTCCGGGCTTCCAGGCGGTACGTGACGAGGGCGGCCGGGGAGCGGACGGGGTGGGGCAGGTCGGTGGTGAGGGCCTGACGCAGGTCGGCCTCCGTCGCCCCGCTCTCCAGCCAGCGGGCCGCGAGGGGAGCCAGCCGCTCGACCTCTCGGGCACCGAGACGCAGGGCGGGGGTGCGGTCGCCGAGGCGGGCCAGGAAGTTCGCGGCGCCGGTCTCCAACTCGCCTGGCGGCACAGGCTGGTTGGGGGTGTTTTCCTCGGTGTTCTCGCCCAAGGGGTATGCGCCGACGACCTGGTCCGCCCCGCCCCCGACCGGCGGGTCCTGGTCACTCGGATCAGGAGAGGGACGTACGGTCCCGAACGCGGCGGCGATCTCCTCCGGTGCGGTCAACGCCACGTTGGACACGAGGACTTGGGTGGACCACTGACCCGTCTCGGGGTCCTGGCTGCGCCGGGTGTGGAGGTAACCCTCTTCTTCCAGTTGCCGCCGGGCCTTGCGGACGGCGAGGCGGCCTTCCGGCATCTTCTCGCCGATGGACTGCACGGTCTCCCTCGAACCCTCGGGGAGGGACAGCGCCCACTGGAGGAGTCGTACGGCGGTCCCGTTGAGGCGGGGATGCCGGATGATCTCGTTCGGGGTCTGGGAGAAGAAACGGGTGGGCGGGATAGCATGCTGGAGCATCGCGATGGACCTCTGATCCACTCGTCGGTGAAGGCCCTCAGATTGGTGTTGGCGCACCGCTGAGGGCCGCTCCGTGTTGGACGCACGGAGGGTGAGGACGTGACTACTTTAGCGCCGACTGTGCGGCCAAGTTTACGAAAATCATCCATTCGTCCAGCGAAGACACCCCTTGCCGGACCCCGCCGGGGGACCCTCCTCGCGAAAGTGTGACACTTCGGGGCAGAGTGTCACACTTTTGTGGCCCACCCCCTGGGGTCGGATATCTCCGCCAACCGCCCAACCAACATCCGTGTTACTGACATCAATGTCAGTAACTTTGATGTCAGGCCTGCCGGACCGCGAGTTGGGCAACGTGGCAGCCGACGGCGAGTGGCCCAGCGGACTTACTTGCGGCATGGAGCCCCTGAGTCACTTCCCGGCGCTGAAGCCCACGAACGCCGTCCACTCGTCCAGCGAAAACGCCAGCGTGGGGCCGGACTTGGCTTTCGAGTCACGGATGTGGACCGTGGGGTGGGCTTGTTCCAGGGCGACTTCGAGGCATTCGCCGCCGGCGTCACCGCTGTGCCTGGACTTACGCCAATCCAGCGCGGCTTCAAGGCACTCACCGCCCTCCGCGCCGCTGTACGTCGACTTCCGCCATTCCAGGGCGACTTCGAGGCATTCACCGCCCTGGCTACCGCTGTAGCTGGACTTGAACCACTTCAGGTCGGCGGTCATAGCTCCCCTGCCATCTGCTCGATCACCTTCACGGAGTCGCTCGGCGTGAGCGCCTGCGTCCGGATCATGCCATAGCGCTGCTGGAAGTTGCCGACCTCTTCTCGGTCGTCGATCACGAAGCCGTAGGACTGCCCTTCGACGTAGGTGACCCACCGGCGTTCCTTCGTCTCCAGCAGCGTGAAGGGGCCGTCGAGACCCGCATGGCCCTCGTATCGCATCGGCATGACCTGGATCGAGACGTTCCTCATCTCCGAGAGTTCGAGCAGCCGCTCCAACTGCCCCTTGGCCACGGCCGGTCCCCCCATCGGCCGACGCAGTACCCACTCCTCGATGACCAGTGCGAGGGAGACGGCGGGCATCCGCGTCAGCAACTTCTGCCGTGCCAGCCGCGCCTCCAGCAGGCGCGCGAGCTCTTCGTCGTCCAGCATGGGGCAGTACTCACCGAGCACCGCACGCGCATACGCCTCCGTCTGAACCAGGCCGTGCACCACATGCGTGTTGAACGTCCAGACACTGACCGCCTCAGCCTCCAGATCCACGTACTCCCCGAACCACGACGGATGCGGACTCCGCTCCAAGTGCCCCGCGGCCGCCTCGATCGCCACCCTCTGTTGAAGGAACTCCGCCGTCTTCGCCACGAACCGGGGACTCGGCATCCGTTCGCCCCGCTCCACCATGGCCACCTGCGACGCCGAGTACCCGACGTACACGCCCAACTGCTCGCGCGTGCTGCCCTGTGCGTCCCGCAACGCCCGCACCACCGCCCCGAACATCTTCATGCTCGACGAGCCCTCAGCACCGTCCTGCACAGCCAACCCCCTTTGCCCGCACACTCCTTTGTGTGCCACCGAAAGTCCTGTTCAGGCTAGCCACATATAACCCACCGTGAGGGCATGCACACGCAATCACCCCCCGAAGTGGTCCTCCAACTCCTCGCGGAACCAGAGGGGTTCGCCGCCGTACGCCAAACTGTCCGCGAGCAGCTCACCACCTGGGGGTACCCCGAACTCGCAGACGCCGCAACGCTCTGCGTGACGGAGATGCTGGCCAACGTCCACCGCCACGTGAAGTCCCCGGAGTGCGAACTACACCTCCGCACCCTCCCGGAAGGCGGCGTTCGCGTGGCCGTCGCCGATCGTTCGCCCGAACTGCCCGTCTGGTACACCGAACCCGACTGGGATACGGAAAGCGGACGGGGCATCTTCCTGATCGCGTCCGTGGCGAGTCAGTGGGGCGTCACGCCCAGGCAGGGCCGACGCGGCAAGCAGGTGTGGGCGGAGTTCACAGCAGTGAAGTCTTGACCCGCCCGGTGAGCCCCGGCTTACGGTGGCCGCCGCCGAACAGGAGCGTCGCGCCCATGACCAGCCCGTACGTGAAGGGGATCACCCGCGAGGAACACCTCGACCATCTCCGCCTGCACCCCGACGCCAGCCATCTCCAGATCCCCGAGTGGGCCGACGTGAAGCCCGACTGGACGGCGGAGAGCGTCGGTTGGTTCGAGGGCGAGGCGTTGGTCGCCGTCGCGCTCGTGCTGTACCGGGCCTTCCCCGGCACCGGTCGCTTTCTCGCCTACCTCCCCGACGGGCCCGCGATCGACTGGCACAGCCAGCGTCCGGAACGGTACCTGGACCCCCTCATCGAGCACCTGGAGAAGGAGGGCGCGTTCTCGGTCCGCATCGGCCCCCCGCTCGTCGTCCGGCACTGGGACGCGGCCACCGTCGCGGCGGGCATCGCCGACCCCTCCGTACGGCATCTGCGGGATCTGCCGACGGACGGGATCGACGGGTACGCGCTCGATGCCGCCGAGCGGCTGAAGCGGCTGGGATGGCGGCGGTGCAAGGAGAACGACGGGAGTGGGTTCGGGCTGGGCCAGCCTCGCTATGGGTGTCAAATCCCCTTGGCGGGGCGGTCGGTGAACGAATTGCGGGCCGCGCTCTCCCCCAACTGGTTGCGGTCGCTACAGACGGCCGAAGCCGGCGGGGTCGGGGTCTTCTGGGGCTCGGCCGACGATCTGCCCGCGTTCCACCGTCTGTATCGGGCGACGGCGGAGCGGGACGGGTTCAAGCCCCGCCCCCTGGACTACTTCCGGCGCATGTGGCAGGCGCTGAACGCTGAGGACTCCGACCGACTGCGGATCTACCTCGCCGAGTACGACGACGAGGTGCTGTCCGCCGCGCTGATGATCAGTGTCGGTCCGCGGGTCTGGCACTCGTATCCCGCGTCCGGCCGCCGGGGGCGTGAACTGCGGCCCAGCAGCCTGCTGTTGTGGCGCATGCTGTGCGAGGCACTGGACTCGGGCGCGGACACGTACGACCTCCGCTCCATCACCCCGTCCCTCGTCGCCGAGGACCGCCTCGTCGGCCGCCTCCTCTTCAAGACCGGCGCGGGCGGCCGAGCAGTGGAGTACCTGGGGGAATGGGAACGCCCGGTCGGCAACCAAGGGAAGGTCCTGCAACGGGCGTTGGGGGTCTATCTCGGGCGCAGGTAGGAACTCGCGTCCGTCTTCTCATCCCCCTGCTCATGTCCCTGTCCATGTCCTCGCCCGGGTTCCAGCACATACCTGGCCACATCGAGGACGCCCGAGCGGAAGCCCGCCTCGCACCAGGCCAGGTAGAAGCGCCAGGTGCGTTGGAACGTGGTGTCGAAGCCCAGCGTCGTCAGTCGGTCGGCTCCGGTCTCGAAGCGTTGTCTCCAAAGGAGGAGCGTCTGCGCGTAGTGGAAGCGGAAGCGTTCCTCGTCGACGATGTGCAGGGACTTCTGTCCGGCAACCGCGGCTTCGATGGAGGTGACCGACGGAAGGGCCGAGCCGGGGAAGATGTACTTTTTGATCCAGGAGTTCGAGTCGCGCATCTCCAGCATCCGGTCATGACGCATGACCGTGGACTGGAGGATCACCCGGCCGCCTGGAGCCACGAGCCGGTCGAGTGCCGCCAGGAACTCGGGGAGGTAGGCGTGTCCGACCGCCTCCATCATCTCGATGCTGAACACGGTGTCGTAGCGGCCCTCGACCTCGCGGTAGTCCCCGAACTGGACGTCGGCCCGGCCGGCGAGAGCCGCCCGCTCGACCCGCTCACTGATGTACCGGTACTGCTCCTTCGAGAGGGTGACGGCCCGGACCTCGGCTCCCTTCGCCGCGGCGCGAAGCGCCAGTTCGCCCCAGCCCGCGCCGATGTCGAGGACGGTCCGGCCCGGCCCCACGCCGGCCTGGCGGAGCAGGCGGTCGAGTTTGTAGTCCTGCGCCTGCGTCAACGCGTCCGCGCCGGTGCCCGGTCCCACCGGGAAGACCGCGCTGGAGTAGGTCATCGTGTCGTCGAGGAAGACTTCGAACATCTGGTGGGGCAGGTCGTAGTGACGCGCGACGTTCTGGCGGGCGTTCTCCGGGGTGTTGTCATCGCTGTCCGGCCGCCGGTCGGTGACCAGCGGGCGCAGTCGCCTCGCGGCACGCGGCACGATCCGGTCGATGCCCTCCGCGAAGACCGTGAGCAGCCCGGCGAGGTCGACGCTGTCCCATTCGGCCGCCTGATACGACTCGCCCACACCGACCAGCCCGGCGGAACCGATGCGCCGGTAGAAGGCATCCGGGTCATGCACGATCAACGCAGGGGCTTCGGAAGAGCCCGCACCGAAAACACTGCCGTCGGGATGAACGATCCGCAGCGCCAGCGGCGCCACACTTCTCCGCAGGAAAGCACGCGCCGTCCAGGCGCGCACCCTGGATTCCGGGACCGGGCCGAGATCCCACCATGCAGCATTCCCGTCGGGCACGTCACCGCTCCTCGCTATATAAAGAAAGAACTGAAGAACACCGACTTGATTATCAAGAGGAGCTTGGTCCATGTCCGGTTCACTCGACCAGTCAGCCCAGCGCCTCAAGGCGACCGCGCAGTTCCAGGCACTCGACTACGACGGCAACGGCTATATCGAGCTGTCCGACTATCACCAGGCAGTCGACGGCCTGTTGGCGGAGTTCAGCGTGGACGGTGACGCCCCGGCGGCCCTCGACGTCCGCGAGCAGTACGTCGCGCTCTTCGACCGGCTTCGGGCCCGCGCGGACACCGATCACGACGGCCGGGTCAGCCGGGAGGAGTTTCTCGCCTCGGTGACCGGAAGCGTCGGGCGGTCGGGCGGTCGGGCGATCCGTCCCGTCGCCCATGCCGTCTTCACCGTCTGCGACCAGGACCGGGACGACCACCTGACCACCGAGGAGTTCCACCGCTTCGTCAAGGCCATCGGCGGCGCCGAAAGCCAGGCGGGCGCCGTCCTGTCGTACTTCGCGCCCGACGGCCGGATCTCGCGGGACGCCTTCACCGAGTTGCTCACACAGTTCTACGCCGACGGCGATCCGAGCAACCCTCTCGTCCATTTCTTCGGCTGAAACCGTCGACATGACTCCGCCGGTCCCCACCGAACTCCAGATCCGCAAGTTCCGCAAACGCTTCCGGGTCCTGGATTCCGACGGAAACGGCGTCCTCGACGCTTCGGACTACGAAACCGTCGCACAGCGCCTCCGGCTTCGATTCCACCTCCGCGAAGCATCACCGGAAGCCGATCGCATTACGGCTGTCTACCGCGAACTGTTCGCCAGGATGCACAAATACGGTGACCTGAACAACGACCACGTGATCGACGAGAACGAATTCGTCACGACGACCACGTGGAGTCTTCTCGGCCGCCCGGACGGCTTCGACCATGCGATCCTGCCGGTCCTCCACTCGATCGGTGAGGTCTGCGGCCTGCGATCCGACACCGTCCTGACGGACCGGCTCTTCGAAGACCTGCTCGCCGCCGAGGGCGTCACACCGCCCGACATCCTGGTCGCGCACGCCCATCTCCTGGACGCGTCAGGCTCGTTCACCTTCGCCGACCTCGTCCAGGCCAACCGGGACTTCTACTGTTCGGCCGACCCCGCCGACGCCGGCAACTGGCTGCTCGGAGACTTCTGACCGTCGAGTCCAGGCCAGGGCGGGACGGGTAGGGGCAGCGGGGGGGCGATTCACCGCCCCTGCAACCGCGCCGCCCGTTCCCGAACCTCCGGAAGCCGCGCCAACAACGCCGCCCCCGGGCAACTCGTCATGTACCCGTCCTTGTGCCCCGCCAGCGCGGGCAGGATCGCGGTCGTACCGCTGGCGTACCGGCTGAGGCTGTTGCTGGACACCAGCCGCGCCTTCGCACGCGGATCAACATCCGCGAGCCCCAATTTCCAGGCGGCCAGCGCAGCAATCGCATCGGTCATCACCTTCGGCACCGCCATCCCCGCCGTGAACGTCCCGATCGCCGCGATCCCCGCCGTACGGTGGTTGAACCCCTGCGTGTGGGCCCCGGTGACGGCCCGGTCGACGCCCCCCGCCCGCCCCTCGTAGATCGTGCCGCAGTGGTCGACGAGGAAGTTGTAGCCGATGTCGTCCCAGTCGCGGACGCCGGTCTGGCCCGCGTACAGGTAGCGGATGATGCGGGGCGCGTCCGCGCAGTCGTAGCCGTTCGGCGAGTCCGTGTGGTGGACGAAGACGGCGACGACCTTGTCGTCGTAGCGCGGCGGCGGCTGCGCGTGCCGGGAGAGGGCGTCCAACCAGGCCGAGCGCGGGACGATGCGCGGCTTGGGCGCGGTGTGCTGGACGGCGGCGGGGCGGGCCGCGACGGGCGGGCGTACGGCGGCCGTGGCCTTGTGGCCGATGCCGTTCGCGCACAGGGCCAGCACCAGGACGGCGGCGAGGCCGGGCACGCAGGCCAGCACCACGAGCGCGGAGCGGGGTATTCGCCCGCGCCACGATCGCCTTCGCGCACTCAGCGTTCTTCTTGGGACACGCATGGTCACACTCTCGGCCGGAAACACTCAGTCCGCGATGTGTGCTGTGCCACCCGGTGGAACCATCGTCCTGGTGCGGCACGTTTCTGCAGGTACACGCACGCGTGGTCGGTTCCCGGGGGCCACGCGCGCGTGACTGATCAGTGGGCCCGTTCCTCGCGTACTAAGGGTTCCGAGAGAAAGGCGGCTCCGTGGACCTGCTCGACCTGCTGTTGTTGCTGGTGATCCTCGCCTACGCGGCGTCCGGATACCGGCGCGGCCTCGTCGCCGGATGTGTGTCGCTCGCCGGGTTCGTGGGCGGTGCGGTCATCGGTGTGTGGGTGCTGCCGTGGGTGATGGACCTGGTGACACCGGGGACGACGACGGCGACGGTGACCGCCGTGCTCACCGTGCTGGCCCCGGCGGTGATCGGGCACGAGTTGGCGGGGCGGCTCGCGCTGAAGCTGCGCAAGGAGCTGGACCAGGGACCGCTGCGGGTGGCCGACGGGATCGGCGGGGCCGCGGCGAACTCGGTGGCGGTGATGATCGTGGCCTGGGTGGCCGCGAGCGTGCTGGGCGCGTCCTCGTCCGCCACGGTCACGACGGCGATCCAGGACTCAACGCTGCTGGGCAGCGTGCAGAAGCTCATGCCGGACACGACACCGACGTGGTTCTCGCGGGCGACCTCCGCACTCACGGAGGCGGGCTTCCCGCAGGTCTTCAACCCGTTCGAGAACGCGTCCACGGCCGAGGTAGCCAAGCCCACCGGCGACAGCGTCACGGCCGCCGCGACGAACGCCTCCAAGCGGAGCACGGTCAAGATCGAGGGCTCCTCGGGCACCCAGGGCCGCGAGGGCAGCGGCTTCGTGTACGCCCCGCAGCACGTGATGACCAACGCGCACGTGGTCGCGGGCATCGACAACCCGAGCGTCCGCATCGGCGGGGTCGGGCGGTCGTACGAGGCGCGGGTGGTCCTCTTCGATCCGCAGAAGGACGTGGCCGTGCTGTACGTGCCGGGGCTGTCCGCGCCGGTGCTGCGCTTCGACGACAGCGCGGCGCGCGGCGACTCTGCGGTGGTGGCGGGCTATCCGCAGGACGGCGACCTGAACCTGCAGGCCGCGACCGTCGCCAACCGCGTGAACGCGACCGGGCAGAACATCTACAACAACGGGACGGTCACCCGCGAGATCTACTCGATCCGCTCCACGGTCCGCCCCGGCAACTCCGGCGGCCCGCTCCTGACGACCGGCGGCAAGGTCTACGGCGTCGTCTTCGCCCGCTCCACCCAGGACGACGAGACGGGGTACGTGCTGACGGCCGACGAGGTCTCCGGGGACGCGCAACGCGCGGCGACCGCCACCGCCCGGGTGGACACGGGCGACCTGGTCACCTCATAGGTCACAAGGATCGGCCCATGAAGACGTCGTCGACGTACTCCCCGTCGAGCAGGAACTCCTCGGGCAGTACGCCCTCGACGGCGAACCCCTCGGCCTCGTAGAGCTTCCGCGCCGGGGTGTTGTGCCCGAGCACGCGCAGCGTGAGCCGGCGTGCGCCCCGGCGCCGGGCCTCCTCGGCGGCGGCCCGGATCAGCGCCCGGCCGACCCCCTTGCCGCGGGCCTCGTCGGCGACGGCGAGCCCCTGGATCTGCCGGACGTGCGCGTTGCAGGCGAGCGGGGTGGAGAAGCCCAGCCGGACGTAACCGACGATCCTGCGGTCGAGTTCGGCGACCAGATGATCGGCGGGCGCGTGCCGGTCGTCGAAGAAGGAGCCGTACGGCGGCTGCGGCCTGGGCATGACCGCGTGCAGGTGGGACCAGGTGGCGCGGTCCAGTGCGCCGAGTTCCTCGTCGTCGTCGGGCAGGGCGATGCGTATGTGCGGCTCGGACATGTGGGCCACAGTACGGCGGGGGCGGGGCGGTCCTCATGAGGGTTTTATGGATCAACGAGGCAGGATGGGCGCCATGGAACGCTCGCGAATCGCGGTGACCGGCGCCTCCGGTCTCATCGGCAGCGCACTGGTGCGGTCACTGACCGCGGACGGGCACGAGGTGGTGCGCCTGGTGCGGCGGGCAGCCAAGGGTGCCGACGAGGTGTGCTGGGACCCCGAAGGGCAGTACGTGGACGCGGCCGGGCTCGACGGGTGCGACGCCGTGGTCAACCTGGCCGGCGCCGGGGTCGGCGACCACCGCTGGACGGACGCCTACAAGAAGACCGTCCGCGACAGCCGCGTCCTCGGCACGGCGGCCCTCGCGGAGGCCGTGGCCGCCCTGGACCGGCCGCCGCGGGTCTGGGTGAACGGCAGCGCGATCGGCTTCTACGGCGAGACCGGCGACCGTACCGTGGACGAGGACGCGCCTCCCGGGGACGGTTTCCTGCCCGCGCTGTGCGTGGAGTGGGAGGAGGCCACGGCGCCCGTGCAGGAGGCGGGCGTGCGGACGGTGTTCGCGCGGACCGGGCTGGTCGTGGCACGTGAGGGCGGGGCGTGGGCCAAGCTGTTCCCCCTCTACAAGGCGGGCCTGGGCGGGCGGTTCGGGAACGGGCGGCAGTACTGGTCGTTCGTCGCGCTGCACGACGAGGTGGCGGCGATCCGGCATCTCATCGACACCGAGGGCCTGTCGGGACCCTTCAACCTCACCGCGCCGAACCCGCTGACGAACCGTGAGATCGCGGCGGCCATGGGGCGCGTGATGCATCGCCCGTCCCTCTTCACCGTGCCGGCGCCCGCGCTGAAGCTGGTGCTCGGCGAGATGTCGGGGGATGTGCTGGGCAGTCAACGGGTGCTGCCGAAGCGGCTGTTGGAGTCGGGGTTCACCTTCGCGTTCCCGGAGATCGAGGGGGCTGTCCGGGCTGCGCTGCAAGGGGCGGGCGCGCGGTGACGAGCGCCTGACAGCCGATGATGACGCACGGCGACCGTATGCGACCGCCGTGCGACCGTGCCCTGCGCATGCGCGACTCCCCTTGACCGATCACGGCCCTAACCTCGACCCGAACTCGGGTATCCCTGAAGGCTGTTGGGGGCATGACGTCTCCACCGGCCGCTCAACGTCGAGGAGGGGCACGTGTCTGAGCCCGCGTACCAGGCGGACGTCGTCATCGTGGGAGCCGGCGTCGCCGGACTCGCCGCGGCGCATCGGCTGACCAGCGCAGGAGTAACGACCGTAGTCCTGGAGGCCGCCCCTTACGTGGGGGGCCGTATGTCGACCGAGAAGGTCGACGGGTTCCGGCTCGACCGGATCGGACAGTTCCTGTCCAGCTCGTACCCCGAACTCCGCCTGACCCCGGGCCTCGACGCCCTGGTCCTGCGCCCCTTCGCCCCAGGAGTCCTCCTCCACAGCGACGGCCGCCGCCACCGCGCGGGCGCCCCGGCGCCCGGAGGGAGCGCATGGGGCGCACTCCACGCGGTACGCGCCCTGGCGAGCGCCCCTCGGACGGGGTCTCCGTGGGGCGGGACGGTACGGAGGGGCGCCCTGTGGGGCGGACCGGTGCCGAGGGGACGCGGGGGCGTGTCCTGGGCCGCGTCGGCGCCCGGGGGCAGGCCCGCACTCAGGGACCGAACGGGCGCCTCCTGGGGCGGGCCCACGCTCAAGGAACGGCCGGTGGACGCCCGGGGGCCCTCGCCCGTGCCCAGGTCGAGGTCCGGTGCGCCGCTCGGCGGTCCCGTCGACCAGGCCCGGCTCGGCGCCGCGCTCACCCGGCTCGCGGGCACGCCGGTCGAACGGCTGCTGTCCCGGCCCGAGTTGCCCGCCGCGCAGGCGCTCGCGGCCCGCGGGGTACCCGCCCGCACCATCGACGGGTTCCTGCGTCCGCTGCTCGCCGCACTGCTCTGCGACCCCGAGTTGACCACCTCCAGCCGCTGCGCGGACCTCGCGCTGCGCGCCTTCGCGGGCGGCCGGCTGTGTCTGCCTGAGGGCGGGGCGGAGATGCTGCCCGAGGTGCTCGCCGCGGCGCTGCCGCCGGGCACCGTGCACACCGGCGTGCGCGTGACGGCCGTATCGACGACGTCGGTGACCACCGCCGAGCACGGCGAGATCCGCTGCCGGGCCGTCCTGGTGGCGACGGACGCCCGCGCGGCGGCCGAACTCCTGCCCGGCCTGCGCGTACCGGACTTCCACCAGGTGACGGTCGTGCACCACACGACCGACGACCCGCCGACGACCGGAGCCGCCCTCCTCCTGGACTCCGACCGCGGCGGCCCCGTCGCGCACACCGCGGTCGTCAGCCAGATCGACCCGAGCCGCGCACCGGCCGGCCGCGCACTCGTCTCGTCGACGGTCCTGGGCCCTCCCCCACCGGACGTCGAACCCGCCGTACGCACGCACCTGTCCCGCCTCTACGGCACCTCGACCACCCGCTGGGAGACCCTCGCCGTCCACCACACCGCGGCGGCCGTACCCGCCATGCGCCCACCGCACGATCCACGGCGCCCCGTACGGCTGTTGGCCGGCCTGTACGTTTGCGGCGACCACCGGGACACGAGCACGGTGCAGGGGGCGTTGCACTCGGCACACCGGGCGGCGTCGGCGATCGTGGCCGACCTGGGCGCGACGGGCTCGATGCACAGGGCGGACCCGATCCCCACAACACAGGCCGCCTGAATTCTTTTACGGGCGCGGGGCTGTATCGATATGCGGCTCCGCCGCGTGGGCGCGACCAGCCCCGCCCACCTCACCCGAACGCGGCGACCTTGTCGCGATACCCCCGCACCGGCGCCGCGTCCTTGTACGGCTCAAGCCGACGCTCGAAGTCCCGCACGTACTCGACCGCCCGCACCGACCGCATCTCCGCGGCCTGCCCCGCCGCCTCCGCCCCCAACACACAGGCCTGATCGAGCTCCCCGAGCCCGAGCCGGGCGGAGGCGAGAACAACCCGGCAGAACAGCCGACTTCGGGCATACGCAGGCGCCCGCAACTGCAACGACCGCTCCGCGTGCTGCGCAGCCGCACGGAACTGCTGCAGATCCCGGTGCGCGTGCCCGAACTCGTCGGCGAGCTGCGCCTCGTCGAAGAACCGCGCCCAGTACGGGACTTCGTCCCCCGCGCGCGCCGCTTCGAGGGCGCGCTCGGCCCGTACGAGCGCGGACGTGCACGCCCGCACCTCCCCGAGCACCCCGTGCGCCCGCGCCTCCACGGCGTGCAGCAGCGCCTGCACGACGGGCGGGGCGCTGGTCCCGACCCCCTGCTGCGCCACCCGCGCCAGCTGCACGGCCTCCCGCCCGTGCCCCAGGTAGACGGCCTGCCGGCTCATGGTGATGAGCACGTACGAGCCGTAGGCCCGGTCCCCGGCCGCCTGCGAGAGCCGCAGCGCCTGCACGAAGTACCGCTGGGCGAGCCCGTGCGCGGCGATGTCGTACGACGTCCAGCCCGCGAGCCGGGTGAGGTCGGCCGCCGCCGCGAAGAGGCGCCGGCCGGTCTGCTCGCCGTAGGTGCCGCGCAGCATCGGCTCGGTCTCGTGCTCCAGGTAGCGCACGAGGGCCTGCCGGGCGTGGCCGCCGCCGTAGGCGTTGTCGAGGGTGCGGAAGAGTTCGCCGACCGAGCGGAGCGCGGAGATGTCGCCGCCGGTGACCTTCTGGCCGGGGCCGCGTTCGGCCGCCCCGCGCTGGCGGGGCACCGCGGGGCGGCCCTGCGGGGGCACGCGGTTGGCGGCTTCGGCGCGGCCGACCCGGTCGTCGGCGCGGCCGATGAGCCAGTCCCGGCTGGGCACCACGAGCCCGGCCGGGGTGAAGGCGATCTTGCGCAGCTCGGCGTGGCTGCCGGAGTCCTTGCGCCACAGCCCGCTGACGATGTCGACGGCCTCCTCGGGGGTCGCGGCGAATTCGAGCCCCGCGTACACCGGCGCGCAGGCGTCCAGCCCGAGGTCCTGCGCGGTGAGCCGGCGCCCGAGCCGCCGGGTGAAGACCTCGGCGATGAGGGCGGGGGTGGTGCCGCGGGGCTGCTGCCCGCGCAGCCACCGGGTGACCGACGTCTTGTCGTATCTCAGATCAAGCCCGTGTTCGAGACCGAGTTGGTCCACGCGACGGGCGAGCCCCGCGTTGGAGAACCCCGCTTCTGCGATGAGCGCGGCGAGCTGACGGTTGGGAGTGCGCTGCGCGGGTCGTTCCGTCATCTGCGGTGCGGTCTCCTGCCTTTCGGGCCTCACAGAGGCCGCATGCGGCCGCTGCCTGCCCGGATTGCCTGTGAGCAGCCCTTTTGGCCTCGTGAACGGCGCGAATGTAGCGGAGCGTAAGCAGCCCGTCGCACATTCCGACGTGCATTCATCCGATCGTGTGAGGATTGGTCGTAGGGCTGACGGTTCCGGCCGCCCGGTGGGCTGTCAGCGGTCGGTCGTACAGTGGCGTAGGCATGTTTCGTGCCTTACGACTCGTAGGTGCTGCTGAGGAGGCGCTTGCCGTGGGTGAGTTGCGGTTCGTCCGGATGGGGTTCGGCGCGGACGCCGTCGAATACCAGGAGGCGTGGGACGAGCAGCGCCGGGTGCACGCGGCCCGCTTCGAGGACGCGCTCCCCGACATCGTGCTGCTCCTGGAACACCCGCCGGTCTACACCGCGGGCCGCCGCACGCAGGACAACGAGCGCCCGCTCGACGGCACCCCCGTCATCGACGTCGACCGCGGCGGCAAGATCACCTGGCACGGCCCCGGCCAGCTGGTCGGCTACCCGATCCAGAAGCTGCCCCGCCCGGTGGACGTCGTCGCGCACGTACGCCGCCTGGAGGAGGCGCTGATCGGCGTGTGCGCGGAATTCGGCGTGGAGACCAGCCGGGTCGAGGGCCGCAGCGGGGTGTGGGTGCTCGGCGATCCGGTGGAACAACGGCCGCCGATCGGCGGCCTGTCCCTGGACTTCGACCCCCGTCTGCACGACGAGGAGTTCGACCCCCGGATGAACGGCCCGGAGTACGCCCCCTCGAACGCGGGCCAGCGCCGCGAGGACCGCAAGATCGCCGCGATCGGCATCCGCGTCGCCAAGGGCGTCACGATGCACGGCTTCGCGTTGAACGTGAACCCGGACAACAGGTGGTTCGACCGGATCATCCCGTGCGGGATCCGCGACGCGGGGGTGGCTTCGCTGGCCGCCGAGTTGGGCCGGGACGTGACCATCGGTGAGGTGCTGCCGGTGGTGGAGCGGCACCTGAAGGATGTGCTGGAGCACGCGGACCTGAAGCCGAGGCCGATCGAGAAGACACCAACACCTGTCAGCTCGTAACTCCGGCAACTGTCAGCCCGTCCGGCGTTTGAGGACGAGGCCCCTTCAGGGCCGAAGCGGGGGTCCGGGGGCGGCAGCCCCTGGCAGGCCAGCACCAACACAGAGCCACCAAATCAACGGGCGTACCCTGGGTCACGCCGAGGAATCAATCGCTAGGGAGCCCATCGTGTCCGCAGTCGCACCCGACGGACGCAAGATGCTGCGCCTGGAGGTCCGGAACGCCCAGACCCCCATCGAGCGCAAGCCCGAGTGGATCAAGACCCGGGCGAAAATGGGTCCCGAGTACACGAAGATGCAGGCGCTCGTGAAGAGCGAGGGTCTGCACACGGTCTGCCAGGAAGCCGGCTGCCCCAACATCTACGAGTGCTGGGAGGACCGCGAGGCGACCTTCCTCATCGGCGGCGACCAGTGCACGCGGCGCTGCGACTTCTGCCAGATCGACACCGGCAAGCCCGAGGCCCTGGACCGCGACGAACCGCGCCGGGTCGGCGAGTCCGTCGTCACCATGGACCTGAACTACGCCACGATCACCGGCGTCGCCCGCGACGACCTGGAGGACGGCGGCGCCTGGCTGTACGCCGAGACGGTCCGCCAGATCCACCAGCAGACGGAGTCCCGCGAGGCCGGCCGCACCAAGGTCGAGCTCCTGGCCCCCGACTTCAACGCGGTCCCGGAGCAGCTCGCCGAGGTCTTCTCCTCCCGCCCCGAGGTCTTCGCGCACAACGTCGAGACGGTCCCCCGCATCTTCAAGCGCATCCGCCCCGGCTTCCGCTACGACCGCTCGCTCAAGGTCATCACCGAGGCCCGCGACTACGGCCTGGTCACGAAGTCGAACCTGATCCTGGGCATGGGCGAGACCCGCGAGGAGGTCAGCGAGGCGCTGCGCCAACTGCACGAGGCGGGCTGCGAGTTGGTCACCATCACGCAGTACCTGCGGCCGTCCGTGCGTCACCACCCCGTGGAACGCTGGGTCAAGCCGCACGAGTTCGTCGAACTGAAGGAGGAGGCCGACCAGATCGGCTTCTCCGGCGTCATGTCCGGCCCGCTGGTGCGCTCTTCGTACCGCGCCGGACGGCTCTACCAGATGGCGATCGAGAAGCGCGGAGCCTACGTGGCCTCGCAGGCGGTCTGAAGCAAGACCGTGTGAATTCGCGCACAAGCAGCTACCCGCCAGTAGCGCCCGCTGTCGACGCGGCCCTGACCGTCCTCCCAGATGAGGGCGTCCATCAGGGCCGCGTCAGCGTTTGGGCCCATCGCATCAAGGCTTCATTGGCGTTTGACCGGTCGGTCACGCCCTGGTAACACCAAACAGTGACACTGCATTCACAGCACGTAGACCCATACCCAGAGCCGTTCCGAGGGGGGACCTCCACGATGCAGGCCGCGCCCGTCCGTGCCACCGCCATCCCGTCCGTCACCGACGCCCTGCGCGCGGTCGAGTCGCTGCTGATGGGCAGCGGCCAGCGCACCGCCCGCCGCAACGCCTGGACCTCCGTCCTGGAGGACCGCCGCCGCGCCAAGGACCGGGTCGAGGCGCAGCTCGTCCTGGAGCAGGCCCTCACCTCGCACTCCTGAATCCCCACCCTGCGGGCACCGCCGTCGTCGGCACTCCCGCGGGCACGTAGACTTCCCCGCATGGCGAGGAAGGACACGACAGCGGAAAACGCTGCGAACCCCGGGCGACTCAAGCAGATCGCTCTGACCTACAAGATGACCCGCAAGGCCGACAAGAAGATCGGTCTTGTGCTCGCGGCTGTCGGAATCGTCACCTTCGGTGTCTTCCTCGCGATCGGTTTCTTGCTCGGGCACCCCATCTATCTGGGCATTCTCGGCCTGTTGCTCGCCTTCCTCGCGGCGGCGATCGTCTTCGGACGACGCGCCGAGCGCGCCGCCTTCGGGCAGATGGAGGGCCAGCCGGGCGCTGCCGCCGCGGTACTGGACAACATCGGCCGGGGCTGGACGACGACTCCGGCGGTGGCGATGAACCGCAGCCAGGACGTGGTGCACCGCGCGGTCGGCAAGGCCGGCATCGTGCTGGTCGCCGAGGGCAACCCGAACCGGGTGAAGTCCCTGCTGGCCGCCGAGAAGAAGAAGATGAACCGCATCGTCGCGGACGTCCCCGTGCACGACGTGATGGTGGGCACCGGCGAGGGCCAGATCCCGCTGAAGAAGGTCCGTACGACGATGCTGAAGCTGCCGCGCGTACTGACCGGCCCGCAGGTGACGGCCACGAACGACCGGCTGCGCGCGATGGGCGACCTGATGAGCAACATGCCGTTGCCGAAGGGCCCGATGCCGAAGGGCATGAAGCTCCCCAAGGGCGGCGGGAAGGCCCGCTGACCCTGCCGTAGGGCGATCCCCGTCAGGCCAGCGTCCTGAACGCCCGGTCGTAGTACACCATCGGGGACCCCTCCCCCAGTCGCACACCCGTCACCCGGCCGATCAGGACCGTATGGTCCCCGGCCGGGTGACGTGCGTGTGCGGTGCAGTCCAGTTCGGACAGGGCCCGCTCGACCGTCGGCAAGCCTCCCGGACCGATGCACAGGCCGCCGGACGCGAACTTGTCGGTGCCCTTGGTGGCGAAGCGCTGGGCGAGCGAACGGTGGGCCGGGGCCAGCACGCTCACGGCGAAGCGGTCGCAGTGCCCGAACGACGGCGCCGAGTCCGCCGAGTTCGCCAGGCAGACCAGGACCATCGGCGGCTCCAGCGAGACCGAGCAGAAGGAACTGGCCGTGAACCCGCGCGGCGTACCGTCCGCGCAGCACGTGGTCACCACCACGACGCCCGAGGGGAAGCGGGCCATCGCGGCCCGGAAATCCTCGGGCGCCACAGTCGCCCGTGCTGCTTCCAGTACTTCCTGACGCTCCGGCATGACGGTGCACCACCTGTCGGGCCTCGCGGAGGCCACCGCGGGTTCAGCAGCCTCGGGGCAGCCTCGGATGCGGCTCACCGACAGTGATCGGGATCGCCACCCGGGTCCAGATCGACTATGCGGTCACCGCCCCGGCCCGGCAACCGGGGCTGGGGCCGACCAGGGTCAGAACCAGGCCGGGTCCAGGTCCAGGTCCAGCGCCGGGACCAGGGCCGGGACCAGGGCCGGGACCTGGACCGGGTCCAGCGCCGGGGCCGGGGCCGGGACCTGGACCGGGTCCAGCGCCGGGGCCGGGGCCGGGACCTGGACCGGGTCCAGCGCCGGGGCCGGGGCCGGGACCAGCGCACCGACAACTGGGGCCTGGTCGGCGCACCAGCAACCGGGACCGCGGCCAGCCAGGGTCAGAGCCAGGCCGGGTCCAGGTTCGGGGCCAGCGCCAGGTCCGGGACCGGGGCCGGGATCGGGACCCGGACCGGGGCCGGGGCCGGGATCGGGACCGGTCCCGCGGCCGGATCAGCGCACGGCGCCCGTCCGCTGTTCGTCGGCGGACAGTGCCCAGGCGCCGTAGGCCGTGCCGGTCGTCTCGAAGGAGAGCGCCACGTGCGAGGCGGCGCTGTTCACGTCCCGCCAGAAGCGCTGTACGGGGTCGGACGAGGACTGTCCGGACGTGCCGCCGGCGCGGAAGACCCGGTCCACCGCCGAGACCAGCAGTTCCACCGCCAGTCCGAGGTCCCGGGCGCCCCGGACCGCCGCCTCGCCGTTCGGAGGGCACTGGGTGCCGTCGGCGACCGCCGCCGTACGCAGGATCAGGAGTTCGGCGGCGTCCACCTCGGCGGCCGAGCGGGCCAGCGCGACCTGTGTCGAGGGCTTCTCGCCCACGGCCTGTCCCCGGCGGTCGACGCGCGAGCCGGTCCGCGCGATCCAGGCCCGTAGTGCGCCCCGGGCGGCGCCGACCAGCGGAGCGGCGAACGGCAGACCGTTCACGGCGTGCATCGGGACGATGTGGCAGTGCGTGTCCGAAGCGGGCGCCCAGCCGGCATGGACCGCCGACCGTGCCCGGGTCCGGTGCTCGGGCACGAAGACGTCGGAGAGGAGCAGGGTGCCGCTGCCGGTCCCGCGCATCCCCACGGTGAACCAGCTGTCCACGATGGCGAAGTCGGCCTTCGGTACGGCGAAGAAGCTCACTTCGGGCCGCGCCCCGGGGTCCGCGGAGCCCTCGGCGGGGACGGGCGCGCAGGCGAGCGCCCAGTCGGCGAAGTGCACCCCGCTGATGTACTTCCACTCACCGCTCAGCCGCCAGCCGCCGGCCACGGGCTCCGCCTTGCCGGACGGCACGAGGGCGCTGGCCAGCAGTACGTCCGGTCCGTCCGCCCAGATCTCCGCCTGTGCCTCCTCGGGCAGGAACGCCGCGTTCCGCCCGCCGTAGGCGGCCAGCGAGGCCGCCCAGGCAGCCGACGTACAGCCCTCCCCCACCAGGCCGACCGCGGAGGTCAGTTCGGAGAAACCACCGGCTTCGCCGCCATGGGCCACCGGTACGAAGTGCCGCGCGAACCCGGCGTCCCGTACCCCCTCGACCACCGGCGGGGAGAGCCGCCGGGCGGTCTCCGCCTCCTCCGCGTACCGGGCCGCGATCTCGGCGACCATCGGCGCCCGGGTCACGATCGTCGACTTGCTGCCGTCCGGCATCCTGCCCACCACCTCCGTCGGGAACGGCGACAGTGTCCCGGGCGAGGTCCGCTCCCGGCCGGACCTCGGGCCGTGACCGGCCCACCGTCACCCGCCCGGCGCGGCAAAGGGGGCGCCAAGATCGCTCCGGGCGCCCCCTCCGTCGTACGACTGCTGCTTCTCCGCCAGATCCGTACCTCTAGATCCGTACCTCGACCGTGCGCGCCAGCCGGTCGTGGAGTCCCCGTCCGTCGCGGTCCCAGATCAGGGCCGGGATCGCGATGCACAGCAGGGCGGTACGGAACAGGGCGCGGAGGAAGTTGGGGCGGCCGGTGTCGAGGGCGGCCACGCGGAGGCCGAAAAGGCGCTTGCCCGGGGTGAATCCGATCGTGCCGACCGTGAGGACGCCGAGGACGAAGAAGACGAGCAGAGCCCAGTTGCCGGTCGCCCCCGGCTTGTAGCCGTGGGTGACCAGGCCGTATGCGATCAACAGGCACAGACCCCAGTCGACGGCGAGGGCGCCGAGGCGGCGGCCGGGGCGGGCGATCGAGCCGGGGCCCGTCTCCGGCAGGCCCAGCTGCTCGCCGCGGTAGCCGAAGTCGACACCTGCTTGTTCGGCGGCCGCCCGGGGCCCGGAGAGCCACGAGCCGATTGCATCCCTGTTGTCCACCCGACCACGGTACTGCCCGCGTTCTGGCATACGGACAGGAGGGGCCGGGCGACCCAAGACCGGTTAACTTGGGCGAAACAAATGGGTCACGCCTGAGAAATCCCCCGTCCCTAAGGTCGGGCACGGCGTGTGCCACCGCACTGGCCGCACGAACGAACTACCACCCCGGCACGGACGGTCGGGAGTAGGAGGAGCTGGATGTTCCAGAACGCCGACGAGGCCAAGAAGTTCATCGCGGACGAGGACGTCAAGTTCGTCGACGTCCGATTCTGCGACCTGCCGGGTGTGATGCAGCACTTCACGCTGCCGGCGACGGCCTTCGACCCGGACGAGGAACTCGCCTTCGACGGCTCCTCGATCCGCGGCTTCCAGGCCATCCACGAGTCCGACATGGCGCTCCGCGCCGACCTGTCGACCGCGCGCGTGGACCCCTTCCGCCGCGACAAGACGGTCAACATCAACTTCTTCATCCACGACCCGATCACGGGCGAGCAGTACTCCCGTGACCCGCGCAACGTGGCGAAGAAGGCGGAGGCGTACCTCGCCTCCACCGGTATCGCGGACACCGCGTACTTCGGTCCCGAGGCCGAGTTCTACGTCTTCGACAGCGTGCGCTTCGAGACCAAGGCGAACGAGTCCTTCTACCACATCGACTCCGAGGCGGGCGCCTGGAACACCGGTGCGGTCGAGGACAACCGCGGTTACAAGGTCCGCTACAAGGGCGGCTACTTCCCGACCCCGCCGGTCGACCACTTCGCCGACCTGCGTGCGGAGATCTCCCTGGAGCTGGCCGCGTCCGGCCTCCAGGTCGAGCGCCAGCACCACGAGGTGGGCACCGCCGGCCAGGCCGAGATCAACTACAAGTTCAACACGCTGCTCGCCGCGGCCGACGACCTCCAGCTCTTCAAGTACATCGTGAAGAACGTGGCCTGGCGCAACGGCAAGACCGCGACCTTCATGCCGAAGCCGATCTTCGGTGACAACGGCTCGGGCATGCACGTCCACTCGTCGCTGTGGGCGGGCGGCACCCCGCTCTTCTACGACGAGGCCGGCTACGCGGGTCTGTCGGACCTCGCCCGCTACTACATCGGCGGCATCCTCAAGCACGCTCCTTCCCTCCTCGCCTTCACCAACCCGACGGTGAACTCGTACCACCGCCTGGTCCCCGGCTTCGAGGCCCCGGTCAACCTGGTCTACTCGCAGCGCAACCGCTCCGCCGCGATGCGTATCCCGATCACGGGCTCCAACCCGAAGGCCAAGCGCGTCGAGTTCCGCGCGCCCGACTCCTCCGGCAACCCGTACCTCGCCTTCTCCGCGCTCCTCCTGGCGGGCCTGGACGGCATCAAGAACAAGATCGAGCCGGCCGAGCCGATCGACAAGGACCTCTACGAGCTGGCCCCCGAGGAGCACGCGGGCGTCGCCCAGGTCCCGACCTCCCTCCCGGCCGTCCTCGACCGCCTTGAGGCCGACCACGAGTTCCTGCTCGCGGGCGACGTCTTCACGCCCGACCTGATCGAGACGTGGATCGACTTCAAGCGCACGAACGAGATCGCACCGCTGCAGCTGCGTCCGCACCCGCACGAGTTCGAGCTGTACTTCGACGTGTGATCGAACCGTTCCTGGTGTCGTCCGGTGCCCCGCCTTTCTTCGGAGAGGCGGGGCACCGTCGTGCGGGGACTGTTTGTCAGGACGCTGTCAGGCCAACAGATCAGCGACGACCGCATTGATCTCCGCGGCTACGCCGTCCTCCGCGAGCGCCTTGCGAATCCATCGGCGCTGGGCCTCGAATCGCACGGGTGGCAGCTCGACACCGGCCGCCACGTGTTCCGCTCGTTCTGCGTGGGAGACCAGTGTGCGGTGGGCCGCGATGTCTCCGTTGTAGAGCGGGATGGGCAACCGGAACACGTACTTGTCGAAATCACGAGGGTTGTGTTCCCCACGGCCCTGTAGTGGGCGGACCGCTGCGGTGAGGAAGTCCGAGTTCAGGACCGCGGTGAGGAAGCGGGCTTCGTCGAGGTTCTCTGCCGGTCCCCAGTAGAGTTTGTGCTCAATCACTGCGACGGGGTCGGACACGACAACGGCCGCCATATACATACCGCTGGCGCTGTAGACGACCCGGTAGTGGGTCGCTCCCAACTGTCGGACCAGTTTGCGCCGGTAGTCGAGCTGCTCCACGAGACTGAGTCGGTCGCTGGAACGGTGCTGCTCCCAGACCGTCTCCGCCTGCCGCCACCATTCGGAGAGCCCCGGGTATCGATCCAGCTCCGCGATGCTCCCGTGCAATAGCTGACGACCATCCCAGGGAATCACAGCTTGGCGAGGCTCCAGGCAGCGGAAGGGCAGGATCGACTCACCGAGGTACAGAGACCTGATGAACCGCCTCTCAACCGCTCCACGCAGCGAGGGGACATTGCACCACCTCTTGTTCTCCCGAGCGGAGCGACGGCTGTGCACCATCTGCCGTCCGGCGCCCGAACCGAGAGGCCCGGGATTCTCGGGCTCCACGACGAAGAGAAGGCGTGGTACCACCGTCGCTCCCTGGGAGAAGCGGTCCGCGTAGAGAGATTTCCCGCGAGGAACGCCCTCCTCGGCAACCAGCCTCGTGATGTTCGCGGCCGCCTCCGCCCGTGAGGCTGTGGCGGTGGAGAACCTCCCGGACCACACTTCCGGCGGCTCGGCAAGGGGCTTCGGGCTGCCGTCGAATTTCTCACGGCGACCGAAGACGACACAGGCGGGGACGGGGAAAAACGTGGGCTTGATCCCGGCCAGGTCCCACGGGCGGTCGAAGGAGACTGCACAGTGTTCGGACGGGACGTCGTAGTGCCCGGATCGGAAACCCTCGTACTGCTGTCGCGACAACGTCGCCAAGGGCATGACGTAACCGAATCGGCCGCCGGGGCGAAGATAGAGCTCGACGCATCGCGCGACGAACAACGCGGACAGATCAACGTTTGTGGTGAGTGGACCGCCTGCCCAGATGTTCCTGGCCCGGCTCATCGCGCGGAACGACACCTGTTGCGGCTTGGTCATGTAGCGGTAGGCCAGCCAGGGCGGATTGCCGACGAGTACGTCGATGCGGTTGTCCTCTCGGGTGAGCCACACCGGTCGTGCCAGGTTGCGGACGTAGTAACCCCAGATGTGGTCCCTGTCCTCGTCGTGGAGCCTGCACATGGTGGCGAACGTCCGCTCGACGACTGGGCGGTCGTCCGGGTGGATCCCGAACCGCTGGAAGACCCCATCGAGAGGCCTGGGGGCGGAACCTCGGTCACGTTTCGTCGCTCGTTCGGCGAGCTCGTTGATCAACTGGTTGAAGATCTGGGCGTCTTGGAGGACGCGTTCGGGGAACGTCAGATCGTCCTCGTCGGCGGATTCCCCGGCGGCTTCAGGCTGAACGACGTACATGTCGCGTCGGCCGGAAGTCGGAATGCTCAGTCCTCCGGCGGAGAACAGCGTCGACTCCTGCCCCCAGCGCAGAGAGTCGCTGAGGTATACGGGCACAGACAGCGCCGGGCGGTCGGTGGCCTGCAGTCGGCTGCGCCCGATGGCCAGAAGGTATGTGACACGGGCGAGCGTGACGGCGACCGGCTGAACGTCGATACCGATCACGTGTGACATAAGACCGCTGATGGCTCGGGCGCTGGGCACGTCTGCCGTCTCCGCCGCCGACAGGTAGTGGCGAACCGCGTGGAACAGGAAGGTGCCGCTGCCACAACTGGGGTCGAGCACGCGTTGGTCGAGCGGATCGGTCACGCACGCGGCGATGATCTCTTCAGCCAGCCAGTCCGGCGTGTAGTACTCGCCGAGCCGATGGCGGGTGGACGTGCTGATGATGGACTCGTAGAGCACCTTCATGACGTCGAAGTCAACGTATTCCCAGGCGAACCGGGTCAGCCGCCGCGCCAGACCTTTGACAAAGCGTTCGCCCTCCGGTGCATCGGCCATCCAGTCGAAGAAATCAGCTTCGATCACTCCGTCGATCTGGCTCTCCGAGAACAGCTTGCCCGACATAATGGCGGCGGCAACCCTCTGCTCTTCGGGACGGAAGCCCATGACGGCGTGCCCAATCACCTTGGCCATGGTGACGAGCAGTGTGTGATTGAGGAACAGGTCGTCCTCGTCGCTGAAGTTGGTGCCCATTGCCGTGGTCAGCAGCCGAGCCCAGAGTCCTCGTTTCATCCGCACGGACGGCAGGTCGCGGTACTTCTCGTAAATCGCCGTCAGTTCAGCCGCATCGACGGCGTGGGCGGGGCTGTCCGCTCCGAGTTTTCCCTCGATCTCCTCGCGGGTCGGCCTGATCTTCTTCCGGGTCGCGAGCACGGATTCGAGCCACCGCAGCAGCCCTTCGACGTCTGGGGCGGATAGCGCGACCGTACGGCAGGCCACTTGGCGCGCTCGGCCCTCGGCTCGGTGCAGGAGTCGCCATTCGGCGCCATCGGTGAGGATTCCCACGTAGGGGACGCCCGCTGCCGAGCTGTGTTCGCTGAGGTAGGCGCCCAGTTCACGTTCTGCGGCGTTGGCCACGCCAGCCACGCGAAGGTCCGCGCGGACCTCGACGACGGTGGAGCCGGCCTCGATGTCGATGCGACGCCGGTCCTCGTCCAGCCCGTCGATTCCAACGCCCAGGTCGTACTCGTCCAACCCCAGCTCACCGTTGAGCAACAGCTGACGCACATCGGCCTGAACGGTGGCCTCAAACCGTCGCCGGTTCCGGTCCGCAAGACGGCGCACGAGTCCGTCCACCCCCGTGCCCCGGGGCGGGAACACCGGCAACGGGCCGATCGGTGGAGTGAGCTCGCCGGGTTGGCCAGTCAGTTGGCGCAGCAGTAACTCGGCCCCACCGAGCGTGTAGTCGGAGACGAAATATCGGGAAAAGGACTTCGGCCCCATCCACCGAGGAATGTCATGCTCAGAGCACCCGGGCAGCACGACAGGCAGGATTCGCTTCGACTCCTTCTGCTGATCCGCGTAGAGGAACTCCCGGAAGAGCATGGCCTCCCACTGGACGCCACGGCCTTCGTCACTCCGTGACTCGCCATCCGCCCGCTGCCGGTACTGAGGCGACGCGATCATCAGCACGAACCGTGCTGCGCGTACCTGTCGCAGCATCCACAGCGGCCAGTCCTGGCGCTGTTCGGCCGCGTCGAGATCGCACCGTGCGTCAATGCCCTGGCTCCGCAGGAAGATCCAGAGCCTGCGTACCCGTTCCCTGTGCTCGTCGTCATCGTGCGCGTAGGAGATGAAAACCCGAACGAGCGGCGAAACCGCGGATTCCCCCTGCAGCGACACACGTCCTCCCCCGTCGAAGACGAACGCACCCACCCCTGTGCAGACGATCCATCCGAATGGGGCGGATACCGGGCGTCAATGTCCGGACCAGGGGCGACGCACATGGGTGCGTCCACACACCGTGTGAGGGAACGGACACGCCCGGAGTGCATGCCTCCTCATTGCGGGCGCCTGACGATCCGGTCCACCGGACCGTGCGGCCCCGTGGCCAGTGCGGCACGCAGCAGGGATATGAACTCCCGCTGCGCACCTCGTATGTGCCACGCCGAGGCATGAATGACGTGGAGCCCGGTCCCCTCCAGACGATGACGACGGTGGGCGGCCTGCGCGTCGTCGATCTCCAACACCACGCCGTGCCGCGGCCAATAGGCATCCGGTGTGCCCAGCCCGACTCCGTCCAGCAACAAGGCTTCGTGCCACAGGGGTTGCGGCAGCCCGGCTCCTTCCATGAGTGACCGGACTGCGGCCTCCGTCCCGGATCGCACCCCGGCACCGACCTCCTGGAGGACAGTCGCGACGTCCGGCCGTCGTGTCAGCCGGGCAGCCCTCAGCTCACGCTCCAGCTCGTCCGGTCGTACGGCCTGCTCCCGCAGAGCCGCGTGGACCAGAGCGCGGACGCGATGCACGTCCGCGGTCACGCGAATCACGTCGGTCAGCGTCCGAGCGACAGGAGCCAGGGGCAGTTCGGTGACCGTGCCGACAGATGGCACACTATCCGCCGGCATACGGCGGGTACGCGAGATGCGCACCCACCGGTACGAGCGCACTGAGCAGTGGTGTGGCACCAGAACGTCGATGACGCCAAGGTCCGCCGGATGCGGTGCCGCCCGAACCACTCCGTGCAGGGCCAGTGCGGCCTCGCCGCTCAGCACAGCCTCGTGTGGCGGCAGGCTTCCGTGGCGAAGGGCACGGGCCGCGGCGTAGCACAGCGCCGCCCAGCACCGCTGCTCGGCGGAGAGTGGCCCAGAGTGCAACACGACCACCTTCGGCAGGGGCTGCTGCCACGGCCCACCAGTCCGGCACCTCACAGAGATGGTGTTGTGCGGCACGCCGATGGCATGTAATTGGCCGCGTGCCACGACCTGGCACTGTGCGTCGGAAAGAGCGCCGAGGGCTTCCTGGTACAGGCGTGAAGTCATGCCGGAGAACATCCCCAACAGCGCTGGGGCGCCAGGCACCCTCCGCCCACCGGCCCGAAGTGTTCTGTCTCCTCCGCTATCCGTTTCACAGAGCCGGCACGGACGAGAGATCATTCCTACGGACCGACACGGTTGTTCGAGAGGAGTAAACGGGGATGGGACAACAGGACGACGAGGAGCGGGAGTTCGACCTCAAGTGGGCCGACGGGGCCGCGCACAAGGAGCCGTCCGCGCGGGCCCGGATGCTCGCGGCCCGCTGGAAGGAGAACCCTCCGGGGCCGGTGCCGTTCCGGGGTGAGGCCGAGGGGGTGGGGCCGCGGCGGTCGTCCTGGATATCGGCGGTGATCGTGTTGGGGGGTGTCGCCGCGGTGATCCTGCTGCTGGGGTGGGCCGACTTCCGGGCGCCCTTTTAGGCGAGCGGACGACCGTACCCGGATTCACAGGGACCTTTTGCTCCGCCTAGGGCCGTTCGGGACCACTTCATGGGAAGGCGTGGGTGCACACTGGGCGGTGGGACGAGTGCCTGACTGCGGGGTGATGGCAGATGCAGAGCCGCTTCCGGAGCGACCGGCGGTTGACCGTACGTATGGGTCTGACGCTGTTCCTGCTCGGGCTGTTGTACGTGGCGTTCGTGGCCGCGTTGATCGTGTTGCTGAAGTCCTGGGTGCTGGTCGTGGTGATCGCCGGTGGGCTGCTCGTCGCGCAGTACTGGTTCTCCGACCGGATCGCGCTGTACGCGATGCACGGGCGGATCGTGGAGCGGGAGGAGTATCCCGAGCTGCACGGTGTGATCGACCGGCTGTGTGCCGTGGCCGACATGCCGAAGCCGGTCGTCGCCGTGTCCGACATGGATATGCCGAACGCGTTCGCCACCGGGCGGAACGCCGACAACGCCGTCATCTGTGTGACCACCGGACTGCTACGGCGGCTGGAGCCGGCCGAGCTGGAGGGTGTGCTCGCGCACGAGCTGTCGCACGTGGCGCACAAGGACGTGGCCGTGATCACGGTGGCTTCGTTCCTCGGGGTGCTCGCCGGGCTGATGGTCCGGTTCGCGTTCTACTCGCAGATCTTCCGGGGGCGGAAGGACCAGAACACGCTGGCCGTCTTCGCGGGGATCATGGGGATCTCGGCGGCCGTGTACGCGATCAGCTTCCTGTTGATCAGGGCGCTGTCGCGGTACCGGGAGCTGGCGGCGGACCGGGCGGCGGCACTGCTCACCGGGAAGCCCTCGGCGCTGGCCTCCGCGCTCACCAAGGTCGACGGTGACATCGCCCGGATCCCGACCAAGGACCTGCGGACCGCGCAGGCCTTCAACGCCTTCTACTTCACACCGGCCACCGGCGCCGAACCCGGTATCTCCAAGTACTTCTCGACCCACCCGAGCCTGGAGCAGCGGCTCGACCAACTGGGGCGGATCTCCGCCGAGTTGGGTGAGGCGGCGCGGCCCGGGAAGGCGGACTGAGGATGGGGTTGCTGGACATCCTGCTCGGCCGTACGAAACCGGTCGCCCCCGATCTCGACCAGCTGTTCGCGCTGCCCTCGGCGGCCGTCACGCTGGAGGCGGCGGCCGGGTTCAAGGCGACCGGGCGCGGTGCGGTGTGCTTCGCCACGGTGGAGGGCGGGGCGTTCGAGCAGACGCACCGGGAGGTCCAGGCGCTCCTGGACGCGGACGCGGAGCGGACCGGGCCGCCGGTGGAGTTGACCCAGGACAAGTACGGCTACTCGTGGCTGGTCTCGCGCCGGGCACCCGATCAGTTGTCGGCGCTGGTCAACGACCTGCACGCGGTGAACAGCGCGATGGAGGTCAACGGTTTCGGGCCCCAACTCCTGTGCTCGCTGGCCGGGTTCGAGGATGACGGCGGGCGGCGGCTGGCGCTCGTCTATCTGTACAAGCGCGGCACGTTCTTCCCGTTCGCGCCGCTGGCCGGTGACGGGCAGCGGCGCGACAGCTCACTGGAACTGCAGGTCAAGGCGATGCTCGGCAACGACCTGCGGATCGAGCAGGATCTGAGCCGGTGGTTCCCGGTGTGGGGCGCCCCCGGGTTGTGACGGGCGCCCCGGCTCCGGTGACTCACTCACCTCACTCGTCGAACTCGTCTCACTTGCTCTTCTCGCTTCACTTGCTCTTCTCGCGCGCCTGCCGGCGGGACTCCAGAGGGCGCTCGCGCTGGTAGCGGCGCTCCCACTTGGCCTGCTTGTCACGGCGGTCGCGGTACGCGCGGTAGCTCGACGGTACGGATCCCGAGGAGGAACCTCCGGCCGACGAGGCTCCGCCGCCCGACGAGGACGACGTGGACGACGTGGAGTCCCTGCCGTACTGCAGGTAGAGGAAGAGCACGGCGACGGCGGCGAGCCACCAGACGTGGTTTCCGAATCCTAGGACGACCAGGACGACGGTCCCGGAAATGACGATGGTGCCCATGACGGGCCTCCGTGGGCGTGGATGTGGTGTCTGAGCGGTACGAACTCTGTTCCGACAGGGCGCTGGGGGTGGGCGGCCGTCCGTCGGTGGTTGGGTGCGATAGAGACTAGCGCCGACTCCGCAGGGTGACGCCTCTCCTGCGAGAAGCGGTGGTGACCTGCTCCGCAATGCGTCTCCAGCGTAGGGAGTCGGTCACTCGGTGTGCATCTTCTTTTCTCCGGGTGCGTAAGTGGCATGAGCGAATGGGGAGATGAGCGTGGGTGCCGTGTGGGGATCAGATGCCCGGTGAGGCCGTGACCACGCCCGCCGCGACGGCCGCGCCCAGGGTCGCGTGGTCGGTGGTGGTCTGGGTGGCGTAGGACAGGGCGAAGTCCGCTACGGCACGTTCGAAGGTGTCGTTGCCGCCCAGGTACGCGGCGATGGCGATGCGGTCGCCGGAGCGGGCGTGGGCGCGGGCCAGGGCGGTGCCGCAGAGGCGGGCGTAGGCCGTGAGGGCCTCGGGGCTCATGCCGGCGACGTCCGCGGAGCCCTTCATGTCGCGGAGCTGGCGCCAGTAGAAGGCTCGGCCCTGCGGTCCCGTCATCCAGCCGAGGAAGATGTCGCTGGCCGCCTGGAGCAGGCGCTGGCCCGCTACGACACGGTGGCCGGGGTGGACGTACGGTCCGTTCGGCAGATGCTCCTCCAGTACGGATTTCCGCGCCTCCTTGATCTGCAGGAACAGCGGGTCGTCCTGGTCGCGCCCGGCGAGCAGCACGATGAAGCAGCGGGTGCCGACACTGCCGACGCCGACGACCTTGCGGGCCGCGTCGACGAAGCGGTAGCGGTCCAGGAGCAGGCGGCGCTCCTCGGAGAGGGTGGAGCGGTAGTCGCTGAAGATCTTGCGTACGGCGGCCATGTCCGAGGCGCCGGCCGGTTCCAGGAGGGGCGGGTCCTGGACGATACGGCGGCGGCCGTCGACGGTCTCGGTGAGCTTGCCCACGGCGTGCAGGCTGGTGCGGCGGCGGGCGCGGGTGAGGCTGGACTCGACCCGGCGGCGGTGGCGGGCGGAGCGGACCAGGGGCAGCAGGCTGTCGGCGTCGATCCGGTCGTACCAGACGGCGAGTTCGCCCTTGCGGGCCAGATCGCGGAGGGCCGTACGGTACGCGGCGGTCGCCTCCAGCGCGGCGCGGTGGGCCTTCGTGTCGCCGTGGCCGTTCTCACGGGCGGCGACGGCCACGCTGGCGGCGAGACGTTTGACGTCCCACTCGAAGGGGCCCGGGAACGTCTCGTCGAAGTCGTTGAGGTCGAAGAGCAGGGCGCGTTCCGGGGAGGCGTACAGGCCGAAGTTGAGGAGGTGCGCGTCGCCGCACAGCTGCACCGTGAGCCCGGTGTGCGGCTGGGAGGCGAGGTCGGCGGCCATGACGGCGGCCGAGCCGCGCAGGAAGGCGAAGGGGGAGGCTGACATGCGGCCGTAGCGGATCGGGAGGAGTTCCGGGAGGCGGTCGCGGCCCTGGCGTTCCAGTACGGCGATCGGGTCCGGGCGGTCCACGGAGGGGACCCAGCCGGCGTGTGCGGAACGGGCGACGCGTTTGCGCGCCGCGCGGCCTCGGGTGGCTCGGTCGGCCGGTGTGGTCATGTGCCGTGTCTTTGCATGCCTCCGCCTCCTTGCTACGCAGTGAAACCGGGAGGTGCGGTGAGCGCATGTCATGGGGGGCGATCGGGTGAACCGGGCGCCCTCGAACACAGGGCGCCCGGCACCGTGGCTCAGCAGCTCAGCGCGAGTACCGCATCAGTGCTCGCACCATGTGACACGTCGTGTCCGACGGCGCGTGGACGCCGATCAGCTCGGCGGTGCTGCGGATCGTCTCGTTGCGGGCCTGGTTCGGGACGTACACGCCCGAGTCGAGCAGGGCGATGGCCAACCGCATCGCCTTGAGGCGGCGGTTGTGCGTGACGTACCAGTCCCGCGGGCGTCCGGGCGGCAGCGGGCGCTTCTCCACGGGCACGTAGGGCAGGTCGAGTTGGACGGAGCGCTTCGCGGTGGACTGGGTCGGCAACGGCTTCGGCTTCAGTGCGGCAGCGGGCACGGACATCCTCCTGTCGCGGTCAGGGTGCCGTCCGGACCGCCCGGCGACACCCTCGAACACTGCTTCTATTCTACTGCCCGCCACTGACAAAAGCCCCTGGCCACAAGGGCTGCCGGGGGTGCTGTGACGCAGGTGGAAGATGAGTTCTCGCGTACCGTGAACGCCATGGAGATCTGGATCAACCCGGCCTGTTCCAAGTGCCGAAGTGCCGTGAGTCTGCTCGACGCCGAGGGGGCGGAGTACACCGTCCGCCGCTATCTGGAGGACGTGCCGAGCGAGGGCGAGATCAGGAACGTACTGGAGCGGCTCGGGCTCGAACCGTGGGACATCACGCGCACGCAGGAGGCCGTGGCGAAGGAGCTGGGGCTCAAGGAGTGGGCGCGGGACGCGAGTTCGCGGGAGCGGTGGGTGAAGGCGCTCGCCGAGCATCCGAAGCTGATCCAGCGGCCGATCATCACGGCGGACGACGGTACGGCGGTGGTCGCGCGCAGTGACGAGGCCGTACGGGATGCGATGTCCCGGTAGCCGGGCCGGAGTTCGGGTTCGGGCCCTCGTAGGTCAAGTGGCCGATGCCCGTTCGTGTCGGGGTGATAGAGGGTTGCTGGACATCGCGCGTCGTACTGAGCGGAGAGTCCATCACGATGATCGACCGTCGCAGTGTTCTCAGGACATCCGGCGCCCTGGCCGCCGGCGGCCTCGTGCCCGTCGTCGCTCCGGGCCGGGGGCGGAATGGATCCGGCGGTGCGTCCCAACTCCGGCCCGGTGAACGGTATGTCGACGTTCCCGGCGGTCGGGTCTGGGTGAACGTCGTCGGCAGTGGGCGGCGGCCGGCGCTGCTGGTGCTGCACGGCGGGCCGGGTGCGGGCCATGACTATCTTGAGTCCCTCGGTGATCTGGCCGACGACCGGCCGGTCGTGTTCTACGACCAACTCGGCTGCGGGCGTTCGGAGAAGCCCGACGATCCCGCGCTGTGGGTGGTCGACCGGTTCGTCGCCGAGCTGGAGGCGGTCAGGCGCGCGCTCGGGCTACGCCGGTACCACCTGTACGGGCACTCGTGGGGCGGCTGGCTCGCCATCGAGTACCTGTTGCGGCAGCCGCGTGAGGTGAGCGCCGTCGTGCTGGCCAGTACGTCCGCGAGCGCGCCTCAATTCGTCGCCGGTACACGGCAGTTGCGCACCCTGCTGCCGGCCGACGTGCAGCGCGTCCTCGACGAGTACGAGGCGAAGGGCGACTACACCGCGCCCGAGTATCTCGACGCGGTGAACGTCTTCTACGCGAACTTCTTCTGCCGTCTGGACCCGTACCCCGAGGCCCTGTTGCGCAGTGCCGCCAACGTCGACGGCAACCAGGTGTACGCCACGATGAACGGGCCGAACGAGTTCGTGATGACCGGCAACCTCGCTTCCTGGGACCGGACTTCGAAGCTGCGCCGGATCAGGAGGCCCGTCCTGCTGACGCGGGGGCGCTACGACGAGTTCGCCGTGGACTGCACGGACACGCTGGAGGAGCGGCTCCCCTTCACCGAGCGGGTCGAGTTCCCGCACAGCGCGCACATGGCGATGTGGGAGGACCGGGAGGCGTACATGCGCACTCTGGCGTCGTTCCTGTCCGACTGGGACCGGGCGGCGGCGCACTGAACCCCAACACCCTTGTGACGCACGTCACTTATGTGACTCCTGTGTCCGCTGAGTTACATCGTTCGGCATCCCGTACATAGCGGCGTACGGTCCCCTACCCCACAGGAGACGCGCATGTCGCGCAGGAGAACTGTCAGCACGAAGAAGAAGCTGGCGCTGCTGGTCACCGCCGCGGCGGTCGCGGGTGGCGGGGCCTTCGCCCTGGCCACCACGTCGAACGCGTCGCAGTCGACGGCACAGAACGCCAAGACGCTGTCCGCCGCGAACTCGACGGTCTGCCAGGGGCTCAGCACCGCCCTCGGCAACAACCAGAAGTTCATCGACGGCCAACGCGCCGCGCCCGACGCCCAGTCGGCGGCGCGGATCGCCAACCGCGAAGCGGTCATCGCGCAGATCAAGGTGCAGCAGAAGGCGTCCGGTTGTGCGGTTGGGGAGTCGGCTCAGGGCTCCCAGACCACGCAGCCGGCGCAGTCGGCACCCGCGGGTGCGGGTACGGCGACCAAGACCGCGACCCCTCCCGCGAGCAACGCCGGCGGCGGAGCCGCTGCCGTCGGCAGCCAGGTGTGCAACGGCTCGACCGTCACGCTCTCCGGCGAGGCCGGTGCGCCCGCCGCGTCCAGCAACCAGTTCCCGGCCGGTACGACGCTGAAGGTCACCAACCTGGACAACAACAAGTCCACGACGGTGAAGGTCACTTCGGTCTCCGGCAGCTGTGTCCTGCTGAACAACGCGGCCTTCGAACAGGTCCGTGAGCCCGGCAAGTTCCTGATCCGCCGTGCTCTGATCCAGAAGGTGGGGTGACGCTCAGGATCCGAGAAAACCGGTGAGGTGACGGCCCAGTCGCTCAGGCGCGGCGTGCGGCAGCGCGTGATGGGAGACGTCCGGCAGGATGTCCGTCTCCACGTGCGGCAGCACATCGCCCGCCCGGGCCGCCACCAGGTGCGTGTCATAGGTCCTGCTGCTTCCGGCCAGAAGCAGCAGGACCGACGCGTTCAGCCCGCGCAGTGCGTCCGGCGCCGGGCGGGGACCGGTCACCGGTTTCACGGACGGGAACCCGGCGCCCGCCTCCTGAAGACGGAGCCAGTCGGGGTCCAGCGGAACTCCCCCGGTCTCCCACTCCAGGAACGCGCGGACCCGGCGCGCGGTGGGCCGGAGCAGCATCGGCAGCGCGTGCAGCAGGTACGCCGTCTCGAACCCGGCGAAGCACTGGGTCGGGTCGAGGAGGAACAGACGGCGTACCCGGTCGGGCGCGTGCAGTGCGTAGTGCAGCGCGATCCAGCCGCCGTACGAGTGCCCGCCGAGGTCGACGGCCGGCGTCATCGATGTCACGCCCAGGCCGTCGAGCAGCGCGTCCAGCCAGGCCGTCAGGTCGGCCACGGTGCGCGGGCGCCGGCCGACCAACGGAACGCTGCGGCCCGGGAAGCCGATCAGGTCGACGGCGTGGACGCGGTGGGCGGGGGCGAGCTGGGCGGCCTGGGCGTACCAGGACGCCGAGGTCGCTCCCCCGCCGCCCGGCAGCAGCACGAGCGGACGGCCGTCGGCGGGCCCGCACACATTCACGTACGTCTCCCCGAACGGCGTCGGGACGGTCACCGCCTCCCGGTCCTCGGGCCACTTCGCCATGACCTTGTCGTAGGCGGACTCGAAGCGGTCCCTGTCGTATGGACTCCGGATTCCCATACTGCTCACCTCTCCCTCCCCTCCATTGTCCCCGGGCCGTAGCGGTCGAACTCGGCCTGCACAGTGCCCGGTTCGCGAACCAGAACGGCATGCATCCCACCGACGTACGCGCCCTGATCGCCCTCATGGACGGTGGCCAGGGTCCGCGAGGCCGTGGCCGAGGGCTAACCCCATCGCATACGAGCCGTACGGCAACCGCCGTCTGCGACTGCGAACAGTCGCCCGGGAGTGGGTGGGGTGAATCGCGCCACAGCACCACCCGGTAACACGGGGTTCACCATCGAGCAATGATCGGGAAATCGCATGTTGACAGGCTGCCGGGCATGAATCGCGGCGCTCCAGTGCCGCTGCGCCGCAGCACCCGCAAGTGCGACGAATGACCCACCCCGAAGGATGTGGCCCGTGACCTTCAAGGCTGAGTACATCTGGATCGACGGCACCCAGCCGACGGCCAAGCTCCGTTCCAAGACGAAGATACTGGCCGACGACGCCAAGGGTGCCGAGCTGCCGATCTGGGGCTTCGACGGGTCGTCCACGAACCAGGCCGAGGGGCACTCCTCGGACCGCGTGCTCAAGCCGGTCGCCAGCTTCCCGGACCCGATCCGCGGCGGCGACGACATCCTCGTCATGTGCGAGGTCCTTGAGATCGACATGACGCCGCACGAGTCCAACACGCGTGCCGCGCTCGTCGAGGTCTCCGAGAAGTACGCCGCGCAGGAGCCGATCTTCGGCATCGAGCAGGAATACACCTTCTTCGACGGCGCCCGTCCGCTCGGCTTCCCCGAGGGCGGCTTCCCGGCGCCCCAGGGCGGCTACTACTGCGGTGTCGGCGCCGACGAGATCTTCGGCCGCGAGATCGTCGAGGCCCACCTGGAGAACTGCCTGAAGGCCGGTCTCGCGATCTCCGGCATCAACGCCGAGGTCATGCCCGGCCAGTGGGAGTTCCAGGTCGGCCCGGTCTCCCCGCTGGAGGTCTCCGACCACCTGTGGATCGCCCGCTGGCTGCTCTACCGCACCGCCGAGGACTTCGGCATCTCCGCGACCCTCGACCCCAAGCCGGTCAAGGGCGACTGGAACGGCGCGGGCGCGCACACCAACTTCTCCACGAAGGCGATGCGCGAGGGCTACGACGCGATCATCACCGCGTGCGAGTCCCTCGGCGAGGGCTCCAAGCCCCTCGACCACGTCAAGCACTACGGCGCCGGCATCGACGACCGCCTGACGGGCCTGCACGAGACCGCCCCGTGGAACGAGTACTCCTACGGCGTCTCCAACCGCGGCGCCTCGGTCCGTATCCCGTGGCAGGTCGAGAAGGACGGCAAGGGTTACATCGAGGACCGCCGTCCGAACGCCAACGTCGACCCGTACCTGGTGACCCGACTGATCGTCGACACCTGCTGCGCCGCCCTGGAGAAGGCCGGCCAGGTCTGATCGACCCCCGCTCGCACGCTCGTACCGAGAGGCGTCCACCGTCGTGGTGGGCGCCTCTCCGCGTTCTCGGTGACGTTGCGGACGTGTGTCTGGTTCAATGGGCGCATGGGCAACTACCAGAAGTGCGGAGCGACGGGTCGCCATGACCTTGAGCCCTTCTGGCCTTCCCGTCAGCACCATGACTTCGACCGGGTGTGTTGTCGCGCGATGAACGCGCCGGCCCTCTAAAGCCGTACCACCCTCGGCCTCCGGCCTGCGCGACTCGACGTACGTCCCTCGACGAACCTCTCGCGCGAAAGAGCTGACCTCTCATGGCGATCATCCGTTCTCTCCCCGCTCTCCCCTCCACCACGCTCGACGCCCCCGCTCCGAACGCTCCACGGCACCATCTCCGCGCCGTGGACCGGGACGAGGTGATCGACGTGACGGAGTTCCTTCCGCCGGGTGCCACCTGGCTGCCCGCGCCCCCGCACACACTGCCCACGCTGCCGGGGCAGCCGCCGATGGTCGGGTACCTGGTCCTCATCCCGGCCGACAGCCCGCACCTCGCCCGGACCAACCCGGTCACGCAACTCCCCGACGAGGCCGAACCCCTCGTCCGCATCGACACCCTGCAGCGCACCGCCCAGCTGAACGGCTCTGAACTCGACCTCACGTACCTGGAGTTCGAGCTTCTCGCCCACCTCGTCGCGCACCCCAACCGGGTGCACACGCGCGACCAGCTGGTCACCACGGTGTGGGGCTACGGACACGTGGGCGACGGCCGTACCGTCGACGTCCACATCGCCCGGCTGCGCCGCAAGCTGGGCGTCGAGCACCGCAAGGCGATCCAGACGGTGCGGCGGGTCGGGTACAAGTACACGCCGCCGACCGCCCGTTGATCGTCTGCTGACGGCAGATCCGTGTTCCGTTCCGTGACCCGCGCGGGCAGAGTCGCCGGTATGAGACTTCTGGTGCTGGGCGGTACGGAGTTCGCGGGACGGGCCGTCGTGGAGGCTGCCCTCGGTCGGGGCTGGGAGGTGACCGTCCTCAACCGGGGCCGGCACGAACCCCCGGCCGGGGTACGGGCGTTGCGAGGTGACCGCACCGCGCCCGGCGGGCTCGCCGCGCTGGCCGAGGGCGAGTGGGACGCCGTGATCGACACCTGGTCGGCGGCGCCGCGTGCGGTCGACGACGCGGCGCGGCTGCTGGCCGACCGGGTGGGCCGGTATGTGTATGTGTCGAGTTGCTCGGTGTACGCGTGGGCGCCGCCCGCGGGGTACGGGGAGGACGCGCCGCTCGTCGAAGGTGCCTTGCCCTCCGCCGACAAGACCGATTACGCGCGTGACAAGCGGGGCGGGGAGCTTGCCGCGCTCGGGGCGTTCGGGGCGGAGCGGTCGGTGTTCGCGCGGGCCGGGTTGATCCTGGGGCCGTACGAGAACATCGGGCGGTTGCCGTGGTGGTTGGGGCGGGTCGCGCGGGGTGGGCCGGTGCTGGCGCCCGGGCCTCGGGATCTTGCCCTTCAGTACGTCGATGTGCGGGATCTCGCGGAGTGGCTGCTGGGTTCGGTGGAGCGGGAGTTGAGCGGGGCGTACAACCTCGTCTCTGCACAGGGGCACGCGACGATGGGGTCGTTGTTGGACGCGTGTGTGCGGGTCACCGGTGGGGCGGCTGAACTGCGGTGGACCTCGGCGGAGGTCGTGCTCGGGGCTGGGATCGAGCCGTGGACTCAGTTGCCGGTGTGGATTCCGGCCGGTAGTGAGGGGTACGACGCGTTGCACAGTGGGGATGTTTCTCGGGCGCTTGCTACGGGGCTGAGGTGCCGGTCTGTTGATGAGACGGTGAGCGATACGTGGCGTTGGTTGCAGAGCGTTGGTGGGGTTGCGCCGCAGCGGGCCGGCCGGCCGGCGGTGGGGCTTGACCCTGCTTTGGAGGCGACGGTGCTTGGGGTTCCGTTGGAGAGGTAGTTCGTTGGCTGCGAGCCGGTGGGGGCTGGGTGCGCAGTTCCCCGCGCCCCTAAAAGCCGCAGCCCGACGGTGTTGCCAGCGCCACCCCCACTATGGTGGGCGGGCCCCGTGACCCGGGCACCCCCGCTCGGCGAGACTGACCGTATGGACACGAACAGCGAGCGTGGGCGGGCCCGGGTCGTTCTCATGGCAGGGCTGCGTGCTCTTGGTCTCGCTCTCCTCTCCCTCTACGGGTCGCTCGTCCTCCTTGTCCTGACCGTCGTGTCCCTTGTGGTCGTTCCGCTCGGTGTCGGGCTGTTCACCACACCCTGGGTGCTCGGCGCTGTCCGCGCCCACGCGAACCTGCGGCGGCTCCTCGGCGCGGAGTGGTGCGCGGTGCGTATTCCGGCGGCGTACCGGTCCGTCCCCGTCGGTGCGCGGCCGTGGACGCGGACCTTCCGCATGCTCGGGGATCCCGCCACCTGGCGGGATCTGCGGTGGCTGCCCGTCGACATGATCGCCGGGTTCGTCACCGCGCTGGTGCCTGCCGCCCTGGTGTTCTATCCGCTGGAGGGGTTCGCGTTGGCGTTCGGGTTGTGGCGGGTGTTCACGGACGGGACGTATGTCGGGTGGTGGTACGGCTTCGTGCCGGTGAGTGGGCAGGGCAGTGCGCTGCTCGCGGGGCTGCTGGGTGTCGCGCTGCTCGTCGCCTCCTACTTCCTGACGCCCGCGCTGCTCCGCGTCCACTTTCTGCTGACGCGTTCCGTGCTCGCCCCGGGGCAGGGTGAACTCGCCGAGCGGGTAAGGGTGTTGACCGAGACGCGGCGTGATGCCGTGGACACCTCGGCCGCCGAGCTGCGGCGTATCGAGCGCGATCTGCACGACGGTGCGCAGGCCCGACTGGTGGCCATGGGGATGGATCTCGGCACGATCGAGGCGCTGTTGGAGAAGAACCCGGCGAAGGCCAGGGAGCTTCTGGCGCGGGCCCGTCAGTCGTCCGTCGAGGCACTGGGCGAGCTGCGCGATCTGGTGCGCGGTATTCATCCTCCGGTGCTGGCGGAACGTGGACTCGGGGATGCCGTGCGGGCGTTGGCGCTGCGGATGCCGGTGCCGACGGAGGTGAGTGCGGAGCTCGGGGGCGGGCGGGCGGACGCGCCCGTCGAGTCGGCCGCGTACTTCGCCGTCAGCGAGGTGCTCACCAATGCCGTCAAGCACTCGGGTGCCGACCGGATCTGGGTCGACCTGCGTCACGCGGAGGGGGCGTTGCGGATCTCCGTCACCGACAACGGCAGGGGTGGCGCCGTGGTCGGGGCGGGGTCGGGACTCTCCGGAGTCGAGCGGCGACTGGGTACATTCGACGGCGTCCTGGCCGTCAGCAGCCCCGCGGGCGGTCCCACCATGGTGACCATGGAGATTCCGTGCGCGTTGTCCTAGCCGAAGACCTGTTCCTGCTGCGGGACGGGCTGGTCAGGCTGTTGGAGGCCTACGACTTCGAGATCGTCGCGGCGGTGGAGAGCGGGCCCGAACTCACCAGGGCGCTGGCCGAGTTGGCGCCCGACGTGGCCGTGGTCGACGTACGGCTGCCGCCCACGCACACCGACGAGGGGCTGCAGTGCGCGTTGCAGGCGCGGCGGGAGCGGCCGGGGCTGCCGGTGCTCGTGCTGTCGCAGCACGTGGAGCAGTTGTACGCGCGGGAGCTGCTCGCCGACGGGACCGGCGGGGTGGGCTATCTGCTGAAGGACCGGGTGTTCGACGCGGAGCAGTTCGTGGATGCCGTGCGAAGGGTGGCGGGTGGTGGGACGGCGATGGATCCGCAGGTCATTCAGCAGTTGCTGGCGCGGCGGGCCGCCGACGACCGGCCGCTGGGGCGGTTGACGCCCCGGGAGATCGAGGTGCTCGAACTGATGGCGCAGGGGCGGTCGAACGCGGCGATCGCGGGGCAACTCGTCGTCACGGAACGGGCGATCGGGAAGCACACGTCCAATATTTTCGCCAAACTGGGACTGGAAGTCTCGGACGACGACAATCGCCGCGTGCTGGCGGTATTGGCCTATTTGGACCAGGGACGCTGAGTACTAGCTGTGAGTCGATCACAACTGCCGGTGTTTAAGGGCCAGTTGGGAGGGGACTTATGCAAGAACCTCTCATCAATTTCTGAGACGGCTGAACACTCCTGGGACCCACTGCGTATCTGAGGGAGCCGCTTCACTCCTGTCGGGCGCCTCGCTGCCCCGCAAGGAAGTCAGAGGAGTTCCATGGGACGCAATGATCGTAAACGCCGTACGCCGCTGGCCACCAAGGCCATTGCCGCATCGGCTGCCCTAGCGCTCGGTGGGGGCGGGCTGCTCTGGGCACAGATGAACGCTTCGGCGCACGAGTCCAACTCGGGCCAGAACTCGACCAAGGCCGCCACCGCGGCAGCACAGGTCGCGACGATCGCCTGCCCGGACGTCGGCCAGCAGCTGACGAACGTGCCGCAGAAGGCTCGTCAGGGTGTCGCCACCGAGCTGGCGAACCTGGACAAGCAGATCACCGAGGCCTACGCCCGGCTCGCCTCGACGCGTCAGGCTCAGGCGAACGACGCGAGCTTCGTGCAGAACGCGATCGTCGGCCCCCTCAAGGAGAAGCGGGCCGCGACGATCGACCGCATTCGCATCGACATCCAGCGAGTGGGCGGCACCGTCAACGCCACCGCACTGAAGCAACTCGCCGCCTGCACCACGCAGAACGCCACCAACACCACCACGGCGGGTCGTGGCGGCGGTCGGGGCAACGGCGGCGGCAAGAACAACGGCGGCGGGCAGAACACCGCGGCACCGAGCGCGAGTGCGAGCGCCAGTGCCTCCGCGGCGCCCCCCGCCAACAACGGTGGCCAGGCCGGCAACGGCCCGACGGCGGCCGACTTCGTGGACATCACGAAGGTGGCGAACAACGTGCTGGCGAAGCCGCAGAACAGCGGCCAGGCTTCGACCGGTTCGTTCACCACCAAGTGCGGTGTCAACGCGAACAAGAACCACAACACCGACAACGTCATCGTGGCGCCCGGCGTGACCAACGGCGCGCACCACGAGCACGACTACGTCGGCAACCAGAAGGTCAACGCGTTCTCCACGAACGACTCGCTGCTGGCCGCCCCCTCCAGCTGCCAGAACCAGAGTGACCTCTCGGCGTACTACTGGCCGGTCGTGCGTGTGCAGGACGGCTCGCAGGAGTTCGACGCGAACGCGCTCGGCGGTGGCAAGGAAGGCAACGTCGGCAAGATCCTGACGCCGGCCCAGGCGCAGATCAAGTACGTCGGTTCGCCGGCCAGCAAGGTCGTCGCGATGCCGCAGTTCCTGCGCATCATCACCGGTGACGCCAAGACCCTCACCAACGGTCTGGCGAACGCCAACGCGCACTGGAGCTGCACCGGCTTCGAGAACAAGGTCCAGCTGACCGAGCAGTACCCGATCTGCCCGCAGGGCAGTCAGGTGGTCCGCACCTTCGCCTTCCAGAGCTGCTGGGACGGCGTGAACATCGACAGCGCCAACCACCGTACGCACGTGGCCTTCGCGGACCCGGCGAGCGGTGTCTGCGGGAACGGCTTCAAGGCCATCCCGCAGCTGACGATGCGCCTGGTCTACAACATCACGCCCCCCACCCTCCAGGCGGACGGCACGGTGAAGAACGCCTACGCGGTGGACGGTTTCCCGGAGCAGCTGCACAAGGCTTCGACCGACCACGACGACTTCATCAGCGTCACCAAGAACAACCTGGCGGCGAAGATCGCCAACTGCGTGAACTCCGGCCAGAAGTGCCAGTGAGCGCGACTAGCAACCGGTAGGACCCGGTAGCACGAAAGCGGGCGGTGGGTTTCTCCCACCGCCCGCTTTCGTGTGTCCGTACGAGGAGTTCAGCTGGTGTGCTTCGAGTGGTCGGTGCCGATCTCCTCGTCGCCGCCGAGCGTGGTCTGCAGCTTCTTGACGATCTTGTCGGTGCCGACGGCGACCCACTTGCGGCCGACGAGGTAGAAACCGCCGTAGTCCTTGGCGTCGTTGATCCACTCGCGCTGACCGCGGTCGGTGGCGAAGGTCGCGAGGACGAACTTGCCGTAGCTCATCTTGCAGATGGCCTGGCGGAGTTCGTCGGCGTCGGTCTGGATGTCGGGCGTGCACTTCACCTTGGCCGCCAGGCTCTCCAGGCTGCCGGTGGCCGCCGTCGGTATGGTCGCGGCCTTGGTGTCGGCGCCGCAGCCCACCAGCGCCAGCGCCGCCGTGGCGCCGGCCACCGCGAGCATCGGTCGGGTCAGCCTCATCTGTCGTTCCTCCGGTCGTCCGGTCAGCAGCATGCCGCAGTCGGCCCCGGCGAGGGGCCTTCTCCTCCGATACGGCTCCGGGGCGCCCCGCGCTCAAATCCATGGTCATCGGCTGTACACGTGTGCGAAGGTGGCGCCCGTGAACCAAGACTGGGAAGACCGTGTGACCGCCGCCTGGGCGACCTTCGACGCGTATCCGGAGGAGCGGGCGGCCGAGTTCCGGGCCGTGATCGACGCGCTCGTCGCCGAGCTGCCGGACGGCGGTCCGCTGGGCCTGTTCGAGCGGGCCAGTGCCTGGGACTCGACGGGGCACTCGGACAGGGCGGCTCCGCTGTACCGGGAGGCGCTGGCGCTCGGGCTGAGCGAGCAGAGCGGTTACAAGGGCCGTCGCGCGAAGATCCAACTCTCCAGTTCGCTGCGGAACATCGGGCAGGCGGAGGAGGGCGTCAAGCTGCTCACTCCCGAACTCGACGGCCCCTCGGACGAGTTGGACGACGCGGTACGCGCGTGTCTCGCCCTGTGTCTGTCCAGCCTGGGCCGCGACCGCGAGGGCCTGTCCCTCGTGCTGGGCGCCCTCGCACCCCATCTGCCGCGCTACCAGCGGTCGATGGCGAACTACGCGCGGGCGCTGGTCGAGCCGGAGGACTGAGTCGCCCGGGTGGCGGTGACCAACTCACCATTCGCTCGTTTTGCTGAACGTGCAGTCACAGGATGTCGCCCAGCGCCCCGCAGCTTCACCCACCGACCCGGTCGTCGATGTCGAACAGGCCGAGGCCGCGCTCGTCGAGCACTATCCACGGCTCGTCCGGCTCGCCTATCTGGTGCTCCCCCCGAGCCTCGGCCGCAACCGGCGCGTCCTGACCGCGCACGCCCTCACCCAACGCGCCCTGCCCAGAGGCCGCGCGTCGGCATCGGCGATCCCGGCCCAGTCGACCGGCCGGGACGGCGACCCGGGCTACGCCTTCGTCCGGCTCCGGGTCGTGCGTACGGCACTGGAGGCGGGCCTGCCCCTGTCGTTCCGGGCGTGGCCCAAGCGGTCCCAACTCCCGCCGCTGCTCCCCCAGGTGTGGGGCCTGCGGCTCTTCCCGCGCTCGGGCGGCGCCGACGAACTCGCCCTGGACCAGCGGCTGTCGGCCCTGTCCGGCCCGGCCCGTGCGGTGTACGTGCTGCGCGGCCTGGAGAAGCTGCCCGACGGCGACGTACGCAGGGTGCTCGCGGCAGCCGGCGTAGACGCAGAAGAGGTGGACGAGGCGCTGGGCGAGGCCGACGAGACGCCCGCGCAGTACGAGCTTCTCAACTCCCCCGAGTTCGACCCCTGTTCGCTGCACGCGCGGCCCACCGACCTGATGCGCCGCCGCCAGCACGGCAAGGCGGCGCTCGCCGCCGCGGCGGCCGTCGCCGTGTGCGGTGCGCTGCTCGTGCTGCCCGGCGGCGGCTGGGGCCCGGACGGTGCCGCCGCGCCCGCCTACGCGGAGAACCCGGCGGCCGAAGCCGCCCTGAACCCGGGCAAGTTGACGAGGATCGCGCCCACCGCGTGGGAGGTGTCCGCGCGCAAGGACTTCTCCGTCTGGCCCGCCCGCGGCGACCTCACCGAGGACACCGCCCTGCTGCGCCGCGCCCTCGCGGTCTGGGCCCGCCCCGGCGAGTCCGTCCAGGTCTCGGCGACCCCCGGCACCCAGTCCGGCGGCCCGGCCGGACCGGCCCAACTCCTGTACGCGGGAACGGTCGACAACGCGCGCGTGGTGATCCTCTACGACGGTCTGCGCATCGCCCGCTACGCCGAGCCGAAGGACGGCACCAAGGGAGCCGCGCTTGACTTCGCGCGGGTCGACGGCGCGACCGGCACCGAGGCGAACGCGGTGGTCCTGGACCGGGCCGACGGCAACGTCCGTTATCTGACGGCCCCTTGGGTGAAGAAGGCGGCCGAGCGGGACCTGCTGAAGCCTCGTGCCGGCGCACTGCCCATGACCCTCACCGACGGGATCACCTCGCCGCTGGCCAGCCCGGCCCAGGAGACCGGCGCGTGCACGTCGTGGAACGTGCTCCAGCTGACCGACGACACCGGCACCCGCCTGATGAGCGACCTCGGCGAGCTGGTCCCGGCGCACCTCACCGCGGGGCGGCCCGGGGCGGCCCGCGAGGTGTCCGGTGCGGAGGCGCAGCACGCCTGGGCACCCTTCGCCTGCTCCCTCGGCGCGATGCGCTCGCTGGGCGTACGGTCCGTGAACGCCTGGCAGTACGCCGCGCAGCCGCTGCCCGACGCGAGCGGTGCGGCGGCGTGGGTGTGCACGCGGGCCGAGACCTGGCGGGGCGGCGGCGAGCGGGTGCTGGCGCAGTTCCGCACGCCGGGCGGCACGTACGGCGCGGTCGCCGCGAAGGCGCAGGACGTGGCGGCGTGCGGGGCGCGTGACCCGCACGTACTGGCCGGAGTGCTGTGGAAGTCGGCGGCGGGCAACTGGTTCCTGCTGGCCGCGGGCAGCAAGGGCACGGAGACGGTCACGGCGACGGGCGGCGTGACCGGCTCGGCGCGGGGCGGCCTGCTGGCCGTGAAGACGAAGCAGGGCGTTCAGGCCGAGCTGAAGGGGACGCTGGGCGACGGCAGCACGATCAGCGGCCTCCGCTAGACATCCATCGACCCGCGCTAGCTGACACTCGCGTCAACAAGTCCCCGCACAAGGGTTCCGCACGGACTTACCCGTCAGTACATTGACGCCATGTCCAACAAGCCGCTCAAGGCCCGAAAGGTGTCCTTCTCCTGGGAGGGCACCCCGCTGCACTGGGTGCCCGGTGATCCGTTCACCACGCACACGATCAATGTGCTGCATCTGCTGCTGCCCGCCGGTGAGCGGTGGTTCGTGCACGTCTACAAGCAGGTGCTGCCCCTCATCCGGGACGAGCGACTACGCGCGGACGTCATCGGGTTCATCGGCCAGGAGGCGATGCACTCCCAGGCGCACGACGAGGTCCTGCCGCACCTGAAAGAGCTGGGGCTCGACCCGACGCCGTACACCGCGCAGGTCGACTGGTTCTTCGAGAAGCTGCTCGGCGACCGCACCCTGCCGCCGGGCCGGGCCCGCAAGTGGTGGCTGCTGGAGCGGGTCGCGATCATCGCGGCCATCGAGCACTACACGGCGTTCCTCGGCAACTGGGTGCTGAACGCCGAGGAGTTGGACCGGCGCGGCGCCGATCCGACCATGCTGGACCTGCTGCGCTGGCACGGCGCCGAGGAGGTCGAGCACCGCTCCGTCGCCTTCGACCTCTTCATGCACGTCGACGGCAGCTACCGGCGGCGCGCGCGGACCTGGGCGACCGCGTTCGCCGCGCTGATGTTCCTGTGGCAGCGCGGGGCCCGCTTCTTCATGGCGAACGACCCCACCCTCGTCGACGCCCACGCGAGCATCAAGGACTTCTACGTCGCCGGGAGGCGGGGCACCCTGCCCGCGACCGGGGACATGCTCAGGTCGATACCCCGGTATCTGAGCCGCGCCTATCACCCCTCCCAGGAGGGCAGCACCGAGCAGGCCGTCGCGTATCTCGCGTCCTCGCCCGCTGCGGTGGCCGCCGAGAAGAGGGCGGAGTAGTGCCGAAGCCGCTCACCGTCGCCGTCCTGGCCGGCGCCGCACTGCTGACCCGGCGTGCGCTGCGGCGCCGCGTGCAGGCCTCGCCGCTGTGGCCGCTGCCCGCGCTGGACCCGCCGATCTCCGGCCGGCCGCGCACCCGGGCACTGCGGCTACGGGTCGCCGCGCGCGAGACGGTCGCCGACGGGGTCGTACAACTGCGCCTGGAAGGGCGGGACCTGCCGCGCTGGGAACCCGGGGCACACATCGATCTGGTGCTGCCTTCGGGGCTGGTGCGGCAGTACTCGCTGTGCGGGGACCCGGCGGACACCTCGTCGTACACGGTCGCGACGCGGCTGGTCGGGGACGGTCGGGGCGGGTCCCGCGAGGTGCACGAACAGGTGCGGGTGGGCGCGGAGTTGGAGGTGCGGGGGCCACGCAATCGGTTCCCGCTCGTCGACGCGCCCTCGTACGTCTTCGTCGCCGGCGGCATCGGGATCACCCCGGTCCTGCCGATGCTGCGGGCGCTGCCGGAAGGCGTCAACTGGCGTCTGCTGTACGCGGGTCGGACGCGGGAGTCGATGCCGTTCCTGACGGAGGTCGAAGAACTCGGTGCGGAGCGAGTGACCGTCGTAGCCGGACTGCCCGATCTCGACGGGCAGTTGGCCGATGTACCCGAGGGAGCTGTCGTCTACTGCTGCGGCCCCGAGGGGCTCATGGCGGCCGTCGCGGAGCGCTTCCCGGACGTGCGGCTCGAACGGTTCGCGCCCCGGGCCTCGCTGGGCGGGGACGCGCCCTTCGAGGTCGAACTCCGGCGCAGCGGGCGGACGTTGACCGTGCCCGCCGACTCCACGGTGCTGGCCGCCGTACGGGCGGAGCTGCCCGACACGGTCTACTCCTGCGAACAGGGGTTCTGCGGAACCTGCCGACAGCGGGTCGTGGAAGGGGAGGTGGAGCACCGGGACGAGCTGCTGACGGACGCGGAGCGTGATGACTCGATGCTGATCTGTGTATCCCGGTCCCGTGGTGAGCGAATCGTGTTGGATATGTGAACGACCTTGGGTGGACCGGGCCGTTGAGGGCCGGTTCCGATCGGTAAGGTGTTCGCATGAGTACCGGGGTTCGCCGCAGAATGGGAGTCGAGGAACGGCGACAGCAGTTGATCGGCGTCGCTCTCGACCTGTTCAGCCATCGCTCGCCCGACGAGGTCTCCATCGACGAGATAGCCGCGGCTGCGGGGATCTCGCGACCACTCGTCTACCACTACTTTCCCGGCAAACTCAGCCTGTACGAGGCCGCGTTGCAGCGCGCCTCGGACGATCTCGCCGGGCGGTTCGTGGTCCCCGAGGAGGGCTCGCTGGGGTCGCGGCTGCTGCGGGCGATGGGCCGTTTCTTCGACTTCGTGGACGACCACGGGCCCGGTTTCGCGGCGCTGATGCGCGGCGGCCCTGCGGTCGGATCGTCCACCACCAACGCCCTCGTCGACGGGGTGCGGCAGGCCGCGTACCTCCAGATCCTCTCCCACCTGAAGGTCCAGGACCCGCCCGCCCGGCTGGAGTTGGTGATCCGCTCCTGGATCTCGCTCGTCGAGTCGACGGCACTGATCTGGCTGGACGGCAGGCGCATCCCGCGCGCCGAGCTGGAACGCCAACTCGTGCACGACTTCGGGGCGTTGGCCGCGGTGAGCGCCGCGTACGACGCGGAACTGAGCGGACTGCTGCGCGAGTCGCTCAGGAACGAGCCGGGCGACGGGCCGTTCAGCGACCTCGTCGTCCGGCTGATCGCGCTGGCGTCCTAGCGGCCGTACAACAACAAGCTCTAGCGCTCGAACTTCCGGTAGGACGCGTCCAGTTCGCGTACCTCGGCGGAGGCGTGCAGCACGGAGCCGTCCTCGTCGATGTACTCGCGGAGCAGTTCCAGGACCTTCTCGGTCAGCTTGGCCTTGGTCTCCTCGGTGCGCCCGGCGAGCAGGCCGAGGGTGACGTGCACGACGGTGTGTCCCAGCTCGTCGAGACCCTCGTATCCGAAGGCCGTGTACTCGCTCGGGCGGAACTGGGTCTTGCACGCCTCCGGCTTCGCGGCCGCGATCTCGACGACCGCCTCGTGCAGCGCACGGGAGAAACCGTCCTGGTCGAAGGAGATCGTGTGGGAGTGGTCGACGGTGATCTGCGGCATGGGATTCCCCTGTTCTAGGCCAACAACGGGCTCACCCTAGCCGCAGCGCCAGCATCGCGATGTCGTCGTCCCGGTCGACGCCGAAGCAGTCGAGGAGGGTGTCGCACAGGGCGTCCAGGCCGGGCAGGGCGCCGGAGGCGGCTGCGCGGAGGTGTTCCATGGAGGCCGTGAGGTCCGTGCCACGGGTCTCGATCAGGCCGTCGGTGATCATGAGGAGCCGGTCGGTGGGTTCGAGGAACAGTTCGGTGGGTGGCGGATGGGAGAGGCCCACGCCGAGCAGCGGGCCGGCCGCCTTGGCGTAGTCGGCGCTGCCGGAGTCCCGGATGATCAGCGGGGGGATGTGGCCCGAGTTGGAGATGAGGGTGCGTCCGGTGTCCGGGTAGACGAGGGCCAGGCAGACGGTGGCCGTGGTCTCCGGGTGGTAGTGCTGGAGCATCCGGTCCAGCCGCTCGGCGAGGACGCTCGGGTCGCTCTCGTCGACGCTGTAGGCGCGCAGCGCGTGCCGTATCTCCACCATGACGGTGGCCGCCTCCAGCGAGTGCCCGACGACGTCGCCGACGGCGAAGAGCACTCCCCCGCCGGCCTTCAGGACGGCGTAGAAGTCGCCGCCGATCTCGGTGTCCTGGGACGCGGGGACATACCGTACGGCGACGTCGACGCCCGGGAGTTCGGGCAGCCGGTCCGGCTTGGGCAGGAAGCTGCGCTGGAGGGTGAGGGCGACATGCCGTTCCACCTGGTACATGAGGAGCGGTTCGGCGGCGAGCGCGGTGGCCTGGGCGAGTTGCGCCAGCAGTGCCCCGGCCTCGGGGCCCACCCGGCGCAGCCCGCGGGTGGGGGCGGCGAGGCAGACCGGGGCCCTGCCCTCCTGGGTGAGGACCAGCGCCAGCCGGGCGTCGTGTTCCACGCCGGGCCGGAAGAACCCGGTGGGCCACAGCGGCGCGGGCACCGTGGTGATCTGCACCCCGGACTGCCCCTGGGAGAGCCGCCGCAGCAGCCGGGCCACGGTCCGGTCGGCCCCCTCGCCCGGCAGCGCGACGGAGGTGCGGTCCCGGGGAAGGCCGCGGTACAGCTGGTCGTCCCGGTCGAGGACGAACACGGCGGCGGGGGTGCCGGTGAGCCGTGCGGTGCCGTCGGCGGCGACCTCGACGAGTTCCTGGAGGGAGCGCGCCGCCTGGATGGTGACGATCATCTCCGACAGCAGGGTCAGCCGCCGTACGAGCGCCTGGTCGTCGGCGCGCAGCCGGGCGGCGCGGACCGCGGACCGGACCGCCGCCTCGATCTCCTCGGGCTCCGCGGGCACGGTCAGAAAGGCCTCGTCGCCCGCGTCGAGCGCCTGGCAGCGGTCGCGCGGGGGCGCGGCGAGGGCCGAGACGTGCACGACCGGCAGGCCCGCCATGCGCGGCCGTTCCTTGAGCAGCCGGCACAGTTCGAACCCGCTCATGTCCGGCAGGTGCACATCGATCAGCGCTACGTCGGGCAGGTTGCCCTTGCGCAGCCGCACATCGAGTTCGTCGAGCGCCTCGGCGCCGCTGCCGACCGCGAGGACCCGATGGCCGGCGCGGCTCAGCACACTTTCGACCGCGAACCGGCTCGCCGGCTCGTCGTCCACGACCAGTACGGTCGCGTGCGTCAGTTTGCCGTTGACGTCCATTTCTCAGACCTGGCCCTTTGACACACCGGTGGGGCAGGCCGGTGTCCACAGCCTGCCCCACTACGGTAATGCGCTTTCAGGATGTCCGGGTGAATACCGCCACAGTGCGTCCAGGAACGGCGAAGGTGCCCGAATTCTCCGCGTACGAGGCCGCCTTCACGGTGGCGTCCGCACCTGCGGCCTGCACCGGGTGCAGCCGGTAACCGCTGCCCGCGAGGGAGCCCACCGTCTGCTCCTGCGTACTCGGCGTCGCGTTGAACACGACCACGAGATCACCGAGTTCCATGGTGATCACCCCGGGCGTCTCGTCCTTCCCCGACAGCGGGAACGACAGCTTCGCCTGCACCTGCCCGGCCGTGTCGAGCGAGAAGACGGGTTCCGTCGTACGGATCTTCAGCAGATCCTGATACGCGGCGGAGGTCCCCTCGATCTGCCCGCAGCCGACCTTGACCGACGTCAACAGGCCTTTCGCGTACGGCCACTTGGACTCGTTGTCGGCCGCCATCGGCAGCCCCTGCCCGAAGCCGTTGCCGTCCGCGCAGTTCCAGTGGATCGCGTTGAACCAGTCTCCGCTGTCAAACGAGTTGCGGTCCAGGGACTTGGAGCGCAGCAGGTCGGTCCCGGCCTGGGAGAGGGACGGCCCCTGCGACAGGGTCGCCGTGGCCATCGCTAGGACCTGCATCCGGGCCCGGTCGGCGGCGGTCGTCGTGGCGGGCAACTTGTAGGTCAGCGCGTCGAACAGGGACTCGTTGTCGTGCGCGTCGACGTAGGCGAGGGCGTCGCCGGGCGCGTCCGCATATCCGGCGGGAGCGCCGTTGTAGTCGATCTCGGCGCCGGTGACGTCCTTCCCGTCGGTGTCGGTGAAGCGGTACTTGGCGAGGTTGCCGCTCAGACCGACCTTGATGAGGTCCTGGTAGTGCAGGAGGCGGGCCTTCTGCTCGGCCGAAGTGCCGTTCGCCGTAGAGGAGTTGGGGTCGGTGTAGAGCCCGGAGGCGAAGCCCTGCACCCCCGGGTCCGCGTCGAAGGGGCTGCCGCCGCGCACGGCGTCACGGGCCCGGTCGGAGAAGGTCGCGATGCCGGTGCCTGCCATGTTCTTCTGCGTGGCCTGCACGAAACGGGCGTCGTCGGCGACCTCGCCGAAGTTCCAGCCCTCGCCATACATGATGATCTTCTTGCCGTCGACGCCGTCCCTCGCGAGCGTCAGCGCGTCAAGTGCCTTGCGTACGGCGAGGATGTTGGCCTTCGGCTGGTGCCCCATGAGGTCGAAGCGGAAGCCGTCGACCTTGTACTCCTTGGCCCAGGTGACCACGGAGTCGACGACCAGCTTGCCCATCATGGCGTTCTCGGTGGCCGTGTTGGCACAGCAGGTGGAATTGGCCACACTGCCGTCGGCGAGGAGCCGCTGGTAGTAGCCGGGCACGATCTTGTCCAGGACCGAGTAGTCCGCCTGCCCGCCGGCCGCCGTGTGGTTGTAGACCACGTCCATGACGACCCGGAGCCCGTCCTCGTTCAGCGACTTGACCATCTTGCGGAACTCGACGGTACGGCCGGTGCCGTCCGGGTCGGTCGCGTACGAACCCTCGGGGACCGTGAAGTGGTACGGGTCGTAACCCCAGTTGTAGGCGTCCTTCGCGGCGACGGCCGCCACGCACTCCTGCTGCTTCTGCGAGTCGGCGGCGTAGGAGGCGAGGTCGCAGTCGGTGGTGGACTGCTCGGACTTCTTCTCCGGGATGGTCGCGATGTCGAAGGCGGGCAGCAGATGCACGTACGACGTGCCGGACTCGGCCAGCTCGCGCAGGTGCTTCGAGCCGTCGCTGTTCTTGTCCGTGAAGGCGAGATAGGTCCCCTGGTCCTTCGTGGGGACCGTCTTGTCCGCGACGGAGAAGTCCCGGATGTGCAGTTCCTGGATCTCGGCGTCCTTCAGCGCCACCGCCTTGGGCTTCTCCAGGGACGACCAGCCGCTCGGGGCAAGGGACTTGGCGTCGAGGTCGACGACGAGGCTGCGCTCGGAGTCGGCGGTGAGGGCGACCGAGTAGGGGTCGGTGACCTCGTTGGTGACGACCTTCTGGACGGTCGGCGCCCACACCTTCACGACGTACCGGTACGGCTTGTTCTTCCAGGAGGCCGGACCGGTGACGGACCAGACGCCGGTGGTAGCGTTCCGGCTCATCTTCTTGAGCGAGCCGTCGAGGTCGAGCGACACGCTCTGCGCGGTCGGCGCCCAAACGGCCAGCGTGGGACGACCGTTGTGGAAGGTCGGGCCCAGGTCGGCCTTGGTCGCGTCGGCGTACACGTCGTCGAGGACACCGGCGATCTGCACGCCGGTGGCCGCCAACACCGCGCCGTTCACGGCCCGTTGGGAGGCGACGAGCTGACCCTTCAGGGCCTCCCTCACGCGACCCCGGTCACGCGGATCGACCGACCAGGCCGTGTAGTCCTTCAGATAGGGGAACTTGGCCTTCTGGGCGTCGGTGAGCGTGGTCTTCGACAGCCGGAGCCAGCGCTCGTCGTCGCTCGTCAGCGTGCCGTCCTTCACGGCGATCGAACCGTCGTGGGAGTACACGAGTTGGGTGGAGGCAGCCGCGTCGGAGCCGTTCCAGGCGACTGTGTTCCGGTCGATCCAGACCGCCTTGGAGGTGGTCAGGTCGAGGGCCGCCGCACTGCCCGCGGGCTGCGGCAGGAGGTACTTCTCCTGGCCGTTCAACAGCCACACCTCGTAGCCGTTGGACTTGATGTCCAGCGACTGGTCGGCGGAGAGGTCCTTCTCGTCACCCTTGTGGATGATGTAACTGAGGCTGGTGGCGCCGGAGTTGAGCGGCACCTCGAAGACAGCGCCATACGCGTCAGTCTTCACCGGCTGCAGCGGGCTCGACCAGTCCGTGGGACTCGCGGCACCCGTCCAGACATGCAGCCCCCAGCCGGTGTAGTCGCCGTCGGCACGGTGGTAGTGGATGACGGCCTTGGCGGTGTCCTGCGCCGGGTAGTCGGGCCGCTGCGTCTGTACGGCCTCCTTGCCCTGCTCGATCCACACCTCTCCGGTCTGCGTGACGTCGATCGAACGGTCGACGGAGACGTCCTTGTTGCCGTCCTTGTCGATCACCAGGAAGCTGACGTTCGAGGCGCCGGGCTTCAACTTGACGTAGGCGAAGGCTCCGTAGGCGTCCCGTCCGACGAAGGGGTGACTGGCCGGCCAGGTCGTCGCCTCGCCGTCGGCGAGGTCGCCCCAGGCGTACAGGCCCCAGTTGTCGTAGTCGCCGTCGGTGCGCTTGTAGTGGACGATCGCATAGTCGCGGGAGGAGGCGGTGGGGACCTCTTCGGCGGGCGGGGTACCGGAGGTGGAGGCGGCCGTCGCGCTCGCCGTACGCCCGGTCGAGTCGACCACAACTGCCTTGTAGCGCAGGGTGGTTCCGGCCGGTACGTCCTTCCCGATGGCCTGCGTGACCTTGTACGGGGCGTGGTCGGCGGAGCCCAGCGTCTGCCACTTGCCGTTGCCTGTCTGGGCGGCGAAGACGACCCGGTTGAGCTGACCGCCGGTGACGTCTGCGCTCAACTCGACGGTGCCGGTGGCGCCCGTGTCCGGGGCCTTGAGGGTGATCGTGGGGTTGGTGACGGGCTTGGCGAGGGCGCCGGCCGCCTTGAGGACGATCGCCGTACCGGCAGGGACGGTGACGGTCACCTTGTTGTCGGCGCCGCTCGTCGCGGTGGCCGAAGTGCCGTAGATCCCCCGGTACTTCATGTCCGCCGAACCGGTCGCGAAGGTCACCGTCTTCGCCGAGTCGGCGTTGTTGAGGGCGACGACGTACTCCGAGGCGCCACTTGTCCGCGTGAAGGCATAGACACCGGCGCCGTCGGCCGCGTAGCGCTCGGTCTGGACGCCGTCGGTCAGTGCCGGGTTGTCCGCGCGCAGCTTGGAAAGAGCCACAATCTGCTTGTAGAGCGGGGCAGTTGGGTCGTACGCGTCGCTGGCGGCGGTCCGGTCGGTGCCGATCTCGTCGTCGTCGAGATAGTCCGCGACCTTCGACGCGAACATCGTCTGGCGGGCGTCCTTGTCGCCGCCGGAGCCGGTGAAGCCCTGTTCGTCGCCGTAGTAGACGACGGGGTTGCCGCGGCTGAGGAACATCAGCTCGTTGGCGAGCTTGTCCTTGGCGAGGAGTTGGGCGTCGGTGGCCTTCGGGTTGTCCTGGTCGAGGAAGTAGCCGATGCGGCCCACGTCGTGGTTGCCGAGGAAGGTGACCTGCTCGTACGCGTTCGCCTTGTCGGTCGTGTACTTGTAGTCGTCGCCGAAGACGCTCGCGAGTTTCTGTGCGCTGCCGTTCTGGGAGGCGTAGCTGCGGGCCGCGTCCTGGAAGGGGAAGTCGAGCGTGGCGTCGAGGCGGCCCTGGGTGACGTACGGCGAGGTGATGGACGTGTCGGCGGAGTAGACCTCGCCGAACATGAAGAAGTTCTTCCGGCCGTGCTGGGCCGCGTACTTGTCGAGTGCGGTGGCCCACTGGGTCCAGAAGTCCATGTCGACGTGTTTCACGGTGTCGATGCGGAAGCCGTCGACGTCGAAGTCGCGGACCCACTTCTCGTAGATCTTCTCCATGCCGCTGACGACCTCGGGACGTTCGGTCCACAGGTCGTCGAGGCCGGAGAAGTCGCCGTAGGTGGCGTTCTCGCCGACGTAGGTCGAGTCGCCGCGATTGTGGTACATCGTCGGGTCGTTGAGCCAGGACGGGACCTTCACGTCCGCCTTGTCGGCGGGGACGGTCGGGGCCTTCGGGAAGGAGGCCGTGGAGACGGTCGGGAAGGTCTTCTTGCCGTCCGCGTAGTCGGCGTCGTCGAAGGGCTGCCCGTCCTTGGTCAGGTAGGGGAAGGCGCCCTTGGAGAGGTAGTCGTAGGACTTGCCCTCGTAGTCGACGACGTCGGCGGTGTGGTTGGTGATGACGTCGAAGAAGACCTTCATGCCCTTGGTGTGGGCCTTGGAGATGAGGGTGGCGAGGTCCTTGTTGGTGCCGAAGTGCGGGTCGACCTTCGTGAAGTCCGTTATCCAGTAACCGTGGTAGCCGGCGGAGGCGTTGCTCCCCGTCCCCTGCACGGCCTGGTTCTTGAAGATGGGGGCCATCCAGATGGCGGTGGTGCCGAGGCCCTTGATGTAGTCGAGCCTGTTGGTCAGGCCCTTGAGGTCGCCGCCCTGGTAGAAGCCCTTGTCGGTGGGGTCGTAGCCGGTGCTGAGGCGTGAACCGGTAAGCCCGCCCTGGTCGTTGGCGGTGTCGCCGTTGGCGAACCGGTCCGGCATCACGAAGTAGAACTGCTCGCGGGTGTCGTCGTGCCGGGCGGGCGTCGACACCAGTTTCGCGTCGGACGGGGGTGCGGGCGGGGTCGCGGCGTGGGCGGCGAGGGGTTGGAGGAACACTGCCGCGAGGACGGTCGCGGCGAGGGCCGCGATCCATCTCGGGGACGGGGTGCGGCGTGCCGTGAGCGGGTTCGGCGAAGGCCGCTGCGGTTCGGCAGCGGCCCAAAGGGGCGCGGGGCTGTATGCATCAGCGGCTCCGCCACGGGGCGCGGCCGGCCACGACCGCGCCGCGGACGACGGACGACGCGTCCCTGCACTTCCAGCGGAGCGCCTAGGCGCCGGCCATCTCGGTATCACAGGCGTGAACTCCTCGCGATTACGGCTCAGTTCGGGTCCGACCCCGGCGTGACCGTATCGCCGACGCAAGGGTTGCAGCAAGAGACCTGAAAGTCACAGAAAGAACTTTCAGCCGCAACCTTGACGTGCCCTTCTCAACTGGCCCACGCTCACCAGTTGTTGAACGCCGAATCCCCCCTTTCGGAGCCGCAGATGAGCAGATACGGACCTCCCCCTTCCCTGCGCCGGGCGGCCAGTGCCGTCGCCGCCGGCGCTCTCGCCCTGGCGGGCGTCGTCGCCCTGCCCGCCGCCACCGCCCACGCGGACACCTCCGCCAAGGGCGACGTCATCGCCAACCTCTGGGAATGGAACTGGGACTCCATCGCCTCGGAGTGCACGAACGTGCTCGGCCCGGCCGGTTACGGCGCGGTCCAGGTGGCCCCGCCCGCCGAGTCGCTGAAGCAGACCAACTACTACTGGTGGGACGTCTACCAGCCGTACTCGTACAACCTCAACAGCCGTTTCGGTACGGCGACGCAGTTCGCGAGCATGGTGAGCACGTGCCACACGGCGGGCGTCAAGGTCTACACGGACGCGGTGGTCAACCACACCGCCGCCCAGACCGGCACCGGCTACAACGGCACGACGATCACCAGCAAGTACGACACCCCCGACTGGGACCCCTCCGACTACCACACCTCGGCGGACTGCCCCACCTCCGACCTGACCATCCAGGACTACTCGAACCTCACCCAGGTCCAGAACTGCGAACTCCTGGGCCTGCCCGACCTGAAGACCGGCTCGGACACGGTCCGCGCGGGCATCGCGAACTTCCTGAACAAGCAACTCACCCTAGGTGTCGACGGGTTCCGTGTCGACGCGGCCAAGCACATCCCCGAGACCGACCTGGCGGCGATCGAGGGCAAGCTGACCAACACGACGGCGGGTTCGGCGCCGTACGTCTTCCAGGAGATCTACCCCGGCTCGACGCCCCAGCCGAGCGACTACTACGCCTCGGGTGACGTCCTCGACTTCACCTACGCGAGCAAGATGAAGTCGGCGTTCCAGGGGAACGTGAGTGACCTGTCCTCGCTGGAGAGCAGCGGCGTCCTCCCGGCCGCCAACTCGGTGTCCTTCGTGACGAACCACGACACCGAGCGCAACGGCCTGCACATGAGCTACAAGGACGGCGACACCTACAAGCTCGCCAACCTGTTCCAGCTCGCCTACAAGTGGTCCACCCCGACGGTGTACGCCAGCTGGGAGTGGACCCAGAGCGACCAGGCCCCGCCGAACTCGTCCGGCTTCGTCACCAACACCGACTGCTCCAGCGGCAGTTGGTACTGCCTCGACCGGGACACCGGGGTCGTGGGCATGGTGGCCTGGCACAACGCGGTGGACACGGCGGCCGTGTCCAACTGGCAGACCAAGTCGTCGGGCGTGATCGGCTTCGGCCGTAGCGGCGCGGGCTTCTTCGCGCTCAACAACGGTTCCTCGTCGGCGACTTACTCCTTCACGACGGGGATGGCCGACGGCACGTACAAGAACGTGGTGGACGGCGGCGCCTCCACCGTGACGGTGTCGGGCGGCAGTGCGTCCCTCACCATCCCGGCGAAGAGCGCGATCGCGTTCTACAACTCCTCCTACACCTGCACGGTCGGCTGCGAGGACACGGGCGGGGGTGGCTCGTCCGGCTCCACGGTGACCGCCACCTTCAACGAGTACGCCTCCACCACCTCCGGTACGAACGTCTACGTCGTCGGCTCCATCGACGCACTCGGCAGCTGGGACACGTCGAAGGCGGTCGCGCTGTCGTCGTCCGGGTACCCGGTCTGGTCGGGGGCGGTGAGCGTGCCGACCAACACGTCCTTCACCTTCAAGTACATCAAGAAGGACTCCTCCGGAAACGTCACCTGGGAGTCGAACGCCAACAGGGCTGCCACGACGACCACTTCGGCGGTCTCGCTCAACAACTCCTGGAACGTGGCCGACACCGACGCCACCGACGTCACCTTCAACGAGTACGCGACCACCGACCTCGGCACCAACGTCTACGTCACCGGCTCCATCGCGTCGCTCGGCTCATGGAACACGAGCGACGCGATCCCGCTGTCGTCGGCGTCGTACCCGACGTGGAGCAAGCTCGTCATCGTCCCCAAGAGCACGGCCTTCACGTACAAGTACATCAAGAAGGACAGCTCGGGGAACGTGACGTGGGAGTCCGGCACGAACCGCTCGTACACGACGGGTACCTCGTCCGGCTACACGACGAGTGACACCTGGAAATAGGTCTCCTCGCGCACTATCGAAAAATCCTTCGAACTCCTGCGAACAAATCCGCCGTACCGCGCATCGAACCTTGTGTACGGCACCAGAAGGACGGTGCGGGCCGCAGACCACGGCCCGCGCCGCGGAGCAGGAGTGGGGAACATGACCGTGAACGAAGTCCAGCACACCACCGACCAGGCCGGCACCGCCAAGCACCGGCACCGCGCCGACCGCCGGTTCGGGCGCACGGTGATCGGCCTGGCCGCGGTCGCCGGTCTGGGGCTCGCGGCCTGGGCGGGTACCGCCAACGCCGCGACCTCCAGTGGTACGGCCACCGCGAAGGCCACGCCGACCTGCTCCGCCGCCGCGCTCAAGGCCACCTACGGTCAGCAGCTCGCCGGCGGCATGAACCACGAGGGTGTCGTCATCAGGCTGCGCAACCTCAGCGGCAGGACCTGTGCGCTGCGCGGCTACCCCGGCCTGGGCCTGGAGAACTCCGCCCACAAGAAGCTCACGACCCACACGCACTGGGGCAACACCTGGTACGCGCACAACCCCGGGAAGAAGACCCTCACCCTCAAGGACGGCGAGAGCGCCGAGGCCGTCGTCGCCTGGACCCACGCCAACACCGGCACCTCGGGCGCGGTGCACGCCGCCTACCTGGAGATCACCCCGCCCGCCTCCACCCAGCACAAGACCCTGGCACTCCCCCAGTGGGTCGACCACGGCGACCTGTCCGTCACCGCGCTGGCGAAGCACATCACCGTCAACTCCTGATCCCCCACGGGCCGGACGGCGGCGACGTGCCCCCTCGCGCCGCCGCCGTCCAACACCGGGATCAGCAGCTCGACTTGCCCGCGTAGATCGCCAACGCCGTGTTCGAGCCCAGCGTCGCCGTGAACTGGCCGCTGGAGTTCACGGTCACCGACGTGTTGTTCTGGACGTTGCAGTACGTGCCCGCGGCCAGCGACGTCTGGTACGTCTCCGTCAGCGACGACGACTCGTGGTTGATGGCGACGTAGCCCTTGCTGCCCCGGCCGAACCCGATCGCGTCGTTGCCGTCGTCCCACCAGTTGCTGAGGGACTGGCCGCTCGTCGCGTTGCGGAAGGCGACCATGGACTCGATCTCCGGCCAGGCGTGCTGGCACTTCCAGCCGTCCTGCCAACAGGCGGTCACCGCACCGTTGTTGGGCGGTCCGGCGTCCGCGTCCGACCACTCGTAGCCGGAGTTGATGTCCGGGGCGCCGTAGGGGTAGGCGAGCATGAAGACGTTGGCCAGCGTGTAGTTGGCGCCGTCCTTGTAGTTGAGGGTGCTGCCGTTGCGCTCGGTGTCGTGGTTGTCGACGAAGACACCGGCGACCGAGCTGCTCATGTAGCCCCAGCCCTCGCCGTAGTTCTTCAGGTAGGCGAGGTTCTCGTTGTTGAAGACCCGCTTGAGGTCGTAGGCGTAGCGGAACTCCTGCACGTCGCCGTTGCCCGTGTACTCGGTGGGCTGGACGGCCTCGCCCGCGCCGTAGATGACCTCCTGCTTCCAGTACACGGAGGGGTTGGTCAGGCGGGACTTGATGTTCGCGAGGTCGGTCGCCGGGATGTGCTTGGCCGCGTCGATGCGGAAGCCGTCGGCGCCGTAGCCGGGGAGGGTGTTCATGTAGCCGGCGATCGTGGCGCGGACGTACTCCTCGCCGGTGTCCAGGTCGGCCAGGCCGACCAGTTCGCAGTTCTGGACGTTGGCGCGGTTCGTGTAGTCGCTGACCGTCGACGTGCAGTCGTCCATGTCGTACGAGGAGTACAGGCCGGGGTAGTTGTACTTCGTGTACGTCGAGCCGCCGGTGCCGGTGCCGCTGCCCGCCGACATGTGGTTGATGACCGTGTCGACGACGACCTTCACGCCCGCCGCGTGACACGTGCTGATCATGTTCTGGAAGGCGGTCGCGTCGCCGAGCCGCCCGGCGATCTTGTAGCTCACCGGCTGGTACGACGTCCACCACTGCGAGCCCTGTATGTGCTCCGCGGGCGGGGAGACCTGGACGTAGCCGTAGCCGGCGGGGCCGAGCGTGTTGGTGCACTCCTTCGCGACGGAGGCGAAGTTCCACTCGAAGAGGACGGCCGTGACGTCCTTGCTGCCGGGCGGGGACGCGTGTGCGGTACCGGGCACCAGGAGGGCCGTCGCGGCGGCGAGAGCGAAGGTTCCTGCAAGTGATCTGCTGCTGGCCATGTGGGGTTCCTTCTCCGTTGAAGGTTCTTGCTGAAACGCGATGGAAATCTTGCGGTGGCCAGATGTTAAAGGCCCGCCACCCAAAAGGGCAGCGGGCCGTGTGAAGTTGCTGCAAGAACTTCCCGTGGCGGAGGGGGAGTTACGGTGTGGTCGTCCACCATGCCGTCGTATCGGCGGGCAGCTTCGCCTCGCCGTCCGCCTCGGTCACCTCACCACTGCTGAGCAGGAGACGACCGTACGCCGATGTCGTCACCGACTCCCCGCTCGTGTTCGCGACACACACGAACTCCCCGCGCCGGAAGGCGAGTACGCCCTCGGGCGCCCGCAGCCACTCCACCGAGTCGCCCGCGCCCAGGTCGGGTTGGGTGCGGCGGGCGGCCAGCGCGGCCCGGTACAGCTCCAGCGTCGAACCGTCCGCCCCGGTCTGCGCCTCGATGCTCAACTCGCCCCAGCCGTCCGGCTGCGGCAGCCAACTCCCGCCGTTTCCAAAGCCGTACGACGATCCGGTGCGCGTCCACGGGATCGGCACCCGGCACCCGTCACGGAAGCCGTCCTGGCCCGCGCCCCTGAAGTAGGCGGGGTCCTGGCGGACTTCGTCCGGAAGGTCGACGACGTCGGGCAGGCCGAGCTCCTCACCCTGGTAGACGTACGCCGAGCCGGGTAGCGCCAGCATCAGCAGCGTGGCGGCACGGGCTCGGCGCAGGCCCAGCTCCCGGTCACCGGCGGTGCGGATCTGGGTGCCGAGGCCGGGCGGGTTGGCGAAGCGGGTGGCGTGCCGGGTGACGTCGTGGTTGGAGAGGACCCAGGTGGCGGGGGCACCGACGGGGCGCATGGCCTCCAGGGTGCGGTCGATGACCGTACGGAGTTCCGCCGCGTCCCAATCCGTCGACAGGTACTGGAAGTTGAAGGCCTGGTGGAGTTCGTCCGGGCGGACGTAGTTCGCGGTGCGCTCGACGGTCGGCGTCCACGCCTCGGCGACGAAGATCCGCTCGCCCGCGTACTCGTCGAGCACGGTGCGCCACTGGCGGTACACGTCGTGCACGCCGTCCTGGTCGAAGAACGGCATGACATCGTTGCCCAGCAGCTTGAGTTGGTCGTGCGAGCCGAGGTCGGGCAACCCCTCCGCCTTAACCAGCCCGTGGGCGACGTCGATGCGGAAGCCGTCGACGCCGATGTCCAGCCAGAAGCGGAGGATCGAGCGGAACTCGTCCCCCACCGCCGGGTGTTCCCAGTTGAAGTCGGGCTGCTCGGGCGCGAAGAGGTGCAGGTACCACTCCCCCGCCGAGCCGTCCGGTTCGGTGACCCGCGTCCAGGCCGGGCCGCCGAAGATGGACTCCCAGTCGTTGGGCGGGAGTTCGCCGTGCTCGCCCTTGCCGGAGCGGAAGTGGTAGCGCTCCCGCAACGGCGAACCGGGGCCCTCCCTCAACGCCCGCTTGAACCACTCGTGTTGGTCCGAGGAGTGGTTGGGGACCAGGTCGACGATGATGCGCAGGCCGAGCCCGTGGGCGTCGCGGATCAGCGCGTCGGCGTCGAGCAGGTTGCCGAACATCGGGTCCACGGCACGGTAGTCGGCGACGTCGTAGCCGGCGTCCGCCTGCGGGGAGGCGTAGAACGGGCTGAGCCAGACGGCGTCGATACCGAGGTCACGCAGATACGGGAGTCGGGCGCGGACGCCCTCCAGGTCGCCCATACCGTCACCGTTGCTGTCGGCGAAACTGCGGGGGTAGACCTGATAAATCACCGCGTCCCTCCACCAGTCGCTGCGCTTGGCTGCGGCGGGGATCGGTGCCGGGGCGGTGGCGGAGTGCTGCTGGGTCATGGCGTCCTTGGTATGTAACGGGGTTCTGTTCATGGGGAGTTGATGACGAGGCGACCGCGGTGATAGCGGGGTCGGATGACCACCACGGCCGCCTCGGGTCTCAGGGGGGTTTGGGGGGCAACGCCCCCCAAAGGGGCGCGGGGAACTGCGCGACCAGCCACGACGGACCCGCAGACAACAACGAAACCGGCGTTCTAGCCCTTGGTTCCACCCGCCGTCAGGCCGCTGACCAAGTTCTTCTGCACGAGATAGAAGAACGCGGCCACGGGTATCGCGATCAACACCGCCGTCGCAGCCATCAGGTTGCGCTGCGCGTCGTGCTCACTCACGAACGTCTGCAACCCGACCGCGAACGTGTACTTCGTGTCGGACAGCATGAACGTCGACGCGAACGCGACCTCACCGAAGGCCGTGAGGAAGCTGTAGAACGCTGCGACCGCCAGGCCCGGCTTTGCGAGCGGCAGGATCAGTCGCAGGAACGTGCCGAAGGGGTTCAGCCCGTCGACGCGTCCCGCCTCGTCGATCTCGAACGGGATCGTGTCGAAGTACCCCTTGAGCAGCCAGGCACAGTAGGGCACCGCCGTCGAGCAGTAGACGAGGATGAGACCAAGGTAGCTGTCGATGAGCTGCAGGTCGGCCAGGATCTGGTACATCGGCACGATGAGTACCGCTATCGGGAACATCTGGGTGACCAGCAGCACCCACATGAACTTCCGGTAGCCGGGGAAGCGCATGCGCGAGACGGCGTAGCCGGTGCTGGCGGCGATGGTCACGCCGATGACCGTGGTGCCGAGCGAGACGATCAGCGAACTCTTCAACCAGTCGAAGAACTCGGTGTGTTGGAGGACGAACGAGTAGTTGCCGAACGTCATCTTCTTCCAGATGCCGGCCGGGTGGAGATAGTCGTCCGAGTCCGGGCCGAGGGAGAGGAAGACCAGCCAGGCGATCGGGAAGAGGGCGATCAGGCTCGCGACGATCAGGATGCCATGGGAGCCGATGGAGCCTGCGCGGCTCAACTCGCCCCGGCGGCGGGTCCGTTGCGGTGTGGTCGTGGTGCTCATGGGGACTCCTGCCTCAGATCGCGAGCTGTTGGTCATTGCGGTTCAGCCAGCGGCGGTAGAAGGAGGTGAAGACGATCAGGATGGCCAGCAGCAGGATGCCGTAGGCGGCCGACTGGGCGAAGTCGCGCGGCTGTTGGCCGAATCCGAGGAAGTACGACCAGGTGACGAGGATCTGGGCGTCGGGTGCGGTGTTGCCGAACAGCAGGAAGATGACGGCGAACTGGTTGAACGTCCAGATGATGCCCAGTAGTACGACGGTGGAGCTGACCGACCTGAGGCCCGGCAGGGTGACGTAGCGGAAGCGCTGCCAGGGGCTGGCGCCGTCCATCTCGGCGGCCTCGTAGAGCGAGGTGTCGATGGACTGGAGGCCGCCGAGCAGCGAGACCATCATGAAGGGCACACCGCACCAGGTGTTGACCATGATCGCGGCGAACCGCTGCCAGAACGTGCTTTCCAGCCAGTCGGGTTGGGGCAGATGCAGGCTGTGCAGCGCGGAGTTGATGATGCCGCCGTCGGCGAGCATGAAGCGCCAGCCGAAGACCGTGACGAAGGTGGGGACGGCCCACGGCAGGATGAGGATCAGCCGGTAGAGGGTCCTGGCGCGCAGCTTCTGGTTGAGCAACAGGGCCAGGGCGAGGCCCACCGTGTAGTGGAGGGCTACGCAGAGCGCGGTCCAGACGATCGTCCAGATGAAGTGCGACCAGAAGCGGTCGTACGACGTCGGGCCGAACAGGATGTCCTTGTAGTTGTCGAGCCCGATGAACTTGTAGGTGGCGTCGATGTGGTTGACGCCGATCGTGCGCGCGGTGTTGAGGCTGTTGGCGTCGGTGAGCGTCAGATACAGGCCGTACGCCAGGGGGTACAGCACGAGGACGCCGAGCACGACGACCACGGGGATGATCATCGCGTACGCGTACCAGTGCTTCTGGTACGCGAACTTGAGGCGCCTGCCGGGCCCGGGTCGGGGTGCGCGGTCACCGTGGCGCTTGCCGGTCGCGCGGTCGATGGCGACTGTCATGGTTCGTTCGACACCTTCTGGAAGTTCAAGCGGGTACGGCAAGTTCGAGGGCTACGGCGACGCAGGCCGATGGCCGCCGGATCCGTCCCCCCAGTACCTGTCCTGGCGGATCCGACGGCCACTCGGGGCTACTTGCTGAAGTCCGGGACCAGCTTCTGGATCGCCAACTCGGCGTTGCTCAGGCCCTTGTCGAGGGACTCCTTGCCACCGGCGACCTTGGGCAGTTCGGTGTCCAGCGGACCCCACAGCGAGCTGTACTCGGCGAGCGCCGGGCGCGGCTGGGCGGCGCCGAGGACGCTCTGGAAGCCGGCGATCCCCGGGTCGGACTTCACGGCGGCGGTGTAGGCGTCGTCGCGGGTCGGCAGCGTCGAGTTCTTCAGCGCGATCGTCGACTGGGAGGCGGCGGAGGTCATGAAGTTGACGAACTTCAGGGCCGCCTTCTGGTGCGCGGAGTCCGAGCCGGCGTAGACCGAGAGGTTGTGACCGCCGGTCGGGGCACCGGACTTGCCGGTGGAGCCGGCCGGGATCGTGGCGATGCCGAGGTTGGACTTGTCCTTGAAGGCCGAGCCCTTGTAGAAGTTCGTGATCTCCCAGGGGCCCTGGATGATCGCGGCGACCTTGCCGTTGACGAACGCGTCCTGGATGTGGGCGTAGGCGTCCGCGGTGGTGTCGGCCTTGTGCAGGCCGGTGCCGGAGAAGAGGCTCAGCCAGGTGCCGTAGGCCTTCTTCGCGGCGGCGGAGTCCACGGTGATCTTCTTCGCGGAGGCGTCGACGGTGTCGGTGCCCTCGCCGTAGAGGAAGGTCTGCGCGTAGTAGGCCTGGGTGGAGCCCCAGTAGCCGTCGACCTTGGCCTTGGCCTTGATCGTCGCCGCGTCGGTCTTCAACTCGTCCCAGGTGGTGGGCGCTTGGGTGATCCCGGCCTGCTTGAACAGCGCCTTGTTGTAGACGAGGGCCAGGGTGTCGGTGACCAGCGGCACACCGTACGTCTTGCCGTCGTACTGGGCCTGCGTGATCAGGTTCGACTTGAACTTCGCCTGGTCCGCGAGGGCTTCGGTGCCGTCGAGCGGCAGGAAGTAGCCCTTCTTCGCGAAGGCGGGGGTCCAGCCGACCTCCGAACGCAGCACGTCCGGGGCGCCCTTGGAGCCGGCGGCGGTGTCGAACTTGTTCTGCGCCTGATCGAAGGGCACGTTGACGTACTTGACCTTGACGTTCTTGTTGGCCGCCTCGAACTTGGCGACCAGGGCCTTGTACGTGGGTGCCTCATTGGTGGCGTTGGAGGTGTCCCACCAGGTGATGGTGACCGGCCCGTCCGACTTGCCGCTGCCACTGTCACTGCCGCCGCAGGCCGTCGCCGCGAGGGCGAGGGACGCCACCAGCGCGGTGGCCGCTATGCCACGCCGCATGAGTTCTCCTTGAGGGTGAAAGCCCGTGTGCTGCAGGGGGCGGGCCCGTCCGCCGCCCCTGCGACTCGCCGACTGCGCCTTCGCGGCCGCCGGGCGTCGCCGAACGTAACAGCGATGTAAGCGCTGCGAAAGTCCTTGCTGCAAAAAACTGCAAGACAACCTGAGAGTTACCTGCCCGTGACCTCTTCTCGACCCCCGCGAAACCCGGTATTGATGGGGCTGAGCGGGCAATGGGACACTTGTGCAAGACTCTGCAAGCTCTTGCCGCATGCCGTACGCCGACCAGAACACGAGGGATCGCGATGACGCAGCAACCCGCAGCGCGCCGACGGCCGGTACAGTCCACTCCCGTGACCACACGGCTTGCCGACATCGCCGCCCAGGCGGGGGTGAGCGAAGCGACCGTCAGCCGCGTCCTCAACGGCAAGCCGGGCGTCGCCGCCACCACCCGTCAGTCCGTCCTCGCCGCGCTCGACGTGCTCGGCTACGAACGTCCGGTGCGGCTGCGGCAGCGCAGCGAGGGCCTGGTCGGCCTGATAACACCGGAGTTGGAGAACCCGATATTCCCCGCCCTGGCGCAGGTCATAGGGCAGGCGCTGACCAGGCAGGGCTACACCCCGGTGCTCGCCACCCAGACCCCGGGCGGTTCCACGGAGGACGAGCTGACCGAGATGCTCGTCGACCGCGGCGTCGCGGGCATCATCTTCGTCTCCGGACTGCACGCGGACACCTCCGCGGACATGCAGCGCTACGAGCAACTCCGGGCGCAGGGCGTGCCGTTCGTCCTCGTGGACGGCTTCTCGCCGAAGGTGCAGGCGCCGTTCATCTCCCCCGACGACCGCGCGGCGATGACCCTCGCCGTCACCCACCTCGTCTCGCTCGGCCACACCCGCATCGGACTGGCGCTGGGCCCCAAGCGGTTCGTCCCCGTACAACGCAAGATCGAGGGCTTCGTCCGCACGATGCAGGACCAACTGGCCCTGACCGCCGAGGACGTGGAGACCCGGCTGGTCCAGCACTCGCTGTACACGCTGGAGGGCGGGCAGGCCGCCGCCGCCGCGTTGATCGACCGCGACTGTACGGCGATCGTGTGCGCGAGCGACATGATGGCGCTCGGCGCGATACGGGCGGCCCGGCAGCGCGGTCTTGAGGTGCCCCGGGACGTCTCGGTGGTCGGTTTCGACGACTCCCCGCTGATCGCGTTCACCGATCCGCCGCTGACGACGATCCGCAAGCCGGTGCCGGCGATGGGCCAGGCCGCGGTACGGACGTTGCTGGAGGAGATCGGCGGGACGCCCGCACCGCACAGTGAGTTCGTGTTCATGCCGGAGCTGGTGGTGCGCGGTTCGACGGCTTCGGCGCCTGGGGACCGGAAGCGTCACTAAATCATCCCCAAGGGGGAGAAACCGCGGTTGCGCCCAGTGCGCTGGTAGTAGTCCGGGCACTCTTCCCGTCGTAGAACATGCGAGCCGGACCCGACCGGGGGATGATCGGTCGCGGAAGCCTTTTCTGGCAGACTTCGTGTCTATGGGTGAGACCACCGTGACGACATTGGAAGGCCGTGAAGAAGCCGTTCCGAGCCCCGTCGCGGACGCCGCGGGGCAGGGCTTTCTGCGCCGGCTGCGCACCCCGCGCCGGCCCCGGCTCTGGTTCGAGATCCTGCTGATCGCGGTCAGTTACTGGACGTACTCACAGATCCGCAACGCCGTTCCGGAACAGCGGGGCCAGGCGCTGCGCAACGCGGACTGGCTCTGGCGCGTCGAGAACCATCTCGGCATCGCCGTCGAGCAGTCGGTCAACCACGCCGTGAACTCGGTGACTTGGCTGATCGTCGGCATGAACTACTACTACGCCACACTGCACTTCGTGGTCACGCTGGGTGTCCTCGTGTGGCTGTACCGCAGTCATCCGGGCCGGTACGCGGCGACCCGCCTCGTCCTCTTCGCGACGACGGCCGTGGCCCTGATCGGCTACTACTTCTTCCCGCTGGCCCCGCCGCGCCTCATGAACGGCGGCCACTTCGTCGACACGGTCATGGTCCACCAGACCTGGGGCTCGATGGCGTCCGGCGACCTGAAGCACATGTCGAACCAGTACGCCGCGATGCCGTCCATGCACATCGGCTGGTCCCTGTGGTGCGGCCTGACGATCTTCGCCCTGGCGAAACTCCCCTGGGTCCGCATCCTGGGACTCCTCTACCCGGTGGCGACCCTCATGGTCATCGTCTCCACGGCCAACCACTTCTGGCTCGACGCGGTCGGCGGCATGCTCTGCCTGGCCTTCGGCTTCACGGTCTCCCGCCTCTGGTACGGCGCCTTCCCGTACGCCCTGCCGCGGACGGTGGCGGTACGGGGGACGAGCGGTAGCTGGCTGCCCACCAAGGCCTGACCGGCGAAACCAAGGTCAGTCGGCGATACCCAAGGCCTGGTCACCGCCGGTCGCCGCGTCCCGCAGCGCCCGCAGAAACGCCCGCAGAGCCGGCTGTGGCGGTGCCGTCTCGCGGACGGCCGCGTGGATGGTCCGTACGGGCTCCGGATCCCGTACGACCCGTACGACCACGTCGGGGTGGCGGCTGCCGAGCCCCAGCCGGGGAATCAGGGCCACCCCTAGGCCCGCCGCCACAAAACCCTGAGCCGTCACGTAGTCCTCGCTCTCGACCGCGAACCGCGGCCGGAACCCGGCTGCGTCACACGCGCCGAGCTGGGCATCGAGACAGGGCCCCGGCCACTCACTCCCGACCCACGACTCCTCGGCCAGCTCCCCCAGCTCCACACTCCGCCGCCCCGCCAGCCGATGTCCCTTGGGCAGGACGGCGAGATACGGATCATCGAGCAGTTTCACGAGCCGTACGCCCTCGTGTCTCCCGGAAACCCCGGACGCCCCGACCACGAGCGCGACATCCGCCCGCCCCTCCTTCACCTCGGGCAGCGGATCCTCGGGGTCGGTCAGCTTCAACTCCAGCTGGACTCCCGGGTGTTCGACGCGTAGCCGGGCCACGGCAGGGGCGACCAGAGCAGCACCGGCGGTGGCGAAATAGCGGACCGCGAGCCGTCCCGTGCGCCCGGCCACCAGGTCGGCCAGCGCCGTCTCCGCCTCGGCGACCTGCCCGGCGATCGCGTCCGCGTACCCGGTGAGCAGCAGCCCGGCCGCCGTGGGCCGCACCCCGCGCCCGACCCGCTCAAGCAGCGCGGTCCCGGCCTCCTTCTCCAACGCCCCGACCTGCTGACTGACGGCGGACGGCGTGTAACCGAGCCGGGCCGCCGCGGCGGTCACCGACCCACACCCGACCACAGCCCGTAGTACCTGCATGCGTCGCACATCAAGCATGTAGCAGAGGTTAACAGTCACTGTAGAATCATTCGCTTGTCCTGAAAGGACGGCCTGCCCGACCGTGGACCCATGCAGCCCGCTTCGACAGTCCGCATGGCCGTGCTCGCCCTCCTGTGGGGGTCGGGCTTCCTGTGGATCAAACTCGCCCTGAACCACGGCCTCTCCCCCGCCCAGATCACGATCACCCGCTGCGCCCTCGGCACGCTGGTGCTGCTGGCCCTGGCCCGCTCGGCCGGTCAGCGCCTGCCGCGCGACCGTACGACCTGGCTCCGCCTGGCGCTGGCCGCCCTGTTCTGCAACGCCATCCCCTTCGCGTTGTTCAGCGTCGGCGAGCAGACCGTCGACTCCGGCGTGGCGGGCGTCCTGAACGCCACAACTCCCTTGTGGTCCCTGCTGATCGGCATCGCCCTCGGCACAGACCGCGGCCTGAGCCGAGCCCGCCTGACCGGACTCCTCCTCGGCTTCGCCGGTACGGTCCTGATCTTCGCCCCCTGGCACCGCTCGGGCCTGCTCAGCTGGGGCGCCCTGGCCCTCCTGGGCGCCGCCGCGAGCTACGCCGTGGCCTTCGCGTACATGGCCCGCAAACTCACCACGGGCCAGGCGCCGTTGGCGATGTCGGCGGCCCAGTTGATGGCCGCGACGGCTTGGACCACCCTCGCCCTGCCTGCCGCCGGTCCGGTACACCCCGACCCAACGGCCCTGCTGGCAGTGACCGCTCTCGGCGTCCTCGGCACCGGCGTCACGTTCTACCTCAACTACCGCCTGATCGCCGACGAGGGCGCGACGAGCGCGGCAACGGTGGGATATCTGCTGCCAGTTGTGTCGGTTTCGTTGGGTGCGGTGCTGCTGGACGAGAGGGTAGGGCCGAGGGTCGTAGCGGGCATGGCGGTGGTCCTGGCGGGCGTAGCACTCTCAAGGCACCGTTCAGTGTCGGGATTTCAGCACGTCGACCTCACATCGTCCGCAGGGCCCGCTCGAACGCCGCGTCGCGGGCCGACTCGTACTCGAAGCGTGCCGGCTCGGTGTTGCGCGTCAGCGGTGGCCGACGTAGGCGACGAGCCCGCCGACGTTCAGACCCACCGCGCATCCGCGGCGGAAGGCCTCGTAGCGCATGACCGGGGTGTGCTGGGCGGCGGTCATCGCGTACGGTGCGTGGATCCCCAGTTCCACGCCGCACAGGCACACGACGTAGCCGTGACGCAGGGCGGCGGCTGCCCACTCGGGCTCGTGCGGGAGCCAGATCCGGGAGTAGATGTCCCCGTCGGGCGTTCGCAGTTCCAGCCGGGAGTGGGTGTATCCGTAGCGCTGCCACTGTCCTGGCTGTTCATCGGGTATCTCGTGCAGTTCCCATCCGGGGATCGAGCGCAGGTCGGCGTAGCCGGGCGGCCTGCTTCTCATGCCGAAGTAGACCTGGTCGGGGTCGCGTCGCGGCGGCTCGGGCATGCGCAGCTCGTCGAATATGGTGGGCCGCTTCTCGTCGAGGCGGTCCCCGTCGTCGTCGGATCCTGGCGGGTCCGGCATGCGCAGGTCGGAGAACTCGGGCGGTAGGCGCCTCATGCCGAACAGGATGGCGCCTTCGATCTGCGGTTCCTCGGGTATGTCGTCGAGCGAGGTTGCCCACGTGTACCGCATCCCGAAGTCGCCCCTGCCCAGGGCATGCCTGAACTCGAAGAGGGCAGTGGGCATGCGGTACGTCTGTGCGGGATCGAGGGTGACTGTGCCTTCCGCGGTCTCCAGACCCAGCAGGATCCCCTCAAGCTGCAGCGCGGGGTCGTCGCTGAACAGGATCTGCCCGAGGTCGTCGACCTGTTCGTCCTGATGCCGGCTCATCTCCTGCAGCCCTCCGGTTGGTTGCCGTTCCGCGTCCGCGCAGCAGACGACTCGATGTTGAACCATTCTATTGAAGGATCGTTCAACAATCCATACATTGGAACGCGTGCACCACCAGGACGGCGCTTTCGTCGAGAGCAGGGGTGAGGGTGAGCGCGGAGGAAGCAGGCCAAGAGCGGACAGGCGTGGGCCGGCGGGTGCTGGCGGGCGCCGCGAGCACCGGCGCAGCGTTGATGCTGTGGGCGATCGTGCGTCTGATCGGGCGCACGGCCTTCGTCACGCACGCCCAGTGGATCGACGCGTTGTGCGCGCTGGCGATCCTCCTCGGCTGCGTGTTCCTGTGCACGTGCTGGTACTTGGACATCCGGTGGCTGCTGTGTGCGGTGTGCCTCTTCGGGGTGCTGATCCTGCAGAACCTGGAGCTGGATCAGCAGGCACTGCACCAGCACGGGCGTACCGAACACGTCAGGGTCCGACAGATTCAGTGGAACGCCGGTGACGGCATGGATCCGGGCGTTCACCGCTACACGGTCACCGTCCTCGACGGCCCGCCACTGGCTCCGTTCGAGGAGAACGGGCTCATGGGCTGGAAGTGGGTGGTGGGCGGCACTTACACGGTGACCGTCGATCCGCAGGGCAGTGCCTCGCTCAAGCGGGGGAACAAGCCCGGGCCTCCGGTGATCCAGCAGTTCCTGCAGATCCCCCTCGGCCTCGGCCTGGCCTTCGCCCTGTGGCGGCCCGCAGGGCTGCTCCTGCGCCGCCAACGCGTCCCGTCGGCCGAACCCACTCAGCCATAGGGGGCTGTGATCGAGCGGCGGCCTCGTGCACGACACCGACCGCTCACCGGGCCAAGCCCAGCACTTTTGTCAGGAGTCCTCAGGCCCCGTAGAACAACACGTCCACCACACCACGCGCCCGACGAGTCGTACGCCGATAGTCATCAAGCATGTCCCCCACATGCCCGGGCCCGTACCCCAAGTACCTTCCCACGGCAGCCAGTTCACGCGGATCAGAAGGAAACGTGTCGCCCGCTCGCCCCCGCACCAACATCACCGCATTACGAACCCGGGTCGCCAACACCCAAGCCTCGTCCAGTATCGAAGCGTCCTCGGCGGACATCAGCTCGGCAGCACAGGCCGCAGCAAGAGCCGCCCGCGTACGCGTGGTACGCAACCCCGGCTCCGCCCACCCATGCTGCAACTGCATGAGCTGCACAGTCCACTCGACGTCGGAGAGCCCCCCACGCCCCAGCTTGGTGTGCAGAGTCGGGTCCGCGCCGCGAGGCAACCGCTCGGACTCCATCCGGGCCTTGAGCCGCCGGATCTCCCGTACGGCATCATCACCGAGCCCCTCCGCCGGATACCGCAGCGGATCGACCAGCTCGATGAACCGACGCCCCAACTCCTCGTCCCCGGCAACAGGTTCGGCCCGCAACAACGCCTGCGACTCCCAGACCAGGGACCACCGGCGGTAGTACGCCTCGTAGGAGTTCAACGACCGTACGAGCGGCCCCGACTTGCCCTCCGGCCGGAGATCCGCGTCGATCAGCAGCGGCGGGTCCGAGCTGGCGACCTGGAGCAGCCGGCGCATCTCGGAGACGACCTTGTTGGCCGCGTCGGAGGCCTCGCGCTCGGGCATGCCCTCGCGGGGTTCGTGGACGAACAGGACGTCCGCGTCGGAGCCGTAGCCCAGTTCGTGGCCGCCGAAGCGGCCCATGCCGATGACGGCGAAGCGGGTGGGGAGGGTGTCGCCCCAGCCCGCGCGGACCACCGCGCGCAGGGTGCCGGCGAGGGTCGCCGCGGTGAGGTCGGAGACGGCGCCGCCGACCCGGTCGACCAGGGCGCCCTGGTCCGCTTCGACGGGCTGGGTCTCGGTGCCGTAGGAGCCGACGATGTCGAAGGCGGCCGTACGGAAGAGTTCGCGGCGGCGGACTCCGCGGGCGAAGGTGACCGCCTGGACGGCGTCGTCGGCGCGGCCCACCGCGGCGAGGATCTCCTGTTCCAGGTGGGCGCGTTCGCGTGGTTCGAGGCCGCTGCCGCCGTCTCCGTCGCCGAGCAGGGCGACCGCTTCGGGGGCCCGCATGAGGAGGTCGGGGGCGAGGCGGCCGGCCGACAGGACGCGGGCGAGGTTCTCGGCGGCGGCGCCCTCGTCTCTCAACAGCCGCAGGTACCAAGGGGTTTTGCCGAGCGCGTCGGACACCTTGCGGAAGTTGAGGAGGCCCGCGTCCGGGTCGGCGGAGTCCGCGAACCAGCCCAACAGGACGGGCAGCAGGGTGCGTTGGATGGCGGCCTTGCGGGTGATGCCGGAGGCGAGTGCCTCGATGTGCCGGAGGGCCGCCGCCGGGTCGATGTAGCCGAGGGCGACCAGCCGTTCGCGGGCCGCCCGAGGGCTCAACCTGGTCTCGCCGGGGGCGAGTTGGGCGACCGCGTCGAGCAGCGGGCGGTAGAAGAGCTTCTCGTGCAGGCGTCGTACGACCGTCGCGTGGCGCTTCCACTCGCGGTTCAACTCGGCCACCGGGTCGGTGCGCAGGCCCATGGAGCGGCCGAGACGGCGCTGGTCGGCCTCCTCGACGGGGACCAGGTGGGTGCGGCGCAACCGGTAGAGCTGGATGCGGTGTTCCATGGTGCGCAGGAAGCGGTAGGCGTCGTCGAGGCGAGCGGCGTCCTCGCGGCCGACGTAGCCGCCGGCGGCGAGGGCCTCCAGCGCGACGAGCGTGGTGCCGCTGCGCAGCGAGGTGTCGGCGCGGCCGTGCACCAACTGCAGGAGCTGGACGGCGAATTCGACGTCGCGGAGGCCGCCGGGGGCGAGCTTCAGTTCGCGCTCGATCTCGGCGGCGGGGATGTTCTCGACGACACGGCGGCGCATCTTCTGCACGTCGGTGACGAAGTTCTCGCGCTCGGCGACCGTCCACACGAGGGGTTCGAGTGCGTCGACGTACTCCTGGCCGAGCGCGAGGTCGCCGGCCACCGGGCGGGCCTTGAGCAGGGCCTGGAACTCCCAGGTCTTGGCCCAGCGGTGGTAGTAGGCGAGGTGGCTGGCGAGGGTGCGGACCAGCGGGCCGTTGCGGCCCTCGGGGCGGAGGTTGGCGTCGACGGGCCAGATGGACCCCTCGACGGTGGTCTCGGAGCAGATCCGCATCATGTGCGCGGCGAGCTTGGTGGCGGCGCGGAGCGCCTTGCCCTCGTCGGCGCCGTCGACGGCCTCGCCGACGAAGATGACGTCGACGTCGGAGACGTAGTTCAGCTCGTGGCCGCCGCACTTGCCCATCGCGATCACCGCGAGCCGGCACAGCACGGCGTCGTCCGGTGCGGCGGCGCTCGCGATGGCGAGGGCGGCGCGCAGCGTGGCGGTGGCGAGGTCGGCGAGCTCGGCGGCGGTCTGGGCGAGGTCGGTGGTGCCGCACACGTCGCGGGCGGCGATGGACAGCAGGCAGCGGCGGTAGGCGACGCGGAGGGCGACCGGGTCGGTGGCCTCCGCCAGCCCGCGCTCGAACTCCTCCACCCCGGGGTGGAGGTCGCGGGGCTCGTACATGACGAGGGCGTGCCAGTCGCGCGGGTGCCGGGCGAGGTGGTCGCCGAGGGCGGCGGAGGCGCCGAGCACACCGAGCAGCCGGTCGCGCAACGGCTTCGCCGCGATCAGCGTGTCCTGGAGCTCATGCCGGGCGGTGGGCTCGGGCTGCGCCTCCAGCAGCCGTACCAGACCCTGGAGGGCCAGGTCCGGGTCGGCGGTGGCGCCCAGGGCCTCCAGCAGGACCGGGTCGTTCCTTATCGGCGCCAGTTCCGTGCTCTCCAGGAGCCGCTCGGCGGCCGAGGGATCGGTGAAGCCGTGCCGCAGCAGTCGCGTGAAGGTACTGCTCCTGCGTCCCGGCGCCGTCATCCTCGGCCTCCCGTCCGATCGCGTCCTGATCAGGCTCCGATCAAGGTCGTACACGTGAGCGTAACCCGGGGTCTCGCGCTGGCGCCCTGCCGCGGATTCGGGTTCTGTGGGGAGAGCCGTTCGAGGTACGACGGAAGTACGTACACCCGAGGTATGACAAAGGAGTCACACCATGGACATGACCCTCGAAGTGATCCTGCTGCCGGTCTCGGACGTGGACCGGGCCAAGGAGTTCTACCGGGACAAGGTCGGCTTCCACGTGGACCTGGACGGCGAGGTGATGGAGGGCGTGCGGATCGTGCAGCTGACGCCGCCGGGCTCGGGCTGTTCGATCGCGCTGGTCGACGGACTGCGGATCCCCACCGGAACCCCGCGGCCGGGGACGTACCACGGCATGCAGCTGTGCGTCGCGGACGCCAAGGCGGCCTACGACGAGCTGACCGCGCGCGGGCTCGACGTGAGTGAGCCGGTGCAGTTCGCCCCGCAGGACGGCGCGACGTTCATGTACTTCAAGGATCCTGACGGCAACGGCTGGGCGATCCAGGAGTACCGGAAGCGGGCCGCCGAGCCGCTCCACCAGGTGCTGGCTCAACTGGCCGCGCCGCGGGAGTAGTTCAACCGCCGGCGGAAGTGGTTCACCGCCGGCAGGAGTAGTTCACCACTTCTTCATCCGTCGGGTTGAGAGCCGTGGGATGCGGGCATTTTGGCGTGTGCATGCTCTGTCCGCACCGTCACCCCCGTACTCCCCCCACCCGGAGGTAGAAGTGTCCGGCAGTCTAGAAATGCCCGGCAGTTCCGGCAGGTCCGTATACCGCCGCAGCCGCGCCGTCGTGGCGTCCGCGCTCGCCTTCTCGGCAGCCGCCGTCGGGGTCTGGACCGGTTTCGGCACCGTCTCGACCGCGCACGCCGCGACCGGGGTACCGACCCCGGACCACGTCGTCGTCGTGGTCATGGAGAACCACGCCTACAGCCAGGTCATCGGCTCCTCCAGTGCCCCCTACATCAACTCGCTCGCGTCCGGCGGTGCCGCCCTCACCCAGTCGTACGGGATCACCCACCCGAGCCAGCCCAACTACTTCGCCCTGTTCTCCGGCTCCACCCAGGGCATCACCAGCGACAGCTGCTACACGGCCGGCTTCTCCTCGGCCGCGAACCTCGCCTCCGAGGTGACCGCCGCGGGCGGCACGTGGGCGAGCTACAACGAGACGCTGCCGAGCCAGGGTTCGACGACGTGCAGCAGCGGCACCTACGCGCGTAAGCACAACCCGTGGTTCGGCTTCAGCAACGTCGCGACCTCCACGGCCAAGACGTTCGCGCAGTTCCCCACGGACTACACGACGCTCCCCGACATCTCCTTCGTCACCCCGAACCTGTGCAGCGACATGCACGACTGCTCGGTGGCGACCGGCGACACCTGGCTGAAGAACAACCTCGGCGCATACGCCACTTGGGCCAAGACCCACAACAGCCTGCTCGTCGTCACCTTCGACGAGGACAACCTGCTCAGCGGCAACCGCATCCCGACGGTGTTCTACGGCCAGCCGGTGACCGCGGGCGCCACGTCCTCGACCACGTACAACCACTACAACCTGCTGCGGACCCTGGAGGACTCCCAGGGCCTGTCCGCCCACGCGGGCAACGCGGCCTCGGCCGCCGACATCACCGGCATCTGGGCGTCCTGAGATGTACGTGGCGGACAGCCGCGCCAACGCCGACCCAAGTGCCGGGAGTACTACGGGTATTGCCCGTAGGACGGCGCGGGTGTCCGCCGTCGTCTCCCCCACGGTCTTCGCGCTCGGCGCGGTCAGCCTGATCACCGACGTGTCGTCCGAGATGGTGACCGCGGTCCTCCCGCTGTACCTGGTGACAGGCCTCGGCCTGTCACCGCTGGGCTTCGGTCTCCTGGACGGCATCTACAACGGCTTCTCGGCACTCGTCCGCCTGGCCGGCGGCCACCTCGCCGACCGCGGCGGCGGCCGCCACAAGTGGATCGCGGGCATCGGCTACGGCATCTCGGCGGCCTGCAAACCCCTCCTCCTCCTGGCCCACACCCTCACCCCCATCGGCCTGGTCCTGGCCGCCGACCGCACGGGCAAGGGCCTGCGCACGGCACCGCGCGACGCACTGATCTCGCTCTCCTCCACCCCGGAGAACCGCGGCCGTGCCTTCGGCGTACACCGCGCGATGGACACGGCGGGCGCGCTGCTCGGCCCGCTGGTGGCGTTCCTGATCCTCCGGACGACGGTGGACGGGTACGACGCGGTGTTCACGGTGAGCTTCTGTGTGGCGGTGGTCGGCGTCCTGGTGCTGGTGCTGTTCGTGCCGCGTTCCTCGTCGGCGCCGGTGGTCTCCTCAGCACCGGCAGCCGGGGAGGCCGTACACCCGACCCTCCGCGCGGCGTTCGCCCTCCTCGGCCGCCGCGACCTGCGCCGGATCACCGTCTGCGCCCTCCTGCTGGGCCTGGCGACGGTCAGCGACTCCTTCGTCTACCTGCTGCTGCAACGGCGACTCGGCGTGCCGGACCGCTGGTTCGCGCTGCTGCCGCTGGGCACGGCGGCGGCGTTCCTGCTCCTGGCCGTGCCACTGGGCCGCCTCGCGGACCGTGTCGGCCGCTGGCGGGTGTTCCTGGCGGGCCACGGAGCCCTCCTCACGGCGTACGCCATATTGCTGACCTCCTGGCACGGCACGGCCCTCCCCTACGCCGTCCTCCTCCTGCACGGCGGCTTCTACGCGGCGACCGACGGCGTGCTGATGGCGGTGGCCTCGGACAGCGTGCCGGAGGAACTGCGTTCGTCGGGGCTCGCGTTGGTGCAGACGGGCCAGGCTGCGGCGAGGTTCGTGTGCTCGCTCGGCTTCGGCGCGGCGTGGACGCTGTGGGGCGACCGTACGGCGCTCATGGCGTCGGCGGTGGCACTGACGGTCTGCGCGGTGTTCGCCCTGACGCTCCGCCCCGGCCGAACAGTTCTGGAGTCCGCCTCATGAACCTGCGCAACCGCATCCTGGTCCTCCTCGCGGCCGTCGCCGCCCTCGCCGCCGTCGCCACGGCCTCGGTCCTGCACGCGTCCGCGCGAGCGGAGCGACGGGACCAGGCCCAGCCCGGCGGCCCGAAGATCACAGCGGGCAGGCTCGCCCTGACGACGCCCGGCACCATGGTGTTCCGCAACATGGCGTGGGGCCCGCACCGCGACGAACTGACCACGGTCCCGGCCGCCGACCCCTCCGGCCCACGCACCGCATCCGACCTCAAGTGCCTCCGCTTCTACGCCGCTTCGGGCACCGGAGTCTGCCTCCAGGCGGTCCACGGCACGGTCACGGACACGTACCGCGCACTGATCCTGGACGCCCACCTCAAGGAGACGGCCCACTACGACGTCCCCGGCATCCCCTCCCGTGCCCGGGTCTCCCCCACGGGCCACTTCGCCGCGTGGACGGCGTTCGTCGGCGGCGACTCGTACGCGGGGACGAACTTCTCGACGCGGGCAGCGATCGTGGACACCAGGACGGGGAAGCTGATCCCGACCCTGGAGTCGTTCCGCATCCTCAAGGACGGCCACGTCTACCACGCGGCGGACGTCAACTTCTGGGGCGTGACCTTCGCGTCGGACGACCGCACGTTCTACGCGACGCTGGCGACGAAGGGCAGCACGTATCTGGTGCGGGGCGACCTGCGGGCGCGGACGGTCACCACGATCCACACCAATGTCGAGTGCCCGTCCCTGTCCCCCGACGGCACGAGGATCGCCTTCAAGAAACGGGTGAAGGGCCTCCCGAAGGACGCCCCGTGGCACCTTTACGTGCTCAACCTCCGCACGATGCACGAGACTTCGCTGGCGGAGCCGAGGAGCGTCGACGACCAGGCGGTCTGGCGCGACGACCACACGATCGTCTACGCCATGCCCGGGGACTACGGGGCGGACCTGTACGAGGTACCGGCGGACGGCACGGGCAGGGCCCGGCGGATCAGTACGGCGGCGGTGTCGCCGGCTTTCGTGCGGTGAGACTCCCCGCGTCGGGGCTGACAGTTCGTCAGCCGAACTGGAGATGCCCGTCCGAGTCGAGCCGGGCCGCGTCCAGCAGCGGCCGTACCGAGCCGTCGTCTTCGGCGAAGCGGAACCGCAGGGCCCACGTGCTCAGTTGCTTGGTCACGGGGTCATCGTGGCCGGCCAGGAGTTTCAACAGGACCTGGGAGAGATCCTCCGCCGTACCGCCGCCCCGGCCCTGCGCGGTGAAGGTGAGCAGATAGGCGGCGGCGCGGGCGACCGGCCACGTCCGTTCGGCGGTGAGGAGATCCGACCTCACCAGTGTGTCCAGCGTGGGCCGGAGCCGCTCACGCACCAGCCGGGCCTCCTTCTCCGCGCCGCGCGCGCCGAAACAGTCGCCGACGGCGAAGAGCGCGGCGTGCAGTTCGGTGACCATGGCGGGCTTCTCGTCGGGGTGGTCGCACTTGGACAGGTTCTCGGCGGCCCGGACACAGGCGTCGACGAGAGCCTGTCGTACCTCCTGGTTGCGGCACTGCAGGAACCCCAGTGCGAACAGTGCCCGGATCCGCAGCCAGGACTCCTGCCGTTCCTTCGTGAGGACGTCGATCAGGGCGGTGGCGACCTGCGCGGCCCAGCCCGCCGCGACGATCGTGTCGATCGCCTGACGGCGCGGGACACCGGCGTTCTGCAGCAGCGCGTGCTCGAACAGCCTTCTGGTGGCGGGCCGTACATGCTCGGGTATCGTCAGGTCCTGGCCCAGGCTCTCGGCCGCGTTCATGACGGTGCCGAACCATGACTCGTCGTTCGCGGGCCATACGTTGCACACCTCCACGCCCTCGGTGACGACGGCGTCGAGCGTGGCGGCCGTCCAGCGCATCCCGGCGGCTATGTCGGGGCGCGCGTCGGCGTCCTGGAACTCGTCGATCAGCGCTCGCACCTCAGCCTCGACGGTCTCCTTGTCCCGGCCCTTTCCCTGTACGGCACGCTGCCACAGGCCGTGCGCGGCGGTGGCGCGTTCCCGCAGGGTGGCGTCGGTGTTCCGGGCCCGGTCGAGCAGCACCTTGCCGACCCAGTCGCCCGGCGGCCCGTCCGAGGGATCGGACCAGCCTCCGGGCAGGGAGATGGCCAGTTCGAGATCGAGGGAACGGCCCGGATACAAGCTCGTCTCCCGCAGCTCCTCGGCACGCTGCAGCAAGCGCTGCACGCAGACACGGAGGGACCTGATGGCGGCCTTGTCGACCTTGGAATCCTTCGCCGCGGCCGTGTTCACGGTGTTCAGCAGCACGCTCTTGGTGACCGCCCGCCACACCCGGAAACCGAGCGGGGTCGTACTCACCGTCTCGACCAGCCGCTCCCTCATCAGTTCGAAGGCGTATCCCGACAGGGTGCCCAGCCAGATGAGCGCCTCGACGTTGCGCTGGGTGGGCGGCGCGGCGCCGATCAGGATCAGCCGGCTGACCACCGGGTCGATCTCGTCGGTGCTCTGACGGTGCACCGGCCTGCCCAGATCGGAGGCGACCCGCAGCCGGGAGACGAGGGCGTCGGCCTGGAGCAGCACGGTGTCCTCGTCGTTCGACAGGCGGCTCAGCAGCTCCCGGTGGGTGGCGGCCGGCGAGTGGGGGTCGACCGGGCCGCCCCTGCGGTCGTGTGCACCGCGCAGCCGGACGGCCAGCGCACTCAGGCCGCCCGCGTGGTCCAGGCCGAGCACGGACATGATCAGGTCGAACCGCTTGAGGTGCGCGTCCTCGAACTGAGCCTGCCCGGCACCGAGGGCGTGCGAAAGCGCCGAGTCGTCCTTCATGCCCATCTGGAGCGCGATGGCACCCTGGTTGACCTCAAGGTCCCGACGCAACATCAGACGTCCCAGCTGGGACGCGACGGCGTATCTGATCAAATCACGCGGATTGCTGATGTTGTTCAGCACGTGTGTGTGCGGAGGCGGCGCCATCGTGTGAAATTAGCAGCTCTTCATGCGCGGCAAGAGCGGCTTCTTGTGTTTGCTTTCGCCATTCATGAGTTGATCAAGAAAATACGCCTCTGACCTGCAAGTACCAAGAAACAAATCGGCTGCGGAAACTTGCGCCGCAATCCCCGGATCCGCCACTCTTGACACTGCGGAAAGCAACGACCCCCTGAAATGCGCTCAGGGGGTCGATTGCGAGAGAAGAAATCGGGCCCGAGTCGCATTCGGGCACGATCTTGAAACCACTAAGCGCACAAAGGACGCTGACATGGCTCTCTCTTACTTCAAGGGTACGCGCGCGGATGGCTGGTCGGTGCCGATTCCGTGGTGGGAGGACAGCAACGGCAAGCCGAACGCCTGGTGCGGAAAGCGTCCGAGCTGGCACGGACTGATCTTCTACGTGGCCGCCGTCGGCCCCACCCGCGCCGCCCTCAACGTCGTCGCACCGGCCGACTGGACCTGGTACCTGTTGACATACGGCGCCTGCCTCGCGATCGGCCTCGTCGTCGGCCGACTCATCCGCATCAAGGCGGACGAGGAGTTCTCGCGCAAGTGCAGCGGACTCCTCGGCTTCCTCGGGGTCACCGCCACGGGGCTCGTCGTCGCGCTCTCGAAGGCGCACTCACCGGCGGCCACCCAGCCCATGGCGGGCTACGCCCCGGTGGCGGGCGGTGCGTTCCTGCTGCTGCTCACCATGGGCGGCGGGCTGCTGTCCCGGATGTTCCCGCACTGCGTCGGGACGTCGGCGCAGGAGCTGGAGGCCCGGATCGGGGAACTGACGCGGCAGCTCGACGAGGCGCACCGCCGGCACTCGACCCTGCGGCAGGCACCCGCGCCTCGCGGTCACGCACACGACCCCAAGGTGGTACGTGCCTGGGCCCGCGATGCAGGGCTCGGCGTGCCGGCCCGTGGCCGCATCCCCCACCACATCCTGGAGGAGTGGCGGGCGGCGGGCAGCCCCACGTCCTGACCCGGACACCGGAAAAGAGGGTGGGCCCGACGGTTCAAACGACCGTCGGGCCCACCCTCTTGCCGTACGGCAGCGCCTACAGCACCGGCAGGTTCTTCCGCAGCTCGAACGCGGTGACCTCGCTGCGGTACTCCTCCCACTCCTGCCGCTTGTTGCGCAGGAAGAAGTCGAAGACGTGCTCGCCCAGGGTCTCCGCGACCAGGTCGCTGCGCTCCATCAGGGTCAGGGCCTCGCCCAGGTTCTGGGGCAGCGGCTCGATGCCCATCGCGCGGCGTTCCGCGTCGGAGAGGGCCCAGACGTCGTCCTCGGCGCCCGGGGGGAGCTCGTAGCCCTCCTCGATGCCCTTCAGGCCGGCGGCCAGGAGGAGTGCGTATGCCAGGTACGGGTTCGCGCCCGAGTCCAGGGAGCGGACCTCGACCCGCGCCGAGCCCGTCTTGCCGGGCTTGTACATGGGGACGCGGACCAGGGCGCTGCGGTTGTTGTGGCCCCAGCAGATGTACGAGGGGGCCTCGCCGCCCGCGCCCGCCGTGCGCTCGGAGCCGCCCCAGATGCGCTTGTAGGAGTTGACCCACTGGTTGGTGACGGCGGAGATCTCCGCGGCGTGCTTCAGCAGGCCCGCGATGAAGGAGCGGCCGACCTTGGAGAGCTGGTACTCGGAACCCGACTCGTAGAACGCGTTCCGGTCGCCCTCGAACAACGACAGGTGCGTGTGCATACCGCTGCCCGGGTGCTCCGAGAACGGCTTCGGCATGAACGTGGCCTGCACGCCCTGCTCCAGCGCCACCTGCTTCATGACCAGGCGGAACGTCATGATGTTGTCCGCCGTGGAGAGCGCGTCGGCGTACCTCAGATCAATTTCCTGCTGGCCGGGCGCGCCCTCGTGGTGGGAGAACTCGACCGAGATGCCCATCGACTCCAGCATGGTGATCGCCTGGCGGCGGAAGTCCATGCCCACGTTCTGCGGGGTGTGGTCGAAGTAGCCGGAGGTGTCGGCGGGCGTCGGGCGGGAGCCGTCCAGGGGGCGGTCCTTCAGGAGGAAGAACTCGATCTCCGGGTGGGTGTAGAAGGTGAAGCCCAGGTCGGAGGTCTTGGCGAGGGCGCGCTTCAGGACGTAGCGCGGGTCCGCGAAGGACGGGGAGCCGTCCGGCATCAGGATGTCGCAGAACATCCGGGCCGTACCGGGAGCCTCCGCGCGCCACGGCAGGACCTGGAAGGTGGAGGGGTCCGGCTTGGCGATCATGTCGGACTCGTAGACCCGGGCGAAGCCCTCGATCGCGGAGCCGTCGAAGCCGATGCCCTCGTCGAAGGCCTGTTCCAGCTCGGCCGGGGCCACGGCGACGGACTTGAGGAAGCCCAGCACGTCCGTGAACCACAGCCGTACGAACCGGATGTCGCGCTCCTCCAACGTCCGGAGCACGAACTCCTGCTGCTTGTCCATCTTCCGCTTCCCCATCCTTGCTGGTCAGGCCGCCTGTCCTCGTACCGCAGGAGGCGGTCGGGCACCTGAGCATCCCACCACAACACCATTTCGTGCGCGTTGCCGACCTTGATCGACCGGCCGTCCTCGGGCTGAACGGCTCGCGTACGGCAGATGTCCTGCGCTGATGCCCATCTGCTGACCATCTTGCCTGCTCGGACTGACATTCGTAATGCCTGGCCCGGGCACATCGCACTCTTCTGCGGTCTTTGCTGTGGGCGCCCTACAAGAACCCTTTCCTCCCCCACTACGATCAGCAGGTCCCGACCGTCCCGTCCCTTCCCCCAAAAGGACACACATCTCATGGGTTCCGCCAAGAAGACCGGTACCGCGGCGCGCAAGGCCCGCATCGAGGAGATGCGGCGCGCCGAGCAGTCCCGCGAGCGACGCACCCGGATCGTGAAGATCGCGGCGAGCGCGGTGGTCGTCGCCGGTCTCGTCGTCGGTGGTGTCGCCGTCGTGCACGCGCAGTCCGGCAAGAAGGACAGCTCCGCGAGCGACTCCAAGAGCGGCGGTTCGGGTCACTTCGTCGCCGGCGCGGACGGCGTGAACACGTGGAAGGGCACGCTGGGGCGCACCCACGTCAGCGGCACGGTGAACTACCCGATGCACCCGCCGGTGGGCGGCAACCACAACCCGGTGTGGCTGAACTGCAACGGCGACGTCTACGCCAAGTCCGTCAAGGACGAGAACGCGGTGCACGCGCTGGAGCACGGCGCGGTCTGGGTGACGTACAACAAGAAGGCCTCGGCGGCCGACGTGAAGGCGCTCGCGACCAAGGTGAAGTCGACGCCGTACTCGCTGATGAGCCCTTACGACAGCCAGAAGGACCCGATCATGCTGTCGGCGTGGGGGCACCAGCGGACGGTGAAGAGCGCGAGCGACCCGGACGTGAACAAGTTCTTCGCGAAGTTCGTGCAGGGCAGCCAGACGCCGGAGCCGGGTGCGGCGTGCACGGGCGGGCTGTCGCAGTGAGGCATGTGGCACTGATCGCGGGGGCCGCGGCGACGGCGCTCGTCGCGGCCGGCGCGATCACGTACGCGGTCGCCGAGGATGACGGCGGCTCCAGCAACTCCCCTGCTCCTACGGCCGATTCGGCCGACGCGGGCTTCGCGCGGGACATGGCGGTCCACCACCAGCAGGCCGTCGAGATGTCGTACATCGTGCGTGACCGCACGAAGAACGTGGAAGTACGGCGACTCGCATACGACATCGCGCAGACGCAGGCCAACCAACGGGGCATGCTGCTGGGCTGGTTGGACCTGTGGAACCTGCCGAAGGTGTCGGCCGATCCGCCGATGACCTGGATGGGCATGGGCGACATGGCGTCCGGCAAGGACGGCGCGCTGATGCCGGGGATGGCGACCAACACCGAGCTGAAGAAGCTGAACACGCTGAGCGGCAAGCCCGCCGAGGTGTTCTTCCTGCAGCTCATGACGGACCACCACAAGGGCGGTATCCACATGGCCGAGGGCTGTGTGGACAAGTGCCGGGTGGGGGTGGAGAAACGGCTGGCGCAGGGGATGGTCGACGCGCAGCAGTCGGAGATCCAGTTGATGGCCGACATGCTCAAGGAGCGTGGCGCAAAAGCGCGTTCGTAAAGCGTCCCCGGTCGTTCGTTACACGCCCGTAAGGAAAAAAGGCCCCAATTCGCCCCAGGTGACGGTTCCTTGGGTTTCTCTTGACTTTAGCGTTCCCCTGGCATGAACGGTTCATCGAAAGAGTGGCCCCCACGTGTGATCCATCCCGGACCCTCCCGCCGCGGGTTCCGTGCGGATCGACGACGACCAACCACTCCATGCGTGGAACCGCATAGCAGGGGGTTTTATGAGATCCAATCGCGCCACCATGCGCGCCGGAGTGAGCATGGCAGCGACACTGCCCATGATCGCCGGTGCGCTGGCGCTCGGCATACCCGCGGCGCACGCCGCGGACACCCCGGGCCGGGACACGCTCGCGGGCACCAAGCCCGCGTGGGCGACGGCCAAGGCGGACAAGGGAGCGACCTCCGACAGCTCCCAGGTCTCCGCCCGGGTCTACCTCGCCGGCCGGAACGCCTCCGGCCTCGCGGCGTACGCCAAGTCCGTCTCGGACCCGAGCTCGGCCCTGTACGGCAAGTACCTGAGCGCCGCTCAGGTACAGCAGCGCTTCGGCGCCACGACGGCCCAGGTGACCGCCGTCAAGTCCTGGCTGAAGTCCGCCGGGCTGAAGGTCACCGGCACCACGCAGCACTACGTCACGGTCACCGGTGACGTGTCCGCGGTCGAGAAGGCGTTCAGCACCTCGCTGCACAACTACTCGAAGGGCTCGAAGACCTACCGCGCCCCGTCGAAGACCGCCTCCGCGCCGGACAGCCTCAACGGTGCCGTCCTGACCGTCACCGGTCTGGACAACGCCCCGCACAAGGCGAACCACGACGACGCGCTGCCGGGTCCGACCACGGTGTTCAAGAACTCGGGGCCGTTCTCCTCGTACTACGGCTCCAACACCGCGAGCACGCTGCCTTCGGCGTACGGCCAGAAGATCCCGTACGCCATCGAGGGCTACACCGGCAAGCAGCTGCGTGCGGCCTACGGTGCGGGCAAGTACACCGGCAAGGGCGTGCGCGTCGCCATCACCGACGCCTACGCCTCGCCGACCATCGCCTTCGACGCGGCCACCTACGCGAAGAACCACGGCGACGCGAAGTACAGCACCAGCCAGCTCAAGCAGGTCCTCCCCGCGCAGTACACGCAGACCGAGGCCTGTGACGCGTCCGGCTGGTACGGCGAGGAGACCCTCGACGTCGAGGCCGTGCACGCGGTGGCGCCGGACGCGGGCATCACGTACGTGGGCTCCGCCTCCTGCATGGACGACGACCTGCTCGACTCGCTCAGCAAGGTCGTCGACAACCACCTGGCCGACATCGTCTCCAACTCGTGGGGCGACATCGAGGCCAACCAGACCCCGGACCTCGCGGCCGCCTACGACCAGGTGTTCCAGCTGGGCGCGGTCGAGGGCATCGGCTTCTACTTCTCCTCCGGTGACAACGGCGACGAGGTCGCCAACACCGGTACGAAGCAGGTCGACACCCCGGCCAACTCGGCGTGGGTGACGGCGGTCGGCGGTACTTCCCTCGCCGTCGGCAAGGGCGACAAGTACCTGTGGGAGACCGGCTGGGGCACCGAGAAGGCCGCGCTGTCCACGGACGGCAAGAGCTGGACCAGCTTCCCCGGCGCCTTCACCTCGGGTGCGGGCGGCGGCACCAGCAAGACCGTGGCCGAGCCCTTCTACCAGAAGGGTGTCGTCCCGGACGCGCTCGCCAAGGCCAACAGCGCCACCGGCAACCGCGTCGTCCCGGACATCTCGGCGATCGCCGACCCGAACACCGGTTTCAAGGTCGGCCAGACGCAGACCTACCCCGACGGTTCGGTGCAGTACAGCGAGTACCGGATCGGCGGCACCTCGCTCGCCTCCCCGGTGATCGCGGCGGTCCAGGCCCTGGCCCAGGAGGCGCGCGGCGGCAAGGCGATCGGTTTCGCCAACCCGTCGATCTACTCCAAGTACGGCACGAAGGTCTACCACGACGTGACCGACAACCCGACGGGCTCCGGCCTGGCGGTGGCGCGCGTGGACTTCGCCAACGCGTTCGACGCCTCCCAAGGCCTGCTGACCTCGGTCCGCAGCCTCGGCAAGGACAGCTCGCTGTCCGCGGTGAAGGGCTATGACGACGTGACCGGCGTGGGCACCCCGACGGGTGGCTACGTGGAGTCGTACAAGTCGCAGCAGTCACACCAGAAGCACTGATCCGCTGAGCGGTTCAGCATAGGGGCGTGGGGTCCTGACGGACCTCACGCCCCTTTGCGTTCGCCTCCGGCCAAGAAGGAGTGGATGTGAAGGCGTTCAGGCCCGCCCACCCGCGCGCGGTGGCGGTCGCGGCCGTCGCCCTGCTGGCGGCCGGCTGCTCGGGCCACTTCCAGCCGACGCAGACCCCGCACGTCCTGCTGACCAGCGGCGTCTACCAGGGCCAGGCCTGGTCGGTGTACGCCTGGCAGCAGGGCGGGCAGCTGTGCATGGAGGTCAACGGGCCCGGCGACCCGGCGGCCTCCGGGGTACCGGACGCCGGGGCCTGCGGGTTCGACGAGAAGAACCCGTCGTCGGGCTACTACTCCAGCGGCCCGGGGCCCGGTGACAGCGACGTCAACTACGGGCCCCTGCCCTCGCGCGCCACCCGGATCCGGGTGGCGACCAACGAGATCCTGCCGACCAAGCCGTTCCCGTCCGGCAAGCAACTGCCCGCCGGGCGCTACTGGATCCAGATCACGCCGAAGGACTGGCCGCTCCCGGCGAACGGCAGGGAGATCTCGCCGAAGCCACTGGACGCCGCGGGCCACCAGGTCCCGTACCAGGACTTCTGACGCGACAAGAAGACGGGAAGACAGGAAGACACGAAGAGACGACGGAGTGGCGTGGGGTGCACCACACCTCACGCCACCCCATTGCGTCGCCCTGACGATTACAGGCGATTACAGTGGACACCGTGCCTCCACTGAACTTCTGGTCGATCTATCAGCACGGCTTCGCCCGCGTCGCCGCCTGCACGGGCCACACCGTGATCGCGGACCCGCACGCCAACGCCGAGGCCGTCCTGCGCCACGCCCGCCGGTGCGACGAGGAGGGCGTCGCGGTCGCCGTCTTCGCGGAGATGGGCCTGTGCGGCTACTCCATCGAGGACCTGCTCCTCCAGGACGTACTCCTGGACCAGGTCGAGGAGGCGCTCCAGGAGGTGGTCACCGGCTCGGCCGAGCTGCTGCCGGTCCTGGTCGTCGGCGCCCCGCTGCGCCACCGCAACCGGATCTACAACTGCGCGGTGCTCGTGCACCGAGGCCGGGTCCTCGGCGTCGTACCGAAGTCGTACCCCCCGAACTACCGGGAGTTCTACGAGCGCCGCCAGATCGCCGACGGCGCGGACGAGCGCGGCGGTTCGATCCGGGTCGGCGGGGAGACGGTCCCCTTCGGCGTGGACCTGCTGTTCGCGGCGCAGGACATCCCGTCCCTCGTGCTGCACGCGGAGATCTGCGAGGACATGTGGGTGCCGGTGCCGCCCAGCGCGGAAGCGGCCCTCGCCGGCGCGACAGTCCTCGTCAACCTCTCCGGCAGCCCGATCACGGTCGGCCGCGCCGAGGACCGCAAACTCCTGTGCCGCTCGGCGTCCGCCCGCTGCCTCGCCGCGTACGTCTACGCGGCGGCCGGCCTCGGCGAGTCGACCACGGACCTGTCCTGGGACGGCCAGGCCATGGTCTACGAGAACGGCGCACTGCTGGCCGAGACCGAACGCTTCCCCCTGGGCGACGAGTACGCGGTGGCCGACGTCGACCTGGACCTGCTGCGGCAGGAACGCCAGCGGACGGGCACGTTCGACGACAACCGCCGTACGCATCAAGCGCGCACGGGTGACTTCCGGACGGTTCCTTTCACGCTGGATCCGCCCCTCACCGATCTGGGACTGCGCCGCCGCCTGGAACGCTTCCCGTTCGTGCCCGCCGACGCGGAGCGCCTCGCGCAGGACTGCTACGAGGCGTACAACATCCAGGTCGCGGGCCTGCAACAGCGGCTGGCGGCGATCGGCGGCCCGAAGGTGGTCATCGGGGTCTCCGGCGGCCTCGACTCCACGCACGCGCTGATCGTCGCGGCCCGAGCGATGGACCGCGCGGGCCGTCCGCGCAGCGACATCCTGGCGTGGACGCTGCCCGGTTTCGCGACCAGCGACCACACGAAGGACAACGCCCACGCGCTGATGCGGGCGATCGGCGTCACGGCGGCCGAGCTGGACATCACGCCGACCGCACGGCTGATGCTGAAGGAGATGGGCCACCCCTTCGCCTCCGGCGAGCCGGTGTACGACGTCACCTTCGAGAACGTCCAGGCCGGCCTGCGCACGGACTACCTGTTCCGCCTCGCCAACCAGCGCAACGGCATCGTCCTGGGCACCGGTGACCTGTCCGAGCTGGCGCTCGGCTGGTCCACGTACGGCGTGGGCGACCAGATGAGCCACTACAACGTCAACTCCGGCGTCCCGAAGACACTGATCCAGCACCTGATCCGCTGGGTCATCAGCAGCGACCAGTTCGACGAGGAGACCGGCAAGATCCTCGCCGCGATCCTCGACACGGAGATCAGCCCGGAGTTGGTACCGGGTGAGGAAATGCAGTCCACGGAGTCCAAGATCGGTCCGTACGCGCTGCACGACTTCACGCTGTTCCATGTGCTGCGGTACGGCTTCCGCCCGTCGAAAATCGCGTTCCTGGCGTGGCATGCGTGGCATGACGTGGAGGGCGGGGCGTGGCCGCCGGGATTCCCTGAGGCGAAGCGGGTGGCGTACGACTTGCCGGAGATCCGACGGTGGCTTGAGGTGTTCTGCCGACGGTTCTTCGGGTTCGCGCAGTTCAAGCGGTCGGCTATGCCTAATGGGCCGAAGGTTTCGGCGGGGGGGTCGCTTTCACCGCGGGGGGATTGGCGGGCGCCTTCTGATGGGTCGGCGGGGGTTTGGGTGGGGGATTTGGGGTGGTTTGACTAGAGAGCACGGAGAAGGGGCGGGTCGGGCGATGGTCACCGACCAGCCTTAGTTGCCGTCTCAGTGCGCCCGATCCGGTACCGCCCGCCGTTGTGTGCCAGATTTCTGTGAACCCTGACTGAGGGGCGATGGAGGTTGCCTTCGTAGGCGGCCACGGGCACCCGGAATCAGGATCGGGCAACCTGTGATTCGGGATCGCTGGGGCGCTGAGTGATCGCTTCCGGATGCCGGGATTCTCGCGCTCTCAATCCAACTGCTCCAGGAACCTGGCGGTGTTCAGGGTATCGGGGTGGTCTTCGCCTAGCACCCGGCGCCGTCGGGTCAAGGTGTCCTCGGCCAGGGCGCGGGCCTCTTCCGTCTGCCCCAGCGCCGCCAGCCGGACGGCCAGGTTGAAGGCGGTGCGCAAGGTGTTGGGGTGGTCCTCACCCAGCACCCGGCGCCGTCGGGTCAAGGTGTCCTCGGCTAAGGCACGAGCCTCCTGCGTCTGCCCAAGCACCGCCAGCCGGTTGGCCAGGTTGGAGGCGGTGCTCAGGGTGTCGGGGTGGTCCTCACCCAGCACCCGGCGCCGTCGGGTCAAGGTGTCCTCGGCCAGGGCGCGGGCCTCTTCCGTCTGCCCCAGCGCCGCCAGCCGGTTGGCCAGGTTGCTGGCGGTGGTCAGGGTGTGGGGGTGGTTCTCACCCAGCACCCGCTGGCGTCGGCTCAGAGTATCTTCGGCCAGGGCGCGGGCCTCCCGCGTCTGCCCCAGCGCCGCCAGCTGGATCGCCAGGTTGGAGGCGGTGTTCAGGGTGTGGGGGTGGTCGTCGCCCAGCGCCCTCCGTTGCCGGGTCAGGGTGTCCTCGTTCAGGGCGCGAGCCTCTTGCGTCTGCCCCACGGCCGCCAGCCGGATGGCCAGGTTGTTGGCGGTGCTCAGGGTGTCGGGGTGGTCTTCGCCCAGGAGACGGCGGCGGCGTTGGAGGGTGTCCTCGTCCAGGTCGCGGGCACGCGCGTGGTCCTGGGTGTCGTCGTGGGCGCGGGCAAGGCAGTAGGCGGTCCACAGGGTGCCCTCGTGGTCGGGGCCCAGTTTCCGCGACCAGACGTCGTACAGCTGCTGGAGTCGGTCTCGGGCCGTGTGGGCCTGGCCTCGGTCCATCAGATACCAGCAGGCGTCGCGGACCACGTCCCGCCCCGCCTTGGTGGTGATGAGGGCTGGGTCCACCGTCAGGAGGTGGGGCAGCAGCACCCGCCAGGCGGGCCATGCCGAGGGCTGGTCGATGTCTCCGGGAGTGGCCGCGGTCAGAAGGGCTTCAACATCCCGGCCCGCGTGTTCGCGTTGGTCGGGTGTGAGCTGGTCGTACAGGACGGTTTGGGTGAGGCGGTGGAGCTGGATGGTGCCTTCCTGCGTCCGGGCCAGACTGTGCCGGGTGACGGCATGCAGCGCTGCACCGGCGGCCAGACGGGTGGCCAGAGCGTCCTTCAGCGGTGGGGAGGCGTCGTCGGTGAGGTGGCTGGCGCTGGTAGTGACGGGGAAGGGTTCGGGAGCCAGCAGGGTCAGCGCGAACAGCAGGGCGGCCGCACCCGAGTGATCAGATTCCAGCCGGGTGGTGGTGAGACGGACCTGCGCGGCCAGCGAGACCGGGTAACCGACAGGGCAGCCCTCGGCCAGCACCGCAGCCGTGCTGCGTGCCAGTTCGGCGCTCAAATCCGCCGCGGACAGCCCGTCCGCGAGAAAGGCGGCGGCCTGCGCGAGAGCCAGAGGGAGATCATCGAGGGTCCGGGCGAGATGGCTGGCGTTGGTGTCGTCCAGGACGGCACCGCGCGCCCGCAGCAGTGCCACGGATTCGGCGCGGGTGAAGACGTCGATGTTCAGCGGGGTGGCATGGGCGTGCCAGTGCGGGTTGCGGGAGGTGATCAGCACATGACCCCGACCGCCCGGCAGATGCGGCGTCAGGGCGTCGGGGTCTTCGATGTTGTCGAAGACCAGCAACCACCGCGAGCGGGTGCGCAGTTCACCCAGCAACGCATCCACCGCCTCGGCCGAGGACGCCCCAGCAGGCGCGGCGCCGATACGGGTAGCCAGCTGAGCGAGCTGGTCAGGGATCAGAGCCGGGTCCTCGGACGCGATCCACCACGCGAGTTCGTACTCACCCGCGAAACGGTGCGCGTACTCCACCGCGAGCTGGGTCTTCCCCACCCCACCCCGCCCATGCAGCGCCTGCACCGCCACCTTCCCGCCGGCCGCCAGCGTCTGGCGCAGCCGGACCAACAGCCCGTCCCGACCGGTGAAGGAAGCATTACGGGACGGCAGGTTCCACACCCGCGGCAAAGACCCCGGCAGCCGCGGCCCACTGCCACCCAACTGCCGCAACGCCCCACCCCCCGGAAAGGACGGCGCAACGGTCGGCCGGGACGGACCGTCGACCGCCTCCAACAACGCCCGCCGCGCCGCCTCCTCACCCAGCCCGAACAGATCCCGGGCAATCACCGACCGCAGAATCGCCGGCGAGACCACCTCGGCCACCCGAACCGGAGTGACCTTCTCCTTCATCGCCACCACCGCCGACCACTCCGGCGTAGTGAACCGCTCCGGTTCGAAATAGGCGGGCGAGAACAACGCCAGCAAACGCCCCCGCTCCAGCGCGGCGCTCATCTTCAGGACGAAGTTGTCACCCGCACCCCAGTCCCAGAGATCCAACTCCACCTGGAACCCGGCATCCACCAACTGCCACGCCACCCACTCCGCCCAGGCCCGATCCGCCCCCGCATGACTGACGAACCACACCCCGTCAGGCGCACCGACCCCGCCCATCCCACATCCCCCGCGTCCAACCACCGCACCGCCCCGAACCACCGAGCCTAGAACCCCCCACCCCCAACCGCCCCGCGTTCCCCCACAAAGGCGCCCGATCCCGCCGCTCAAAAGGTGAACCTTCCAACCGACCGAGACGGGTGGGCGGGTGGGCTAAGTCAGGACTGCAGTGCTGGTGACTGGTCAGGTACGTGCGTTGCGACCACGCGCTCGCGTCCGGGTACCGCTCGACGCCGGTCCACCGCAGCCGCCGTACCGGCAACTCCCAACCCCAGTACCGCCAACACCGCTCCGGCCAGCGCAGGCGACGTCGCTCCGAAGCCCGCCGCCAAGGCGAGCCCCCCGATCCAAGCGCCGCCCGCGTTGGCCAAGTTGAACGCCGCCTGGTTTGCCGACGACGCCAACGACGGGCCCGCCGAGGCCTTCTCCATCACCATCAGCTGGAGCGGGGACCCGGTGACAAACGCCGCCACGCCCAGCAGGACGACCGCCAACGCCGCGCTCCACTCCGTGGTCATCAGGAGGGGGAACAGCGACAGGACGACCACCAGGGACACCAGCCCCCCGAACAACGTCCCCCGCATCGAGTGATCGGCCAGCCGTCCGCCCACCAGGTTGCCCGCCGTCGCCCCCACGCCGAACAGCGCCAGCAACAACGTCACGCTGCCGTCCGCGAAGCCCGCCGCGTCCGTCAGCATCGGGGTGATGTAGCTGTACGCCGAGAAGAGCGCGCCGAAGCCCGCGACCGTCGTGCCGAGGGCCAGCCACACCGGGAGCGACCTCAGCGCGGCCAGTTCGCCGCGCAGACCGGCGGCAGGCGCCTGCGCGTGGTCGTGCGGGATCAGCAGCGCCAGCGACGCTATCGCCGCCAGGCCGATCACGCTCACGCCGAGGAACGTGGCCCGCCAGCCCAGGTGTTGGCCCATCAGCGTGGCCGCCGGTACACCCACGATGTTGGCGATGGTGAGGCCCAGGAACATCAGGGAGACGGAGCGCGCCTTGCGTTCGGGCGCGACCATCGTCGTAGCGACCACCGCCCCTACGCCGAAGAAGGCGCCGTGCGGCAGACCGCTCAGGAAGCGGGCGGCCAGGAGGGAGTCGTAGCCGGGGGCGAAGGCGGACAGGGCGTTGCCGCCGACGAACAGGACCATCAGACCGATCAGCACCGTGCGGCGGGAGAGGCGGGCCGTCACCGCCGCGAGCAGCGGGGCGCCGATCACCACGCCCAGTGCGTACGCCGAGACCAGGTGGCCCGCCGTGGGGATCGAGACGTGCAGGTCGTCCGCGACCTCGGGCAGGAGGCCCATGATCACGAATTCGGTGGTGCCGATACCGAAAGCGCCGACGGCCAGAGCGAGCAGGGCCAGGGGCATGGAAGTGCCTGTGCCTTTCGAGGGAGAGCGGAGTTCCGTACTACCGAGCTTAAGTTCAGTTACGGAACAAAGACTCCCAGGCCCGCTATTCCACGAGGTTAAGAGCCCGTGTCGAGGTTCACACGGGCCGCGATCGGGAGGTGGTCGCTGCCCGTCCTGGGGAGGGTCCACGACGTGACCGGCTCCACACCCTGGACCATGATCTGGTCGATCCGCGCCATCGGGAACGAGGCCGGCCAGCTGAACCCGAAGCCGTCGCCCGCCGCGCCCTGCGTGGAGCGCATCTGGGAGGTGACCGCGTTCAGCGAGCGGTCGTTCATCGTGCCGTTCAGGTCGCCGAGGAGGATCTTCCGCTTCAGCGGCTCGGCGGCGATGGCCTCACCCAGCGCGTCCGCGCTCGTGTCGCGCTGCCGGGCGGTGAAGCCGGCTTCGAGCTTCACCCGCACCGAGGGGAGGTGGGCGACGTAGACCGCGATCTGTCCCTCGGGGGTCGCGACGGTGGCGCGCATCGCGCGCGTCCAGCCCAGCTTTATGTCCACGGCCTTGACGCTGCTCATCGGGTACTTGCTCCACAGGCCGACCGTGCCCTCGACCGAGTGGTACTTGTACGTCGACGCGAGCGCCTTCTCGTAGGTCGGGACCGCCGAGGCCGTCAGTTCCTCCAGGGCTACGACGTCCGCGCCGGACGCGGCCACGTCGCGGGCCGTACCGGCCGGGTCGGGGTTTTCGGCGTTGACGTTGTGCGTGGCCACCGTCAGGTCGCCGCCGGTGCCGGTCTTGTCGCTGAGCAGCAGTCCGCCGAAGAGGTTCAGCCAGACGACCGCCGGGAGCACGACGGCGATCAGCGCGGTCGCCGACTTGCGGAACAGGCCGAGCACCAGCAGCAGCGGGATCGCGATCCCGAACCAGGGCAGGAACGTCTCCGTGAGGCTGCCGAGGTTGCCGATCCGGTTCGGGATGCGTGAGTGCAGCAGCATGACCAGGGCCAGGAGAATCGCCAGCGCGGCGAGGATCAGGCCCCGGCGCCAGATCCGCGGATCGCCCCGCCAACCGTCGAGCAGTCTGTTCCGCAGGCGCCGAAGTCGGTCTCCGCGCTGCTCGTCCCCCGAGCCGCCGTCGTCCGTCTCCGCCACATACGCCTGCTGTGCCATACCGTCGCCTCACTACCTGCCGTGCACACCATCGTCCCCGCGTCTACGACCCTAGGGGATGATCGGTTCCGATCCGCCGTCCCATGACGGCCGTACGGGCACGAGGACGAACAAGTCGGCGTCCGGAGTTCCGAACACGGGCGACGGAAGCGCCTTCTGTGACGGAACGCGCACATTCCGACGGAGGCTCAGGCGGCGGGCCTGACGGGCCGTAGGGCCACCAGCACCGTGTCGACGAGGAGTTCCGACAGGCCCTCGGGGAGGTCCGCGTCGACGCGCATGACGGTGCGCAGGAGCATCGGTCCCACCAGCATGTCGTTCATCAGCTCGGCGTCGATGTCGGTGCGGAGTTCGCCGCTCTCCTGGCCGCGGCGCAGGATGTCCACCTGCTTGCGGCGCCGGGGTTCCACGACGGTCGCGTGGTAGGCGGCCCACACTTTCGGGCTGCTCTTCATCTGTGCGAACACGTTGTGCAGGAGCGCCGAGGACCGGGTCAGCAGGCCGCGCTGGCGCAGCTGTTCCATCATGGCGACGAGGTCGTCGCGCAGGGAGGTGCCGGGCAGTTCGGGGTCCTGCGGCTCGGCCTCGCGGACGACGTCGACGAACAGCTCCTCCTTGCCCGGCCAGCGGCGGTAGATGGTGGCCTTGCCGACACCGGCGGTGCGGGCGATGCGCTCGATGGAGAGTTCGGCCAGGGGCACGCCTTCCTCCAGGAGCTTCATCACGCCCTCCGTGATGGCGCGTTCGACGGCCTCGCTGCGCGGGCGTCCCCTGGTGGGCGCGCACGGCCGAGTCCCGTTGTCGGTGCCGTTGTCCGTACCGGTGCCGTTGTCGGCAAGGCTCACTTCACTCCGTCCCTTCCGCTGTTCCCCCCGTTCCCGTCTCAGGTGATTGTCGTCGCTATTCCCCTACGACGACCAACTCCTGCTCCTCCTTGCCCTCCTGAGGGACCGGAGGCCTGCCGGGCAGGAACAGGAACGCCACTACGGCGCCGACGACCGCGACGCCCGCGCCGCACAGGGCGGTGACGTGCATGGCGTGCAGGAAGGCGTCGTTGGCCGGGCCGACCAAAGCCCTGCCCTGCGGGCCGAGCTTCGCGGCGACACCGAGGGTGGCCTCGATGGACTCGCCGGCGGTGTCCTTAAGGGCGGACGGTACCGAGCCGAGCTTGCCCTCGATGCCGTTGCGGTACGCCGTGGACAGCACCGAGCCGAGGACGGCGATGCCGAGGGCGCCGCCGACCTGGCGGAAGGTGTTGCTCAGCGCGGACGCGGAACCCGCCTTCTCGCGCGGCAGGGCCTGCATGATGACGACGCTGGTCGGGGTCATGACGTGTGCCATGCCCGCGCCCATGAGGAAGAAGATGACCTCCAGGATCCAGATCGGCGTGTCCGCCTTCAGGGTCGCGAAGGCGGCGAGCATCCCGGCGAGCAGCACCAGGCCGACACCGGTCGTGATCCTGTTGCCGAACCGGTTGACGACCAGCCGGGCCCGCGGCGCGAAGATCATCTGCGCGGCGGCCAGCGGCAGCATCAACAGGCCGGTCTGCAGCGGCGAGTAGCCGCGCACGCTCTGGGTGTAGAAGACCGAGAAGAAGGTCACGCCCATCAGCGCGAAGAAGACCAGCGCGATGGCGGCGATCGCGGCCGAGAACACCTTGTTCTTGAAGTACGTGACGTCGATCGACGGGTGGTCGCTGCGCTTCTCGAACCACACGAACCCGGCGAGGACCACGACACCGGCGATGATCGTCGACAGCACCTTGGGCGCCGTGAAGTCGGCCAGCTCGCCGCCCTCGATGATGCCGTAGACCAGCAGGACGAGGCCTACGACGGACAGGACGACGCCGACCGGGTCGAGGCGGCCCGGATTCGGGTCGCGGGAGTCGGGGACCAGCCAGATCATCAGGGCGAGCGCGATCAGCACGATCGGCACGTTGATCAGGAAGACCGAGCCCCACCAGAAGTGGTCGAGGAGCACACCGCCGGTGATCGGGCCGATGGCGATGGCGAGGCCGACGCCGCCGGCCCAGATGCCGATGGCCTTGGGCTGCTCGTCGCGCTCGAAGACGTTCATGAGGACGGCGAGGGTGGCGGGCATCACGAACGCGGCACCGAGGGCCATCAGGGCGCGGAAGGCGATGAGCTGGGTCGGCGAGCCGGACTCGGCGGCGAGCGCGGAGCCGATGCCGAACACGACGAGCCCGCCGAGCAGGACCTTCTTGCGGCCGATCCGGTCGCCGAGGAGGCCCGCGGTGAACAGCAGACCGGCGAAGACGAGGGTGTAGGCGTTGATCGCCCACTCCAGCTCGCTCTGTGTCGCGCCCAGGCCGGTCGGGGCCGGGGTGGAGATGGTCTTGATGGCGACGTTGAGGATCGAGTTGTCGAGCACCACGATCAGCAGGCTCAGCATCAGCACGCCGAGGATGGCCCAGCGGCGACGGTGCACCGCTTCGGGTATCCGGGTGCCAGGGACGGGTGGAGTGGTCATGCCGACCAGACTAGGGAGTTCCGGGCGAGTTTCGATACGAGACCGTGCCGTATCGTAAATCTTTTACTCAGACCTTACGCATGCCTCCTTACGTGACGGGGGTGACGGGGGTCCCTCTGGCCCTCCGTGGCACGAGGTGCCACCATGGAGGGGATCCGGGGACGCCGTGAGGGCGCTTCGAGATGACTGAAGGAGCCGTTGCAATGACGCAGCTTTCGGCTGCCCAGGCTGGGAAGAACAGCTCCTCCGACGGCAGCAAGGCGCTGTACGGAGGCAAGGGCACACGCCGTATCACCGTTCGCGACATCGGCCTCGCCAAGGAGCGCGGCGAGAAGTGGCCCATGCTCACCGCCTACGACGCGATGACCGCGTCCGTCTTCGACGAGGCCGGTATCCCGGTCATGCTCGTCGGCGACTCGGCGGGCAACTGCCACCTCGGGTACGAGTCGACCGTGCCCGTCACGCTGGACGAGATGACCATGCTGTCCGCCGCGGTCGTGCGGGGCACGCAGCGTGCGTTGATCGTGGGCGACCTGCCCTTCGGTTCCTACCAGGAGGGTCCGGTGCAGGCGCTGCGCTCGGCGACCCGGCTGGTGAAGGAGGCGGGGGTCGGCGCGGTGAAGCTGGAGGGCGGCGAGCGGTCGCACGAACAGATCCGGTTGCTGGTCGAGTCCGGGATTCCGGTCATGGCGCACATCGGTCTCACCCCGCAGTCCGTGAACGCGATGGGGTATCGCGTGCAGGGGCGTGGCGAGGAGGCCGCCCAGCAGTTGCTGCGGGACGCGAAGTCCGTGCAGGACGCGGGGGCGTTCGCGGTCGTACTGGAGCTGGTGCCGGCGGAGTTGGCGGCCGAGGTGACTCGGGTGCTGCACATTCCTACCGTCGGGATCGGGGCGGGGGCCGAGACGGACGCCCAAGTCCTGGTGTGGACCGACATGTTGGGGCTTACGGGCGGTCGGATGCCGAAGTTCGTGAAGCAGTACGCCGATCTGCGTGCGGTCATGGGTGACGCGGCGAAGGCGTTTGCGGAGGATGTCGTCGGCGGAACGTTCCCTCTTGAGGAGCACTCGGTCCACTGACCGGTTCAGAGCCACTGCGGCACCATGGCAGCCCGCCGAACTTCCCCCGTCGGCGGGCTGCCTCTTTGTTGCCTGCCGCCCGCCCTGGGGGCTCCGCCCCCAGACCCCCGGCCTATGCCCACCCACCACCCGTTTACTGTCGGTCAAAAGGTGAACCTCCAAAACACCCGAGACGGGTGGGTGGGTGGGAAAAAGAGGCCCCTGCACCAGCCGTCGGTCGCCTGTAGGTGGCTGTCGGTGGCTGTCGGTGGCTGTCGGTGGGATGTCGGCGATCTGTCGGCAGGCCCTGGCACTGTCATCGGCATGACGCGAATCGACAACACTCCCAGCGGCACGGCAGTCACCGTGCGGGGGCTGGTCAAGCACTACGGCGAGACCAAGGCGCTGGACGGCGTCGACCTGGACGTCCGGGAGGGCACCGTGATGGGTGTGCTCGGGCCGAACGGTGCCGGTAAGACCACCCTCGTACGGATCCTGTCCACGCTGCTCGCCCCGACCTCCGGCGAGGCCACCGTCGCCGGCTACGACGTCCTGCGCCAGCCCCGCCAGCTGCGCCGGGTGATAGGCCTCACCGGCCAGTACGCCTCCGTGGACGAGAAGCTCCCCGGCTGGGAGAACCTCTACATGATCGGGCGGCTGCTGGACCTGTCCCGCAAGGACTCCCGGGCCCGCGCCGACGAGCTGCTGGAGCGGTTCTCACTGACGGATGCCGCCAAGCGGCCCGCCAGCACTTACTCCGGCGGTATGCGGCGACGGCTCGACCTCGCCGCCTCGATGATCGGGCACCCGCAGGTGCTGTTCCTCGACGAACCGACCACCGGCCTGGACCCGCGCACCCGCATGGAGGTGTGGGACGAGGTGAAGTCCATGGTCGGCGGGGGCGTGACCGTGCTGCTCACCACCCAGTACATGGAGGAGGCCGAAGCGCTCGCCTCCGAGCTGACCGTCGTGGACCACGGCAAGGTCATCGCGAACGGCGGGATCGACGAGCTGAAGGCGAAGGTCGGCGGACGGGCGTTGCGTATTCGGCCGACCGATCCGCTGCAACTTCGGCCGCTGGCCCACGCGTTGGACGAGCTGGGCATCACCGGCCTGGCCACCGTCACCGTCGACGTGGAGAGCGGCACCGTCCTGGTGCCGATCCTCAGCGACGAGCAACTCACCGCCGTCGTAGGAGCGGTGAGCGCCCGCGGTCTCACCATCGCCTCCATCACCACCGAACTGCCCAGCCTGGACGAGGTGTTCCTGTCCCTCACCGGCCACCGTGCCAGTGCCCCGCAGGACACCGTGCCCACCCAAGACCGCGAGGAGGTCGCCGTATGAGCGCCATCGCCGTACACCCCGTCGACACCGCGGCGGACCCCCGTATCCCGCTGCGCAACCATCTGCGCCACACCGGCGCGCTGATCCGCCGCAACCTGCTGTGGATCCGGCAGGACCCGGAGTCGATGTTCGACGCCATCCTGTTCCCGGTCATCTTCACGCTGCTGTTCGTGTACGTCTTCGGCGGCTCGATCGGGCAGTCGCTCGGCGGCGGGCAGGAGGCGTACGTGCAGTACGTCGTGCCCGGTCTGCTCGCCATGATGGGCATGAACATGGCCCAGGGGGTGGGCACCGGCTTCAACACCGACTTCCACACCGGGGTCATGGACCGGTTCCGGTCGCTGCCCATCGGGCGCGCCTCGGTGCTGATCGCCAAGATCTCGGTCGAGATGATGCGGATGCTGGTCGCGTCCGCGGTGCTGATGGTCGTCGGTGTTCTTGTCGGCTTCCACATCCACCACTGGCTCGGCATGTTCGCCGCGATCGGACTGTCCGCGGTGTTCGGCTCGGCCCTGATGTGGGTGTTCCTCACCCTCGGCGTGACCATGAAGAGCGCGCAGTCCGTGCAGGCCATGGGCTTCCTGGTGCTGATGCCGCTGCAGTTCGGCTCGTCGATCTTCGCGCCGACCGGGTCGATGCCGGGCTGGCTGCAGAACTTCACCGACTACAACCCGCTGTCCGCCCTGGCCGACGCGGCCCGCGGGCTGATGGTGGGCGGCCCGGTCGCCCACGGCACGCTGCTGACCCTCGCCTGGTCGGTGGGGCTCACCGCGGTGATGGCCCCGATCTCGATCTACAAGTTCCGCACCAAGACCTGACCTGCCGTGACCGGCCCGCCGGGTTCGCCCGGTCCACCGGGTTCGCGTCGGCTCACACCAGGGCGGCGGCCTCCTTCGCGGAGAGGCTGCCGCCTTCGGCGTACTCGGCCGCGCACGCCTCGTAGGCCGCGTCGCCGAGCGCGCCGCGCGCGTGCTGTTCGGCCTCGCGGTAGACCTCGCGTTCCATCAGGGTCGCGACATGCCCGGGCGGCAGCAGCGCCCGCGCCGTGACGAGGCAGCGGACCCCGACCCGGGCCCTGTCGCCGCCGTCGAGTTCCGCGAGGGCGACCACGGCGATCCCCAGGTACAGCGAGGTCATGTGCGGGGCGATGGCCTCGGACAGCGGGTCACCGGCCCGCTTCAGCGCCTTGCGGATCTTGTCCAGGGACTCCTCGTACTCGCCGTCGAGCGCCGCCACCCAGGCCTCCGCGCCGAGGATGAACGCGTCGAAGACGATGAAGTGCGCGATGTGGAACTCCTCGCGCAGCAGACGGAGTTCCTCGCGTGCCTCCGGGATCCGGCCGGATGTGGCGAGGCGGCTCGCGAGGAACATCCGGGCGGCGGGCATCGCCTCGCTGCTCACACCGTGCGGCCGGTCGATCACCTCGCGCAGGATGTGCTCGCCGCGCTCGAACTGTCCCTCCTCGATGAGCACACTGCCGAGCCGGGCGCCCAGTACGGCCGTCTGCCCATGGGCGCCGAGCCGTTCGGCGTGCTCGATCGCGGCCTCGTAGTCGGCGGCGGCGAGCTGGTACTCGCCGATGCGCTCCCGAGCCTCGGCGCGGGCGGAGAGAGCCTCGGCGATGCCCCAGGTGTCGCCGATGCGGCGGAAGATCTCCAGCGACTCGTCGGCGTCCCGGGCCGCGTTACCGGCCCAGTCGGTGCGGTTGGCGAGCATGTTGGCGCGCATCTGGAGGGTGGTGGCGAGCTCCCACTCCATGCCGGGGTTGGTGCGGCAGGTGTGGACGTCGGCGTCGAGGATCACGGGCAGCCGCTCCACGCCGCCACTCAGCATCACGGCGAAGAACCAGAACATGCCGGGCGTACGGCAGGTCTGCGGCAGACCCGGTTCGTAGACCTCGGCGATGAGGCCCAGCTTCTCCTTCGCCGCCGGCGTCTCCCAGGCGTCCAACTCCGTGTCCATGCAGGCCAGATGCGCGAGATGGAGGCCGCGCCGGGCCTCGGCGAGGAGTTCCCCGGTGAGCGGGGGCGGGACGTCGGTGCAGCGCTGCCAGACCGGGGCGGCGCGGCGGAGAGGGGTGGCGAAGGGGTCGGGGCCCAGGGCCATGACCTCGACGCACCAGTTGCGGGCCTCGATGCGGACGTCGCGCATCTGCCAGTACCAGATCAGCGACAGGACGAGGCAGATCGCCTCCTGTTCGTCGCGCTCGGCGACGGCGTGCCGCAGGGCGGTGCGGAGGTTCTCGTACTCCAGCTCCAGCCGTCCCACGGCGGCGAGTTGGCCGGGGCCGCGCAGCAACGGGTCGGTGGTGCGGGCGAGTTCGCGGTAGTACGTCAGATGGGCGCGCTCGGCACGGGGGCGCCGGCCGGCCTCGTCGAGCCGCTCCCCCGCGTACTCGGCGACGGTCTCCAGGAGCCGGTAGCGCATCTCCCCGTCGCCCGAAGGGGCGGCCACGACAAGGGACTTGTCGACGAGGGAGCCGAGCGTCTCGAACGCGACGGGCCCGCACACGGCCTCGGCGGCGTCGAGGTCGCAGCCACCGGCGAAGACGGACAGGGTGGTCAGCACGTCCCGTTCGTCCTCGTCGAGCAGGTCCCAGGACCAGTCGACGACGGCCCGCAGGGTCTGCTGGCGGGGCAGCAGCGTACGGCTGCCGGAGGTGAGGAGCCGGAAGCGGTCGTCGAGCCGGTCGGCGATCTGACGCGGCGTCAACATCCTTAGCCGGGCTGCCGCCAGCTCGATGGCGAGGGGCAGTCCGTCGAGGCGGCGGCAGATCTCGGCACAGGCCTCGGGGTCGTCCTCCACCGTGAACCCGGGCCGGGCGGCGGCCCCGCGGTCGGCGAGCAGCCGTAGCGCGACGGGGTCGGGCAGCGGCTCCACCGGGCGCAGCAACTCCCCCGGTACGCCCAGGGGTTCACGGCTGGTGGCGAGCACCGTGAGCCCGGGGCAGCGCTCCAGGAGTGCCTCCACGAGCCGGGCGGCGGCGTCCACGACGTGCTCGCAGTTGTCGAGGATGAGCAACATCCGGCGTCTGCCGCAGTGTTCGGCGAGCCGCTCGACGGGGTCGTCGTGCCGATCGCCCCCGGCGGCCCGGATCGCCTCGGCGCCGGCGCCGTACATCACGGTCTCGCGCGCGCCAACTGCCGTGAGTACGGCGGTCGGTACGGCGTCGGGATCGTCGACGGGGGCGAGTTCGGCCAGCCACACCCCGTCCCGCGCCGCGTACCGCACGGTTTCCGCGGCCTCCTGCGACAGCCGCGTCTTCCCGGCGCCGCCGGGCCCGAGCAGCGTCACCAGCCGAGCCGCCGCGAGATCACCCCGGATGACGTCGATGTCGGCCTCCCGGCCGACGAAGGAGGTGAGGCGGGCGCGGAGGTTGCCGGGGGGTGGGGTGCCTTGAGGGGAAGGGGCGTCTGCGGGGGCGGGGGCGGACGTGTCGTGGGTGGGAGCGGGAGTGGGGGTGTTGTGGGCGGGGGCGAGCAACTCCCCGTGCAGCGACCGCAGTTCAGGACCGGGGTCGGAGCCCAGCCGGTCCGCGAGGAGTTGTCGTACGTCCTCGTAGGCGGCCAGTGCCTCCGCCGTGCGGCCAGTGGCGCGCAGGGCCTTCAGGCGCAGGGACTGGAGGGGTTCGTCGAGGGGATGGGTGTCGCACAGGGCGGTCAGTTCGGGCAGGGCCGTGTCCGCGTCGCCGAGGGCCAGGGCCGCGGTGAGGCGGGCCCGGCGGGCGTCCAGGTGACGGGTCTCCCAGCGGGCCGCCTCCGCCGTACGGTCGGGGAGGTCGGCCAGGGCCGGGCCGCCCCACAGGGCCAGCGCGTCGTCCAGCACCTCCGCCGCCTTCGCGGGGTTGCCGTCGGCCAGCGCCCGCAGCCCCTCGGCGGTCAGCCGCTCGAAACGGTGCAGGTCGATGTCGTCGGCGGCGACGGCGAGCCGGTAGCCGCTCTCCGCCGAGGTGATCGCGTCGGCGCCGAGCGCCCGGCGCAGCCTGCCCACCAGCGCCTGTAGCGCGCCCGTGGCGTCCGCGGGCGGGTCGCCGCCCCACACCTCGTCCACCAGGAGGCTCGCGGGCACAGCTTTGCCGGGCCGCAGCGCGAGCACGGCGAGCAGGGCACGCAGCCGCGCCCCGCCGACCGGGACGGGCGTGCCGTCGGGGCGGAGTACCTGGGTGGTGCCGAGGATGCGATAGCGCACGGGGTCCATTGTCTCTGGTGGCGGCGGAAGCGGTCACGGGGTTACGGCGGCGCGGCGGCGGGCATGGTTCAACACCACCCGAGGGGTGACGGGGTCGTAGAACGCGTGCCAGAGTCGCATGTCCCCACCTTCCCCGGAACCGACGGCCGCTCGCGAGACGTTTTCCCCCTGTGCCCGGTACCGTCGGGCTTCGCGTCCACCGACCCAGCAGGGAGCCCGTCCCCATGACCGCCACCACCACCCGCACCGGCGACCGGCGGGTCAGCCCCGTCTTCGTCGGGATCCTGGCCGTCACGGCGGTGACCGGCTGGGCCACCTGGACCGGGTTCTCCGAGCGGCCGGGCATCGCCGTGTTCCTGTTCGTGACGGCGGCCTGGATCGTCTCCCTGTGCCTGCACGAGTACGCGCACGCGCGCACCGCCCTGCACAGCGGTGACATCTCGGTCGGCGAGAAGGGCTATCTCACCCTCAACCCGCTGAAGTACACGCACGCGCTGCTCAGCATCGTGCTCCCCGTGATCTTCGTCATCATGGGCGGCATCGGTCTGCCCGGTGGCGCGGTGTTCATCGAGCGGAACCGCATCCAGGGCCGCTGGAAGCACAGCCTGATCTCGGCGGCCGGCCCGCTGACGAACGTGCTGTTCGCGGTGGCCTGCACCGCGCCGTTCTGGCTGCACTCCCTCGACGGGGTGCCGCGGGACTTCGAGTTCGCGCTGGCGTTCCTCGCGCTGCTCCAGGTCACGGCCGCGATCCTGAACTTCCTGCCGGTGCCGGGCCTGGACGGCTACGGCGTGATCGAGCCCTGGCTGTCGTACAACATCAAGCGGCAGGTGGCGCCGTTCGCGCCGTTCGGCCTGCTGTTCGTGTTCGCGCTGCTGTGGGTGCCGTCGATCAACACGCACTTCTTCGACGCGATCGACGCGATCCTGCGCGGCCTCGGCATCAGCGACGTCGACACCTACTGCGGTCAGAACCTGTACCGCTTCTGGCAGAGCACCGACCAGTACTGCTCGATCAGCGGGTGACCGACCGCCCGCGCTTCAGGTAGTACCAGCACATGTTGGACGAGAGGCCCGCGAGCAGCACCCACACGATCCCGATCAAGTTGCCCTGTACGAAGGAGACGACCGCGGCGGCCACGGCGAGCAGGCAGACGACGAGGGCGTAGAGGGCGAGGCGGGGCATGGGATCGGCTCCTGTCGAGGGCGGGGGGACACTGCTGGGCGGTCACCAGTGTCCCCCACCCGCTCAGACGTCCGTGACGCGCAGTCCCGCGTGCGCCTTGTAGCGGCGGTTGACGGAGATCAGGTTCGCGACCAGGGACTCCACCTGGTGGGCGTTGCGCAGCCGCCCGGCGAAGACACCGCGCATGCCGGGGATACGGCCGGCCAGTGCCTGCACGATCTCGACGTCGGCGCGCTCCTCGCCCAGCACCATCACGTCGGTGTCGATCTCGGCGATCTCCGTGTCCATCAGCAGCACCGCCGACAGGTGGTGGAAGGCGGCGGCGACGCGTGAGTCGGGCAGCAGGGCGGCGGCCTGTTCGGCGGCGCTGCCCTCCTCCGGCTTCAGCGCGTAGGCGCCCTTCTTGTCGAAGCCGAGCGGGTTCACGCAGTCCACGACGAGCTTCCCGGCCAGTTCCTCGCGCAGCGACTCCAGGGTCTTGCCGTGGCCGTCCCAGGGCACGGCGACGATCACGACGTCGCTACGGCGCGCGGTCTCGGCGTTGTCGGCGCCCTCGACCCCGTGGCCGAGTTCGTCGGCGGCGGCCTGCGCGCGGTCGGTGGCGCGGGAGCCGATGATCACCTTCTGGCCGGCCTTGGCGAGCCGGTAGGCGAGGCCCTTGCCCTGCGGCCCGGTCCCGCCGAGCACGCCGACGACCAGTCCGGAGACGTCGGGGAGGTCCCACGGGTCCTTGGCGGGGGCCTTCGCGGGAGCGGTCCCGGAGGCCGTCGCGGGGGCCGTCGCGGGAGTCTGTGCAGCGCTGTCGGTAGAGGTCATGGGCCGACTTTACGTCCGCCTCCGCGCCCGCATCGGCTCAGGTGAGGTCCGTCACGGGGACCCGCCGGAAGGTGATCGTCTCGTACGCGCCGAAGTCCCCGGTCTCGTAGAGGAGTCCGACCGTGTCGGCGTCGATCCGCACGAGGTCGGAGTAGGCGGCGGGCAGGCCGTCGACCGTGTGGACGGGGCGCCAGGTGGTGCCGCCGTCGGCCGATGCGCGCAGGGTCATCAGGGCGCGGGCGGCCGGGTCGCCGGGGCCGGAGTACAACAGCACGTCGGGGTCGCGGAGTTGGAGGACGCTCGCCTCGCAGACGGGGGCGGCGAGGCCGGCCTGGGGGCGGAAGGGCTTCACGAGGGTCCTGCCGCCGTCCGCCGAGTGCGCGTCGGCGCGGTTGCCGGGGGACGTCGAGTCGTTGCGGGTGTTGAAGTAGACGCGCCCGTCCGGGAGTTCGGCGGCGGTGGTCTCGTTGCAGTTGATGTAGCCGTCGGTGTTCTCGTCGACGTAGCCGAGGTACCAGGTCTCGCCCTTGTCGTCGCTGAGCAGGCAGTGGCCGCTGTTGTACTTGCCCTCGTTGCCGACGTCGGTGCCGGCCGGCGGGACCGTGTGGTTGCCGGGGACGACCACGCGGCCGGTGCTCAGTTGGATCGCGTGCCCGGGGGTGGTGGCGTACCAGCGCCACTCCGGCTTCTTCACCTGCGCGGTGATCTCCTTCGGGCTCGACCAGGTGACGCCGTCGTCGTCGCTGTACCGCACCCAGACCCGGCGCCCGTCGGCCGGCTTCACCTTGCCGCGCAGGATGGCGTCCTCGCTGGCGGTCGCGGCCGAGCGGACGTGGACGAGCAGGATGCGGCCGGTGTCCAGGACGACGGGGGCGGGGTTGCCCGCGAGGTCGCTGCCGTTGTCGGCGGCGACGGTGAGCGGGCCCCAGGTCCGGCCGCCGTCCGTGGAGCGCCGCAGGACGATGTCGATGTGGCCGTGGTCGCTGGCGGAGTCGACCCGCCCCTCGCAGAAGGCGAGGAGGGTACCGGCGGAGGTCACCACCACCGCCGGGATCCGGTAACTCGCGTAGCCGCCTTGGCCCGCGACGAAGGGGACGGTGACGTCTGCGGCGTCTGTCATGAGTTGACTCCCTGTGCGACGAGTGGGACCGATGAGCCCGCACCATCCCCAAGTCGGGCGAATTCGTGGTGAACTCCACGTCACGAGTGGCCGGTTGCGGCAGGATGCGCGGACATGGACGCCGTACGGGTCGCGCTGCTTCGTGAAGTGCTCGCCGGGACCGAGTGGTTGGGGGCCACGCGACGGTTCGCGGGGGTGCTGCGCGGGTCCGTGGTGTCGCACGGCGGCGGGCTGCTGCTGGTGGGCACGCCCGCGTACGAGCCGTGGCATCTCGCGGCCCATCTGGTCGACGAGGCCGCCTGGTCCGGTACGCCGGAGCTGGCTCCGACTCTCGTACGGCATGCCGCGCGCCCCTCCGATCCGGCTCATCTGGCCGTCGGGCTCGGGCGGATCGAGGCGGCCCGGCGTGGCGAGACGCTGTTGGTCGTGTCGCCGGAGGGTCCCGGTGACCCGCTCCTGGAACGGGTGCACGATGCCCGCCGGGCCGGGGCGACCGTCCTCTCCCTCGGCTCGGAGAACCGTGAACTGGCCTCCCTGGCCCACGAGTCGCTCGCCGTACCGGAGGGCACGGACCTGGACCTGGACACCGTGCAGCACCTGGTGAGCGCGGCGGCCGGGGAGAATGTACTGCCGGTGACACGGGGCCGGCGACGTTTCCGTGACCGACTGTCGCACCTGACCGACCAGTTGACGGCACCGCCGCCTGCCCCTTGGTAACGGTTTTCCCACCCGCCCATCCGTCTCGGCCAGTTGAGAGGTGGACGAGAAAAGCGGTACCAGGTCGTCACCGCCGACTCCCCTACGCCGCCCGGCCACCGAACGCCCGCTGCTCGCCTGCCCGCCGCTCGCCCCCCGCTGCCGCCCACCCGCCTGCGCACCGCCAGCCAGCCACCCACCCACCGACACCCAGACACCCCGACAAATCCAGTCACCCCCACAACACGACCCGCGAAAAATCCGGTTGCCACCCCCGCACCCCACCCCGACCATTGCCCCTCGTGACCGACAGCCCCGATCCCCCCGCCGAACCCCCCACGGGCCTCCGCGCCCTCCTCCCCGACCTGGCCCCCTGGCATGCCTCCGCCGACTTCCGCAGGCTCTGGCTCGCGGGGCTGGTCTCGAACTTCGGGAATTTCCTGACGTTCGTCGCGCTCCCGGTGCAGATCAAGGAACTCACCGACTCCGCGGCGGCGGTGGGCGCGGTCGGCGCCGTAGAACTGGTCCCTCTCATCGTCTTCGGGCTCTACGGCGGTGCGCTCGCCGACGCGTGGGACAAGCGGAAGCTGATCGTCTGGACCGAGGTCGGACAGGGCGTGCTCTGCGGGGCGCTGCTGTTCAACTCGTTGTTGCCGCACCCCGCTGTCTGGCCGCTGTATGTCTTCGCCGCCCTGACCTCCGTGCTCGGTTCGATCCAGCGGCCCGCGCTGGGCTCGCTGTGGCCGCGGATCGTGGCGCACGAGCACATGACGGCCGCGTCTGCGCTCAACTCCCTGCGCTGGACGGTCGGCGGGGTCACCGGCCCGGCGCTGGCGGGGGTGGTCGTGGCGTTCGCGGGGCTGCCCTACGCGTTCGCGGCGGACACGCTGACGTTCGTCATATCCGTCGTCCTGATCTTCCGTATCGCCGCCTCCCCTGGCGCCCACGAGGCGCAGAAACCGTCGCTGCGGTCGATCGCGGAGGGCGCCCGGTACGCGTGGAGCCGCAAGGAACTCCTCGGGACGTACGCCATCGACGTCGCGGCGATGTTCTTCGCGATGCCGTTGGCGGTGCTGCCGTTCCTCGCGGACGACCTGCACGCCGAGTGGTCGTTGGGGCTGATGTACTCGACGGTCCCGGCCGGTGCCCTGCTGGTGAGTGTGACCAGTGGCTGGACCTCGCGGGTCCACCGGCACGGGCGGATGGTGGTGCTGGCGGCGGCGCTGTGGGGCGCGGCGATCGCCTGCGCGGGTGCCGTGGGCAACGTGTGGCTGGTGCTGCTGTTCCTCACCGTCGCCGGCGGCTGCGACATGGTCAGCGGCATCTTCCGCGGGGTCATGTGGAACCAGACGATCCCGGACGAGCTGCGCGGCCGGCTCGCCGGGATCGAGCTGCTGTCCTACTCGGTGGGCCCGCAGCTGGGTCAGGTCAGGTCGGGCGGCATGGCCGCGCTGACCGGGGTGCGGACGTCGGTATGGGCGGGCGGGCTGATGTGCGTGGGCGCGGTGGGGCTGCTGGCCGTAGGACTGCCGAAGCTGATGTCGTACGACGCGCGGACGGACGAGCACGCGCTACGGCTGAAGGCGCAGCGGGCCGCCACAGCCTCCGCCAACGCCTGATCAGTCGTCCTCGGCACTCCCCTTCGTGGCGTCGTGCCACTTGGGGTCGTTCTCCCACTCCAGGTTGCGCTCGCGGGCCGTCTCCATCGCGTGCTCGGCCTCCGCGCGGGTGGCGTACGGCCCGAAGCGGTCCTTGGCGGGGCACTCCGGCCCCTCCTCGACCTTCTTGTGTTCGAGGCAGTAGTACCACTCGCCGGGCTTCCCGACCGTGCGCTTCTTGAACAGGGCCATCAACGGCTCCTTTCCCTACGGCCATGTTCCCCCATGTCCGCTGGTTAGACTCGCTGGCATGTCTGGCCAGTCGCTGCTCGTACCAGGGGAGCTCTCTCCCATCCGTTCCGTGCCCGGAAACATCCGTCGCCCCGAGTACGTCGGCAAGCCCGCGCCGACCCCGTACACGGGGCCGGAGGTGCAGACCCCCGAGACGATCGAGGCGATGCGGATCGCCGGGCGGATCGCCGCGCGGGCGATGGCGGAGGCCGCGAAGGTCATCTCGCCGGGTGTGACCACGGACGAACTCGACCGGGTGGCGCACGAGTACATGTGCGACCACGGCGCCTATCCGTCGACGCTCGGCTACCGCGGCTTCCCCAAGTCCCTGTGCACCTCGCTCAACGAGGTGATCTGCCACGGCATTCCGGACTCCACGGTGCTGTGCGACGGCGACATCATCAACCTCGACGTGACGGCGTACATCGGCGGGGTGCACGGCGACAACAACGCGACGTACCTGGTCGGTGACGTCGACGAGGAGTCGCGGCTGCTGGTGGAGCGCACCCGCGAGTCCCTGGACCGCGCGATCAAGGCGGTCCGTCCCGGCCGCCAGATCAACATCATCGGCCGGGTCATCGAGTCGTACGCCAAGCGCTTCGGGTACGGCGTGGTCCGGGACTTCACCGGCCACGGCATCAACTCGTCCTTCCACTCCGGCCTGATCGTCCCGCACTACGACAGCCCGCACGCGACGACGGTCATCCAGCCCGGGATGACGTTCACGATCGAGCCGATGCTGACGCTGGGGACGTACGAGTACGACATGTGGGACGACGGGTGGACGGTCGTCACGAAGGACCGGAAGCGGACGGCGCAGTTCGAGCACACGTTGGTGGTGACGGAGACGGGGGCGGAGGTTCTGACGCTGCCGTAGGCCTCCCGTACTGGTGAAAGCGGCTCGCTGCCCTCGTGGAGCGGGCCGTTTTTCTTGTACGCTTTTACCGACAGGGTGTCGGTAACCCTGTTGACTTAGGTAAGCCTTACCTTAGAGGATAGGCCCATGGACTCCTTCTCGACAGTCATCCGCACCGCGTCCCACGAACAGCACGTGGAGGCCGAGACCTCCACCTTCATGAGCGATCTGCTCGGCGGCCGGCTGGGCGTGGACGCGTACGCCCGGTACACCGAGCAACTGTGGTTCGTCTACGAGGCGTTGGAGACCGGTGCGGAGCGCCTCGCGGCGGATTCGGTGGCCGGGGCGTTCATCCGGGCCGAGTTGTTCCGGCTGCCTGCGCTGGAGCGGGACCTTGAGCATCTGCGGGGTGCGGACTGGCGCGCGGGGTTGACTGCGCTTCCCGCGACGCGGGCCTACGCGGAACGGGTGCGGGAGTGCGCGGAGTCGTGGCCTGCCGGGTACATCGCTCACCACTACACGCGTTACCTCGGGGACCTCTCCGGCGGGCAGATCATCCGGGACAAGGCGGAGCGGACGTGGGGGTTCGCGCGGCGGGGGGACGGGGTGCGGTTCTATGTGTTCGAGGGGATCGGTAACCCCGCCGCGTTCAAGCGGGGTTACCGCGAACTGCTGGACGGCATCCAGGTCGACGATCTGGAGAAGCAGCGGATCGTGGCGGAGTGCAAGAAGGCGTTCGCCCTGAACACCGGGGTGTTCCGGGACTTGGGTGACGAGTTTCCTCTGAGCGCCTGACGCTAGCGCTCCAGGAACACCCGTCCCCCGACCTCCACCCAACCCCCCGGCTGCGGAGCCGTAAGTATCTGAGAGCCCGCCCCCTGCGTGATGTTGAGAGCCCTGCCCAACTGGTCGGTCAACAGCAACGCCGCCGCGCCCGTCGCCTCGTCCTCGTGGATGCCGTCGTCGCGGCCGGGGAAGGCTCGGGCGCGGATACGGCCCGCTGCTTCGTCCTCCCAGGCCCAGGCGTAGATCCACTCGCCGGGCGGGGGGACGGGGAGGGCGTCGACCTCGGGGGCGGTGGCGTACTGGCGGAGGGTGCGGGGCGGGGCCCACTCCGGGAGGGCCTCGATCCAGCTGAACTCGCCGTCCAGGCGGGCGCCAACTATGCCCGCGGGGGTGACCAGTTCAGGTATGTCCAGGAGCCAGGCCGTGCCGACGCAGGGGTGGCCGGCGAAGGGCAGGCGCGTGGTCGGGGTGTAGATGTCGATGACTCCGCGCTCGGGGTCGTCGACGAACACCGTCTCGCTGAAGCCGAGTTTCCCGGCGAACACCTGCCGCTCGTCCGGGTCCGGCATGACGGAACCCTCGCGGACGACGCCGAGTTCGTTGCCGTATCCGCCGCTGGGACCGCAGAAGACACGCAGTACGTCGTAGTCAGTCACGGTGGCATTCAAACACCGTTCGGGCGGCGAGGTCATCCCAGGTCGGGGCTCCGCCGGGGAGGGGCCGAGCGGGTCCGTCGAAGTCCGGTCCAGTTCCGCCGCGCTCCGAAGGGGCGCGGGGCTGTGTCCATGTGCGGCTCCGCCGCGTGGGCGCGACCAGCCACGGCGGACCCGCGGGCAATGGGACAGTCCTACGCCTCCGTACGCCGCCTGCGCACCGCGAACACCACGCCCGCGCCCGCCGCCACGGTCACCGCCGCTGCCGTGCCCAGTGCCGCCACCGGGATGTCGGAGCCTGTCGAGGCCAGCGAGTCGTTCACGCCGCCCGTCGTGGAGCCGGTGACGCCGCCCGAAGTCGAGCCTGTCGTACCGGAGTTGGCGGAGGTGTCGGAAGAGCTCGTGCCGGTCGTCGACGACGAGTTGTCCGAGGGGAGGTCGGCGTCCGCCGTGAGGGCCACCGAGAGGTCCAGCGGGTCGAGTGCGGCGCCGGTCTGGTAGAAGCCGCCGAAGGCCTTCGCGCCGGCCGCGGTCAAGGTGGTGGTGACGTCGTCGAGGGTGATGACGTCGTTCTTCGCGGTGAGGTCGGTCGAGTCGGACTTCAGGTCGGCCAGGACCACGTCCTCGGACTTCTCGCCCAGGCTCGTCACGTCCGCCGTCAGTTTGCCGGAGCCGTTGTCGAGGGTCGCCTTGAGGTCGGTGAAGGTGAGGTCGAGGCCGTAAGTGCCGTTGTCCTCATGGCCCTTGAAGTTCACCGCGCCCTCGAAGGCGGCGGAGAGGGTGTCGGCGTCGGTGTCGTAGGTGCCGGTCGCGCCCGTGAAGGTGAAGACGCCGTTGCCTGCCGCCTGGGACGCGCCGGCCGACGTCGTGATCCTGCCGTTGGCGACGCTGCCCACGACGTAGGAGCGGAAGGACTCCTTGACGCCCCAGTTGAGCTTGCCGTCCGCGATGTCGCCCTTGGTGGCGGCCGGTTCGGAGGCGGTGTCCGAGGGGCTCGCGCTGTCGGAGGGCGTGGTGGACGGGGGCGTGCTCGGGGTGGCCGTCCCGGTGGGAGTGGGGGTGGGGGTGGGGGACGCGGATGCCGATTCCGTCGACGAGTTGGACGGGGTCGGGGACGTCGTCGACGTCGGCTTGGCCGCCGAGAGCGGGTCTCCGGCCGCGTTCGCGTACGAGTCGCTGCCGAGGAACGTGCCCGCCGCCGCGGTGAGTGTGGTGGCCAGGTTCTTCAGGTCCTGGCTCGTCGGTGCGGCGACCGTCGCGAGCGTCACGTCCTGCTGCTTCGTGCCGCCGTTCGAGACCAGGTCGGCGGTGAGGGTGCCCGCCGCGCTGTCGTACTGGAAGTCGGACATCTCCCGCACGAAGCCGTGCAGCGTCGACTTGGCGGTGACCGTGCCCTTGAAGGTGAGGTGCAGGGTGTGGCCGGTGGTGTCGTAGGTGCCCGTTCCGTCGGTGAACGTGAACGCGCCGTTGTCGGCGGCCTGTGAGGCGCCGTCGGCTGCGGTGAAGGAGCCGAGCGCGACGCCGGTCACGTACGTGCGGTACGACTGCTTGATGCCCCAGGTCAACTCGTAGCCGCTGAGCGGGACTTCGGCCGCCGACGCGGTGGTCGTGGCGAGCGCCGTGGCACCGAACGCGGCGGCGGTCGCGACGGCCGCGGCGAGGGCGAAGGAAAGTCGAGGGCGTCTGACGGGCATGGCCGTGGTTCTCCTTGAGGTGGAGGTGGGTGGATGGTCCGCCAGCACGCGGACCGGGTAACCGGGTAGGAGGAGTTACTCCGCTTCCGGCGATGCGCTTTCGGCGGCCGGGCGGCGGGTGCCGCGCCTGCGGACGACCAGCACCGACAGCGCGGCCACCACCAGCAGGCCACCGGCCGCCAGGCCGATCGGCAGCGCGGCCGAAGTGCCGTTGTCACCGGCGGAGTTGTCGGCGACCGGTACCGCGGACATCGAGGGGTGGGCCGACTGTTCCTGGGTCGCGGTCGCCGCGGGCGTGGTGCCGAGGTCCGGTAGCGCGGGCAACTTCGCGTCGTCGGTGAGGGCGACGGCCAGGGACACCGGGTCCATGGCGGTGCCCGCCTGGTACATCCCGCCGAAGGCCTTGGCACCCTGCGCGGTGAGTTTCGCGGGCGCCTCGGTGACCTTCGCGAGCCCCTTGACCGCCTTGAGGTTCCCGGCGGTGAAGGTGACCAACGGGACCTTCTTGCCGGTGAAGTCGGCGCCGGTGACGTCGGCGGCGGCGACATCGGCGTAGAGCGTGCCCTTGCCGTCCTTGACCGTCGCCCGGACTCCGCTGAGCTTCAGGTCGAGGCCCTGCGCGCCGGTGAAGCGCACCGCTCCCTTGAACGAGGCCGTCAACTCCCCGCTCTTGTATGTCCCTTCACCCTCGGGGAAGCGGAAGAGGGCGCCGCCGTCCTCGGCTCCTGCCGAGAGCGTCCACTTGCCCTTGGCGATGTCGCCGGTGACGTACTCCCGGAAGGTGCGGCGCACACCCCAGTCGACGGCGCCGTCCTCGATCGCGCCGCTTGAAGTCTCCTTCTTCGCGGCGGACTTGGTCGGTGTCGGAGTGTGCGTGGCGGTCCTGGCGGCTGCGGCCTTGACGTCGACCGAGAGGCTCACCGGGTCCAGCACGGTGCCGGCCGTGTAGTAGCCGGCGAAGGACTTGGCGCCCTGCGCGGTGAGCGTGGCGGGCATGCCGTTGAGGACGATCCCGGTGACGTCGCCGGCCTTCATGTTGATGCCGCGCAGCGCGAGGGAGGCGAAGGGCACCTGCGAGAACGTCGTGACCGTCCCGGTGCCCTTCGCCTTGCTGGTGACGTCCAGGTAGAGCGTGCCGGTGGAGCCGGAGATACGGACCGTGGGGCGGCTCAGGGTGAGGTCCAGCTCGTAGCTGCCGTCGGTCTTCCTGTGGCCGACGAAGTGCACCCCGCCCGCGAAGGACGAGCGGAACGCGCCCGTCGAGCCGTCGTACGAACCCGTCGCCGACGGGAAGCGGAACTGGCTGCTGCCCACGGTCGCCGCGCCGCCGCTGAGGGAGTAACTCCCGTTCGCTATGGGGCCGGTGACATAGCTCTGGAACGAGGACTTGATGCCCCAGTCGAGCCGCCCGCCCTGCACGGTACGGCTCTCGGCGTGAGCGAGGGCCGCCGGGAGCAGGGCGCCCAGGACGGCCGTGCACACCACGGCTACCAGGGCTTTCAGACGCGCGGGCATGGCTGAGTCCTCCGGTGACGACTGCCGGTAGCGAACAAAGGTAAGGCTAACCTAAGCTTTCCTCACCAGAAACGACAGTGCCGGGGAGAACCGACAGTGTCCGAAGGACCGAGAGAGACGGGCGGGACCGTGCCACGCTTGCGCACACGACTGGCGGGAGCACTGTTGTCCGTGCTCGCGCTCACGCTCACCGGATGCGGTGGCTCCGGCACCTCCGCGGCCACGGCGTCCTCGACGACCGCCGCCACCGCCAACCGCGTGCAGCCGCTGACCGACACCCCGGAACCCCAACTCCCGGTCACCGTAAGGTCGGCGGACGGCAAGAAGGTCACCGTCGACAAGGCGCGGCGCGTCGTGCCGCTCTCCGGCAGCCTCAGCGAGATCGTGTTCACGCTCGGGCTCGGCGACCGGGTCGTGGCCCGGGACATCACCGCCACCTTCCAACAGGCCGCGGAACTCCCGCTGGTCACCCGCAACCACGATGTCTCCGCCGAGAGCGTGTTGTCGCTGAAGCCCGACCTCGTCCTCGCCGAGAAGACCACCGGGCCGTCCGAGGCCATGGGTCAGATCCGTGCCGCCGGCGTCCCGGTGCTGGTCGTCGATCCGGCGCAGGGGCTGGACGATGTGGGCCCGCGGATCCAGGCGGTGGCCGACGCGCTCGGTGTAACGGCCGCCGGCAAGGAGCTGACCAAGCGCTCGGAGGAGCGGATCACCGCCGTGCGCAAGGCGATTCCGGCGCACAAGGAGAAGCCGCGGGTCGCGTTCCTGTATCTGCGCGGGTCCGCCTCCGTGTATCTCATGGGGGGCAAGGGATCGGGTGCGACCTCGCTCCTGGAGGCGGCCGGGGCGGTCGACGCGGGCGCGGAGTCGGGGCTGAGGCAGGACTTCACGGCGATCACCACCGAGGCGCTGGCGAAGGCCGCGCCGGACGCGATTCTCGTCATGACCAAGGGACTTGAGTCCGTCGGCGGGGTGGACGGGCTGGTGAAGATCCCGGGTGTCGCGCAGACCCCGGCCGGGATGAACCGGCGGGTCGTGTCGATCGAGGACGGGGTGCTGCTCAACTACGGGCCGCGCACCGATCAGGTACTCAAGTCGATCGTGGACCAGTTGTACGGGGACGACACCAAGTGAGACGCGAGCACAGCACCGCCTGGCTGCTCACCGTCGGGCTGGTGGTGGCCCTGCTTGTGCTCGTCCCGGTGGCGGCGGGTCTTGGCGCGTATCCGATCCCGACGGGGGACGTGCTGTCGTCGGTGCAGCACCGACTGGGGCTCGGAGGCGGGGCCTTGGACCGGGTACCGGAGTCCGTCCTGTGGAACGTCCGCTTCCCCCGGATCGCGCTCGCCCTGCTCGTCGGCGCCTCGCTCGGCTGCGCGGGGGCGTTGATGCAGGGCGTGTTCGGGAATCCGCTCGCCGAGCCCGGGGTCATCGGGGTGTCCTCGGGTGCGGCGGTGGGCGCGGTCGCGGTGATCGCGCTCGGGCTCGACTTCCTCGGCACCTGGACGGTGTCGGCGGTGGCGTTCGTGACGGGGCTCGCGACGGTCCTGCTGGTCTACGCGATGTCGCGCTCGGGCGGTCGTACGGAGGTCGTGACGCTGATCCTCACCGGGATCGCGCTGAACGCGTTCGCGGGCGCGCTGATCGGCCTGTTCCTGTTCTTCGCGGACACCGCGGCCGTCAACCAGATCACCTTCTGGCAGCTGGGCTCGCTCTCCCAGGCGACCTGGCCCAAGGTCCTCGCGGTCCTGCCGTGCGCGGCGGTCGGCCTGGCCCTCGCGCCGTTCCACGCGGGCCGGTTGGACCTCCTGGCCCTCGGTGAACGCCCCGCCCGGCACTTGGGAGTCGACGTCGAACGGCTCCGGATCGTCCTGGTCCTGGTCATCGCCCTGCTCACGGCGGCGGCGGTCAGCGTCTCGGGGATCGTCGGCTTCGTGGGCCTGGTCGTACCGCATCTGCTGCGGATGGCGGCGGGGCCCGGCCACCGGTTCCTGATCCCGGCGAGTGCGCTGCTCGGCGCGCTGGTGCTGCTGGCGGCGGACCTGACGGCCCGCACGGTCGCGGCTCCGGCGGAACTCCCGCTGGGCGTCCTCACGGCACTGCTCGGCAGCCCGTTCTTCTTCTGGCTGCTGCGCAGGACGCGGCGCAGGCAAGGGGGTTGGGCGTGAACCGGATCCCCCCGAGACTGCCACTGGATGCGCGTTGGGGGCTGCGGGCCGGTGGGGGCTGGTCGCGCCCACGCGGCGGTAGCCGCACATCAGATACAGCCCCGCGCCCCTTCTGCTCCGGCCGTCAGTTCTCCACCGCCCGCCAACTCTCCTCCGCCGCCACGACGCCCAACCCCCGCGAACCATCCCGGCGGTGCCGAACAGCCCCCATCCCCCACCCACAAGGAGCCGGCACATGAGACTCCTCCGTAGCCGCCCCGCGCCCCCCACCCCCGCCGAACCGGGCGACATCCTCGCCGAGGCCGAGGACCTGCACGTCAACCTCGGCCGGCGCAGCGTGCTGCGCGGCGTCTCCGTGCCCGTCCGCGCCGGTGAGGTGCTCGCCCTCGTCGGGCCCAACGGGGCTGGTAAATCAACGCTGTTGGGGGCGTTCGCCGCGGATCTCCCGGCCGCCGCCGGAGTCGTACGGATCCATGGTCGGCCCTCCACCGAGTGGTCCGCGCCCGAACTCGCCCTGCGCCGGGCCGTACTTCCCCAATCGGCCACGCTCTCCTTCCCGTTCACTGTCGAGGACGTCGTACGGATGGGGCGAGCACCCCACGCCACCTCCCCCGCCGAGGACGACCTCGCCGTGGTGGAGGCGATGGCACGGGCGGAGGTCACGGACTTCGCGCTACGGCCGTTCTCGGCGCTCAGTGGTGGTGAGCGGGCCCGGGTCGCGCTCGCCCGGGTGCTCGCCCAGCGGGCGCCCCTGCTGCTGCTCGACGAGCCGACGGCCGCGCTCGATCTCCGGCATCAGGAACTGGTCCTGCGGCTGTGCCGGGAAAGGGCGCACGCGGGGGACGCGGTGGTCGTGGTGCTGCACGATCTGGCGCTGGCCGCCGCCTATGCGCACCGGGTCGCGATCCTGCGCGCCGGTCGTGTCGCCGCCGACGGTCCGCCGGGGGACGTTTTCACCGAGGAGTTGCTTTCGGACGTCTACGACCAGCCGGTTGAGGTCTTTCCGCATCCGCGCACAGGAGTGGTCGTCGTCGCTCCGCGGCGCCACGCTTGACTCTCTCTTGACCATCCCTTGGTGTGCGTTTTTCGCCGTCGAGATCAAGCCGTGTCTGTGATTTTTCTGTGGGCGGTGAATGCCCACCCGGGCGGGTATGAGTGAGGTAAGCCTCAGGTAAGTTAGGGCAGCCTCACCACACTGCCTCATCACACACCCTCGCTTGGAGCCTGCATGCGTGCCGTCCGACTTCCCGTCGTCACCGCTGTCGCCGCCGCGGCCGCACTGACCGCCGTCACGGCGTGCACCGCGAAGAGCGACGCCAAGGACGGCGACGCGATCCAGGTGACCGCGGCCGACTCCAAGTGCACGACCTCGGCCAAGTCGATCCCGGCCGGTCAGGTCACGCTGAAGATCGCGAACACCGGCTCGAAGGCGACCGAGGTCGAGATCCTCTTCCCGGACGACCGGATCGTCTCCGAGAAGGAGAACATCGGGCCGGGGACCAAGTACACGCTGACCGCCGAGGTGAAGGCCGGGTCGTACGAGATCGCCTGCCGGCCGGGGATGAAGGGGCACGGCGTACGGCAGAAGCTGACCGTCACCGGCGGCTCGGTCGCCAAGCGTGATCCGAAGCTGGACGCGGCCGTCGCCGCCTACCGCGAGTACGCGCAGGAGCAGGCCGACGCGACGATCCCGAAGGTGGAGACCTTCGCGAACGCCATCAAGGCCGGGAACATCGAGGCCGCCAAGAACGCCTACGCGCCCTCCCGCGTCGGCTGGGAGGCCACCGAGCCGATCGCCGAGTCGTTCGGGGACATCGACCCCAAGACCGACACCCGCGCCGACGGCCTGGAGAAGGGCCAGAAGTGGACCGGCTGGCACGCGCTGGAGAAGGCGCTGTGGCAGGACAAGAAGATCGGTGCCGAACAGAAGGCCCTCGCCGCCGAGTTGGTCACCGATCTGAAGGACTGGCAGAAGCGCGTCGGCAAGGCCGAGATCACCCCGACCTCCATGGCCAACGGTGCCAAGGAACTCCTCGACGAGGTCGCCACCGGCAAGGTCACCGGCGAGGAGGACCGTTACTCGCACACCGACCTGAGCGACTTCAAGGCCAACGTCGAGGGCGCGCAGAAGGCGTACGAGCTGCTCAAGCCGGTCGCCCAGAAGAACGACGCGGCGCTGACCACCGAACTGGACAAGCAGTTCGCCGCGTTGAACACGCTGCTCGACAAGTACCGCTCGACCTCGACCTCCGACGGCTTCGTGTCGTACGACAAGGTCACCGCGGATCAGCGCAAGGAGCTGTCGGACGCGGTCAACGCCCTTGCGGAGCCGCTGTCCAAGCTCGCCGCCGCCGTCGTGAAGTAGGCCTGAAATGACCGAAGTTCAGGAGAGCGAAGTCCAGGGGAGCGGTTCGCCGTCCCGTCGTTCGCTCATCGGGTGGGGCGGTGCCGGGCTCGCGCTCGGTGCCGTCGCGGCCGGTGGTGCGGTGGCGATGACCCGTGTCGGTGAGGACGTCGATCCGGCGGGCGCCGACACCGGTGCCGCGGTCGCGTTCCACGGCGCCAACCAGGCGGGCATCGCCACGCCCGTGCAGGACCGGCTGCACTTCGCCGCGTTCGACGTGAAGACCGACGACCGCGCCGAGTTCGTACAGCTGCTGAAGGACTGGACGGCCGCCGCCCGGCGGATGACCGGCGGGCACGCGGTCGGCGAGGGGGCCTACGGCGGGCTCGCCGAGGCTCCGCCGGACGACACCGGTGAGGCGCTGGGGCTGAAACCCTCGCGGCTGACCCTCACCATCGGCTTCGGGCCGGGGTTCTTCGACCACTTCGGGCTTAAGGGCAGTCGTCCCGACGCCCTCGTCGATCTGCCGCAGTTCCCCGGCGAGAACTTCGACAAGTCCCGTACGGGCGGCGACCTTTGTGTGCAGGCCTGTGCGGACGATCCGCAGGTCGCCGTGCACGCAATCCGCAACCTGGCCCGCATCGGCTTCGGCAAGGTCGCCATCCGCTGGTCCCAACTCGGCTTCGGGAAAACGTCGTCGACGACCCCGGGGGCTCAAACCCCGCGCAATCTCATGGGGTTCAAGGACGGCACCCGCAACATCGCGGGGACGGAGACGGACCGGCTGAAGAAGTTCGTGTGGGTGGGCGAGGGCGACAACAGCGCGAACTCGGCCTGGATGACCGGGGGTTCGTATCTCGTCGCCCGGCGCATCCGGATGAACATCGAGACCTGGGACCGAACCTCGCTGCAGGAGCAGGAGGACGTCTTCGGCCGGGACAAGGGCGAGGGCGCGGCCGTCGGCAAGGCGAAGGAGCACGACCCGCCGTTCCTGAAGGCGATGAAGCCCGACGCGCACGTCCGGCTCGCGCACCCCGACTCCAACAGCGGGGTCACGATCCTGCGCCGGGGCTACTCCTTCACCGACGGCACCGACGGCCTCGGCCGTCTCGACGCGGGCCTGTTCTTCCTGGCCTACCAGCGCGACGTACGCAAGGGATTCATCCCATTGCAGCGGAAGCTGTCGGCGTCCGACGCGCTCAACGAGTACATCCAGCACGTGGGTTCGGCGGTCTTCGCCGTCCCGCCGGGCGTCCGTGACAAGGACGACTGGTGGGGCAGCACGCTGTTCTCCAAGGACGCGAAGGAGTCGTAGACCGTGTTCTCCAACTATCTGATCGGTCTGCGCGAGGGCCTCGAAGCCAGTCTCGTCGTCTGCATCCTGATCGCCTACCTGGTCAAGACGGAGCGGCGGGACGCGCTGAAGCCGATCTGGATCGGCATCGTCGTCGCGGTGCTCATCGCGATGGGCTTCGGCTGCGCGCTCGAATTCGGCTCCCAGGAGATGACGTTCCAGGCGCAGGAGGCGCTCGGCGGCTCGCTGTCGATCCTCGCGGTCGGTCTGGTGACGTGGATGGTGTTCTGGATGCGGCGCACCGCCCGGCACCTGAAGACCGAACTGCACGGCAAGCTGGACGCCGCCCTCGCGATGGGCACGGGCGCGCTGGTCGCCACCGCGTTCCTCGCCGTCGGCCGCGAGGGCCTGGAGACCGCCCTCTTCGTGTGGGCGTCGGTGCACGCGGCGAGCGACGGCACCCCGCGCCCGCTGGTCGGCGTGGGACTGGGCCTGGCCACCGCTGTGTTCCTCGGCTGGCTGTTCTACCGCGGCGCGCTGAAGATCAACCTGGCCAAGTTCTTCACCTGGACCGGCGCGATGCTGGTCGTCGTCGCGGCGGGTGTACTGGCGTACGGCTTCCACGACTTGCAGGAGGCCGACTGGCTCCCCGGCCTGACGAAGGTGGCCTTCGACATCAGCGACACGATCCCGCCGGACAGCTGGTACGGCACCCTCCTCAAGGGCGTCTTCAACTTCCAGCCGGACCCGACCGTCCTGCAGATCACGGTGTGGCTGCTGTACCTGGTCCCCACGCTCACCCTGTTCTTCGCCCCGGTAGGGTTCGCCTCCGGGAAGGGGAAGGTGAAGACACCTGATGAGCAGGGATCGCAGCCCTCGAAGGCTCCGCAGGCTTGACCGGCGCGTACTGATAGCGGCCTCGGTGAGCGCTTTGTCGCTGACGGCGAGCGGTTGCGTGGTGGTCCACGGCGAGCGGGAGGTCCTCCCGGCCACCACCCGCGCCGAGGCCGCCAACGCGCTCCGGCAGTTCACGACCGCGTACAACGCGGCCGACAAGGCGTACGACAGTTCCCTGGACGCCGCTCATGTCACCGGCGCGCTCGGTGACATCGACGCGGCGCGGCTGAAGGCGGGGCACGCCAACAACCCGGCTGGGAACCCGAATTACACCCCGCTGGAGCTGACGGACGCGAAGTTCACCATCCCGAAGAAGGCCGGCTGGCCGCGCTGGTTCGTCGCCGACACCGCCGCCAACAAGGGCGGCGGCGTCCGCTGGTTGCTGGTGTTCACCCGCAACGACCTGTCCGAGCCGTGGCAGGTGGCGTATCTGACGCTGCTCGCGCCCAGCGCCGTACCGAAGTTCAAGACCGACAAGGACGGCTGGGCCGAGGCCGTACCGGCGAACTCGACCGAACTCGCCGTCGCGCCGGGCAAGTTGAGCCAGAGCTACGCGACATATCTGAAGAGTGGCGGGACGGACTTCGCGGACGGCACGCACACCAGTGGGTGGCGTGCGGACCGGGAGAAGGCCACCAAGCCCGGTCTGGCCGTCCAGTTCCTCGACCAGCCGCTGACGAGCGGCGACTACGCGCCGTTGGCGCTGCGTACGGCGGACGGCGGGGCGTTGGTGTTCTTCACCACGCGGTACTTCCAGAAGGAGACCGCGGCGGAGGGCACATCGGTGCCGACCCAGAACAAGGACGTGCAGGCGCTGACGACCGGTGAGGTGGAGCAGTCCCTCACCCTCCAACTCGTGTCCAACGAGGTGGCGTTGGACCCGAAGCGGGGCGGCAAGGTGTCGGTGCTGGGGCGGATCGAGGGGCTGACCTCGGCACAGGGCGGCTGACCTCAGGAGGTCAACGGCCCAGGAGGTCAACGGCCCAGTGGCCAGGCCGCGTTGGCGTGGTCCGGCTCCGTACCGGCGTGGCGGGCGCAGGCGTCCGTGAGGGTTTCGAGGAGGGTCAGCGGGTCGGGCAGGGGATGCTCGGGGCCGCGGACCCAGTGCACGGACTGGTTCTCGCCGGGGAGTTGGGCCGGGGGGACGAGGACGTAGGAGCCGCGGCAGTGCCAACGCAGGCCGGGGTGTTCGTCCATCGTCTCGGGGTGGCAGTCCAGTTCGCACGGCCACCACTCGTCCTCGTCCTCGGGGGTGCCGCGGGTGAGGGTGAAGAAGAGCAGCCGTCCGTCGTCGCTCGCGGCGACGGGCCCGACCTCGATGTCGGCGGCGAGCAGCCGCTCCAGCGCCTCGCGCCCTGCTTCGAGGGGGACGTCGAGGACGTCGTTGACCATGCCGGTCGCGGTGATGAAGTTGGCCTGCGGCTGGTGGCGGGCCCAGCGCTCGATCTGTGCGCGGTCGGTCGTGGACTGCGTCTGCCAGGCGAACGACACGGGATGCCGGGCCGGTGTGGGGCAGCCCACACGGTCGCACGAACATCGGTAGCCCGGGGCGGGGTGCGCGGCGGGGGCGAGCGGCAGCCCGGCCTCGGCGGCGGCCAGCAGCAGCGCCTCGCGTCCGCTGCCGTTGTCGGGGGCCTCCTGCGGGCGGCGTCCGCGCAGCCACGAGGAGAGTTTGCCCTGCCGACCGGTCCGGCCACCGAACGTCGCGCTCATCTATCTCCTCGCCCTGCTGTTGTCGCCCTGCCGTGTGCGGAGAAGCCCTGCCGTTGTGCGGAGAACTTCCCCTATGGTCCCACCATCCTGCGCCCCGAGAGGCGGTACCCCACATCCGGGGTGGGTGGGACGAGACACACGTGTGACACTTTCAGCTAAAGTGTCACGCTTTTTCCGGCCAGGGGTCCGGCCAGGGGTCTCCCCAGCTCACGTTCCGTGCTGCCTTGTACAGGTCGCCGTGGCGTTTGGTGACCGTCGTGCGGCTCAGCTGCTCGTCGGTCTCGCAGAGGTCGAGGAGTACCTGCCCCTTACGGATCTGCGGACGTCGTACGACACGGGCGGGCGCGGGTTCGACGGGGAAGCGGGCGGCGGCGACGTAGCTGAACTTCTCGTCCTCGTACGGCAGGGAGCCGCCCTTGACCTGGCGGTGCAGGGAGGAGCGGCTGACCCGCGTCGAGAAGTGGCACCAGTCCTCGCCGGGGACGATCGGGCAGGCGGCGCTGTGCGGGCAGGGGGCGGCGATGTGGAAACCGGCGGCGATCAGTCTGTCTCTGGCCTCGATGACGCGGGCGTAACCGTCGGGGGTACCGGCTTCGACGATCACGACGGCCTGTGCCGCGGACGCGGCGGCGTCGACGAGGGCGGCTCGGTCGGGGACGGTGAGTTCGTTGAGGACGTAGGAGACGGTGACGAGGTCGGTGGGGTCGAGGGTGAGCGCGGAACCGATCCGGGCACGTTGCCAACTGGCGTTGCGCAGGCTCGGGTTGGCGGTCGCGAGCTCTTTGCCGAGCGCGAGTGCGGGTTCGGCCCAGTCGAGGACGGTCACCGGGCGGTCGCCGGACCAGGTGGCGGTGACGGCCCAGGTCGCGGCGCCGGTGCCGCCGCCGACGTCCACGTGGCCCTGCGGGGCCCATTCGGGTACGGCGTCCGCGAAGGCGTCCAGTGCGGAACGTACGGCTTCGAAAGTCGCCGGCATGCGATAGGCCGCGTACGCCGCCACGTCCGCACGGTCGCGCAGGATCGGGGCGTCGGTGGGGGTGGCCCCACGGTAGGTGCCGATCAGGCGTTCCACAGCCCCGGCGGCCTGCCTGGGCGGAAGCCCGTCGAGCAGGCGGGCCAGAGCGGTACGGAGGGTTTCGGCGGGCGCCACGGGGTCGTTCACCCGCCGATTCTAAGTGGGCCGGGGCGGGTGCGGACGCCCCTGGGGGCTCCGCCCCCAGACCCCCGGCCTATGCCCACCCACCGCCGACTCGGGCATTGAAAAAGCTCGGCTCAAAAACCCCGTACCGCTCGCGCCACCCTCGTCCCCGCCGCCGCCCGCGGCCCGCTGTCCGCTCCCCGTCTCCGTGGATGCACCGTGTTGGCCAGCAGTACCAAGAACGTGTCCGTCGCCGGGTCCAGCACCATCGACGTGCCCGTGAACCCCGTATGCCCCACCGCCCCCCGCCCCGCCAACTCCCCCATGAACCACGCCTGATCGACCCCGAAGCCCAGCCCCGGCGGGGTCAGCAGCAGTTCCACGAAGTCCGCGCCGAGGATGCGGGCGGGGCCGTAGGAGCCGCCTGCCAGCAGGGTGCGGCAGAAGGTCGCCAGGTCGCGGGCCGTCGAGAACAGGCCCGCGTGGCCGGCGACCCCGCCCAGTGCCCACGCGTTCTCGTCGTGGACGACGCCCCGCAGCATCCCCCGGTCCGCCTTGGCCCACGGGCGGCGCTGGTCCTCCGTCGCCGCCGCGCCGGGGCACGGGCCGAAGTCCGTCGAGGTCATGCCCAACGGGCGGGTGATGCCGTCGTGGATGAGGACGTCGAGCGTGCGGCCGCTGATGCGTTCCAGGACGAACTGGAGGAGGAGCAGGTTCAGGTCCGAGTACACGTACTCACCCGGCTCCCCCACCGGTGCCTCCGTTCGGAGCATCGACAGGCGTTCGGTGTCGTCCGCACAGTCGTACAGCGGGAGTTCGGGGCGTAGGCCCGAGGTGTGGGTGAGGAGTTGGCGGACGGTGATGCCGTGGCGGGCCGCCGCGCGGAAGTCGGGCAGGTAGGCGCCCACCCGGGCGTCGATGCCGAGCGTGCCTCGCTCGATCTGCTGCATCGCGGCCACCGACGTGAACAGTTTGGTGAGGGAGGCCAGGTCGAAGGGGGTGTCGACGGTCATCGGTACGCGGGACGCCGGCGGCAGTTCGACGCCCCGGTCGGTCTCGGGGTCGTAGGCGGAATACCGTACGGCCCAGCCCGCCGCCTCCTCCACGGCGATCACCGGGCCGCGGCCGGCGACCACGACGGTGCCCGCCGCCCAGGGGCGGTCGCCGGTGGTGAGGTCGTGGACCTCCCGGACCAGGTGGCCGAGTTCCTCGGGGTCGAGGCCCGCCCGTTCCGGGGTGTCGTTGCGCAGTCTCGGGGCGCTCAGCTCCCCACTCCCTCCACGGTCGTACGTGTGTTCCAAGGACGGCACATTCCCACGAAGCAGGCCGCCGCCACCAGTGCGGCCACCAGTTGGACGACCGCCATCGGGACGGCGGTGTGCTCGCCCGCGATGCCGACGAGCGGGGAAGCCACCGCGCCGATCAGGAAGGACGAGGTGCCGAGCAGTGCGGAGGCGGAGCCCGCGGAGTGCCGGGTGCGCATGAGGGCGAGGGTCTGGGCGTTGGGGAGGGTCACGCCCATCGCGGACATCAGGACGAAGAGGGCGGCTGCCACGGGCACCAGGCCCACCGCTCCGAACGTGCCCGTCGCCATCAGCAGGAGGGCCGTGGCCGCTACGACCACCACCGCCAGGCCCGCGCCCAGGACCTTGTCCATCGAGACCCGCCCGACCAGCAGCTTGCCGTTGATCTGGCCCACCGCGACCAGCCCGACCGAGTTGATGCCGAACAGCAGGCTGAAGGTCTGCGGGGAGGCGCCGTAGATCTCCTGGATGACGAAGGGGGACGCCGAGATGTACGCGAACAGGGCCGCGAAGGCGAAGCCGCCCGTGAGCATGTAGCCCGTGAAGGGGAGGTCGGCCAGGAGGGTGCGCATCGAGCGGAGGGCCTCGGCCGTGCCGCCCGCGTGGCGGTCCGCCGGGGCGAGGGTCTCGGGGAGGCGGGTCCAGACGAGGACGGCGAGGGCCGCCCCGACGAAGGTCAGGATCACGAACACGCCCCGCCAGTCCGTCACGCGAAGGATCTGGCCGCCGACGAGCGGCGCGACGATCGGGGCGACCCCGGAGACCAGCATCAGGGTGGAGAAGAAACGGGCCATGGCGACCCCGTCGTACAGGTCGCGTACGACGGCCCGCGCTATCACTATTCCGGCCGCGCCCGCGAGGCCCTGCACCAGGCGGAAGGCGATCAGGAACTCCACGTTCGGCGCGAACGCGCACAGGGCGGTCGCCACGATGTAGACGGCGAGGCCGGTCAGGAGCGGGCGCCTGCGGCCCCACTTGTCGCTCATCGGCCCGACCACCAGCTGCCCCAGCGCCATGCCGGCGAGGCACGTGGTGAGCGTGAGCTGGACGGTCGCGGCGGGTGCGTGCAGGGAGCGGGTGACCTCCGGGAGCGAGGGGAGGTACATGTCCATCGCCAGCGGGGGCGTCGCGGTGAGGCCGCCGAGGATGAGAACGACGAGGAGGCCCGCACGGCGGGTCGCCTTCGGCGACGACGGTACGGCGGACTGTGGCACGGCCGGCGCCTGCGCCCCCTGCTCGGACATGTGCCCCTCCCTCTCCGATGGCTCCGATGTCTCCTGGTGATCCGCCACCTATGCTCTCAGCTCGTACAGGGTGCCGAGGGTCTGGTGAGCGAGGGTGGGGCCGCGATGACGGAACAGAGGGTGCGCTGGGGAGTCCTGGCGACCGGCGGGATCGCCGCCGCGTTCACGGCGGCGCTGGTCGACCTGCCCGACGCCGAGGTGGTCGCGGTGGCCTCGCGGACGGAGTCCTCGGCGAAGGCGTTCGCGGAACGCTTCGGGATCGAGCGGGCCTACGGCGACTGGGACGCGCTGGCGAACGACGCGGACATCGATGTCGTCTACGTCGCCACCCCGCACTCGGCGCACCGCGCGGCGGCCGGTCTCTGCCTGGAGGCCGGACGGAACGTGCTCGTCGAGAAGGCCTTCACCCTGAACTCCCGCGAGGCCGCGGAACTGGTGACCCTGGCCCGCGAGCGCGGCAGCTTCCTCATGGAGGCCATGTGGATGTACTGCAATCCCCTGGTACGGCGGCTGAAGTCGCTCGTCGACGACGGTGCGATCGGTGAAGTCCGCACCGTCCAGGCCGACTTCGGGCTCGCGGGGCCCTTCCCGCCCGCGCACCGGTTGCGTGATCCGGCGCAGGGCGGGGGTGCGCTGCTGGACCTCGGGGTGTACCCGGTGTCGTTCGCGCATCTGCTGCTCGGTGAGCCCGCCGACATCAAGGCTTCGGCCGTGCTCTCGCCCGAGGGTGCCGACCTCCAGACGGCGGCCCTGTTCTCCTGGGACAACGGTGCGCTGGCCGCGCTGCACTGCTCGATCGTCGGCGGTACGGGGACCTCGGCGTCGGTGACGGGTTCGCTGGGCCGGATCGACATCCCGGACGGCTTCTTCCACCCGGAGCGGTTCGTGCTGCACCGGGACGGCCGTGATCCCGAGGAGTTCGTGCTCGACCCGGCCGACGGGCCCCGCAACACGCTGCGGCACGAGGCGTCGGAGGTGATGCGGGCGCTGCGGGCCGGTGAGACCGAGTCGCCGTTGGTGCCGCTGGAGGGCACCCTCGCGGTGATGCGGACGCTGGACGCGGTGCGGGAGCGGATCGGGGTGCGGTATCCGCAGGAAGGGTGACTCGTAGGCTGCGGCCATGAACGCTGAGGAATCGTCGAAGATCGCCGTGGTGACCGGCGCGGGCTCCGGCATCGGCCGCGCGGTCGCCGTGGAACTGCTGCGCGCGGGCTGGTCGGTGGCACTGGCCGGCCGCCGCACCGGGACGCTGGAGGAGACGGCCGCGCTGGTGCCCGAGGGCGCCTCCCTCGCCGTAGCGACCGATGTGGCGCGGCCGGAGGATGTGGACGCGCTGTTCGCGGCGGCCGTGGAGCGGTTCGGGCGGGTGGATCTGCTGTTCAACAACGCGGGGATCAACGGGCCGCGCGAGGTGCCGGTCGAGGAGTTGCCGTACGACGCGTGGCGGCAGGTGGTGGACACCAACCTCAACGGGGCGTTCCTCTGTGCGCAGGCGGCGTACCGGCAGATGAAGGAGCAGGCGCCGCAGGGCGGGCGGATCATCAACAACGGGTCGATCTCCGCGCATACGCCTCGGCCGCACTCCGTGGCCTACACGGCGACCAAGCACGCGCTGACGGGGCTCACCAAGTCGCTGTCGCTGGACGGGCGGCCGTACTCGATCGCGGTCGGGCAGATCGACATCGGGAACGCGGCCACCGACATGACGCGGCGGATGGAGGCCGGGGCGCTGCAGGCCAACGGGGTGGTAACCCCGGAACCGGTGATGGATGTCGCCGATGTGGCGCGCACTGTGCGGCACATGGCGGAGCTGCCGCTGGGGGCGAACGTGCAGTTCGCGACGGTGTTGGCGACCGCGATGCCGTACGTGGGCCGTGGCTAAGTCGATTTGCACAAGCGGAATTTGACCGTCCATACCATTGCGGCCGGTTGCTGACCTATGCTCAACTCTTCTCCACCAAAGCTTCACACTTGGAGCACAGGGCTTCCGCAGTACTGGAGCCCTGGGTTCCCGCAGGCCAATCCGAGGGGGGAGAGGCGACAGTCGTTCCACGGCCCGGGTGGGGGTGGATCTCGCGTGGGACCGCGAGGTACGCACCGGGCCGTGGGGCGGCTGTCGCGTCACATCAACTCCCGTCCCCCTCCTGGGACTTGGCCGCCGCTACGGCCGCCCGCCGCCTGCGCAGCGCGAACGCGCCGCCCGCGAGCAACGCGACCGTTCCGGCCGCGCCCTCCAGCAGCCGCCAGGGCGAGGGACCGTCCGACGAGGAAGCGGCGGCTCCGGTGGCTCCCTCCGCCCCCTTGGCACCCTTCCCCGACGGCGTAGGGCTCGCGGTCGCCCCGCCCTCGCTCAGCGGATCGACCAGCGTGCCCACCGCCCGGGCCGAACTCCCCCTGCCGAAGCCCCAGTCGAGCAGTGCCTCGGTCTCCTTGTAGACCTCGTTGCCGCCGTTGGCGGGGTGCATCACGGTGACCAGCAGGGTGCGGCCGTCGCGGGTGGCGGCGCCGGTGAAGGTGTTGCCGGCGTGGCTGGTGTAGCCGTTCTTGACGCCGATCATGCCCCGGTACGTGCCCAGGCCGTAGGCGCCGGTGAGCAGGCGGTCGGTGTTCTGGATCTGGAAGGTCTTCTTGCCGCCGGCCGGGAAGTTCGCGGTCCGGGTCGAGCAGTACGAGCTGAAGTCGTCGTCGTGCAGCCCGTGCCGGGCGAAGAGCGTGAGGTCGTACGCCGACGACACCTGCCCGGGGTGGTCGAAGCCGTCCGGGCTCACCACATGCGTGTCCAGGGCCTGGAGGTCCTTCGCCCTGGCCTGCATCTCGGCGACCGTCTTCGCGATCCCGCCGTTCATGTGGGCCAGGACGTGCACGGCGTCGTTGCCGGAGCGCAGGAAGACGCCCTGCCACAGCTGGTGGACGGTGTAGGTGATGCCGGGCTTGACGCCGACCATGCTGGAGCCGGAGGGAACGTCGGCCAGGTCGGCGTCGGTCACCCGGTAGGTCCGGGTCCGCTCGAACTTCCCCAGCACGGTGTCGGCGAACAGCATCTTCAGCGTGGACGCGGGCGCGAGGCGCTGGTGCGCGCGGTACGAGGCGAGCACCTCACCGGTCTTGTGGTCGGCGAGGAGCCAGGAACGGGCGGTGAGCTTCTTGGGCAGACCGGCGGCACTGCCCACCTGGATCCCGTCGCGGGCCAGACGCTCACCGCCTATCACGGTGGCAGCGGACGCGGGGGTGGCCGCCGCCACGGGAAGAGCGGCGGCGGTCAGGCCGAGAGCGGCACGCCGGGTGAGCCGAGAGGAATCGCGCATCCCGGGACCGTACAAAATCGGGGCGGGCCCGTGCACGGCGGGGGTGGCGAGAAGAAGCCGGCGCGAAGGCTCGGGAACCCATGTCAGCAGGCCATTGAACAGGGGTTTCCTGGCAGGAGGCCCTCCACAGCTTAGGAATGAGCTGTCTGACCCAATTCTGATTTCGGGCCTGTTTTTCTCAGGCCAGACACATCCTTTACTCAGGTCGACTCAAAGGTTCCTCCATAGCTTGTGGCCGCGCCCACAGCGGGCGCCAAGAACCTTTGGGGAACGGGATGTTTGGCATCTATCTCAAGCGCGAGCTGAGCCGGCGCAAGAAGGCGGCCCTGGTCATCGCCATGGGTCTGGCGCTCGGAATCGCGCTGGTCATCACCGTCAACTCGGTGTCGGCCGGCATGAATCAGGCTCAGGACAAGGTCCTCAAGTCTCTTTACGGTCTCGGAACTGACATGACCGTGACCAAAGCGCAATCGGCTCCCAAGGCCGGCAGCTCGCAGGGTCCCAGCTTCAAGTTCGGCGCCACCTCTTCCAGCAGCAGCTCGCAGAGCTCGGACCGGGTGAATACGCAGGGTGGTCAGGCCCTCGCGTCCTCCCTGGTCACCAAGGTCGCCTCGCAGAAGGGCGTATCCACCGCGGTCGGCGCGCTCACGCTGAACGTCACCAAGGTCGACGGCTCCTTCACCCAGGGCAAGGCGAAGTCCTCCACCAGCTCCGGTTCCTCCTCCTCGCAGCAGGGCGGCCCCGGCGGCGGCACCAACAGCGGTGGCACCAGCACCGGTCAGCCCCAGGTGCAGGGCGGCGGCGCCAACTTCAACGTGAACTCGTACTCGGTCGCGGGTATCGACGTCACCAACCAGACGCTGGGCCCGCTGTCCACGTCGAAGATCACCACCGGCAAGACGTTCACGACCGCGCAGACCAACGCGAAGGTCGCCGTCGTCAGCAAGTCGTACGCCAAGACGAAGAAGTACAAGGTCGGTTCGACCTTCAAGATCTCCAGCACCAAGTTCACGGTCATCGGCATCGCGACGCCCAACAGCAGCGAGTCCACGATCGACGTGTACGTGCCGCTGAAGCAGGCGCAGACGCTGGGCGACTCGAAGAACAAGGTCACCACGATCTACGTCAAGGCGACCGACTCCAAGCAGATCTCGACCGTCAAGTCGACGATCCAGAAGAACATCTCGGGTACGACGGTCACCACCTCCGCCGACCTCGCGTCCACGGTCTCCGGTTCGCTGTCCACCGCCTCCAACCTGGCGACCAGCGTCGGCAAGTGGCTGTCCATCGCGGTCCTGATCGCCGCGTTCCTCGTCGCCGCGCTGCTCACCTCCTCGGCGGTGTCCCGCCGGGTGCGTGAGTTCGGCACGCTGAAGGCGCTCGGCTGGCCGAGCCGCAAGGTGACCCGGCAGGTCGTCGGCGAGTCCATGGTCAACGGTCTGATCGGCGGCGGTCTCGGTATCGCGCTGGGCCTCCTGGCGGCCTACACGGTCACCGCGATCAGCCCCAAGCTGACCGCACAGCTCGGCTCCACCTCCACCGGCGGTGGCGGCATGGGCGGCGGCCCCGGCGGCGGCCAGGGCGGTCCCGGCCAGCAGGCCACCTCCAACACCCTGGAGATCGCCCTGAACGCGCCGGTCTCGCTCACCACGATCGCCCTCGCGGTGGGCCTGGCCGTCACCGGCGGTCTGATCGCCGGCGCGATGGGCGGCTGGCGTGCGTCGCGGATGCGTCCGGCGGACGCGCTGCGCAGCGTGTCGTAGACCGACCGCACCCCCTGATCCGGGGCGCCGCCACCGATCCCCCCGGGCGGCGGCGCCCCGCCCCTCTTCTTCACAGACGTTCTTCACGACGGAGATCCCATGTACAAGCTCACCGGCGTCACCAAGCGCTACACGCGGGGCAAGGAGACGGTCGAGGCGCTGCGCGGCGTCGACCTCACGATCGAGGACGGCGACCAGCTCGTCATCCAGGGCCCCACCGGCGGCGGCAAGTCGACGCTGCTCCAGATGATCGGCGGCCTGGACCGCCCCTCCGAGGGCAGTGTCGAGCTGGACGGCGTCAACCTCGCCACCATCAGCGAGGCCAAGCTGACCCGGCTGCGGGCCGAGAAGATCGGCATCATCTTCCAGTCCTTCAACCTCATCCCGACGCTCACCGCGCAGGAGAACGTCGAGACGGCCCTGGTCCCGCTCGGCGTCAAGCCGGCGGAACGCCGCGAGCGGGCGGCGGAGGCGCTGAGCTCGGTCGGTCTCGGCGACCGCCTGAAGCACGCCCCGTCCGAACTCTCCGGCGGCCAGCAGCAGCGCGTCGCCATCGCCCGCGCGCTGGTCAAGAAGCCGAAGGTGCTGCTCGCCGACGAGCCCACCGGCAACCTCGACGAGGGCACCCGCGACGACATCATGGGCCTGCTCGAAGGCCTCTGGCACGAGTACGGGCTGACCTTCATCATGGTCACCCACGACTCGTCGATCGCCCGCCGCGCCCCGCGCCTGGCCACCATCAAGGCCGGCCAGATCACCCTCACCGAACAGGGCCGCGGCAACGGCCAGTTCGCACCCCAGCAGGGCAACACCGGTCAGCAGCAGTACGCGCAGTACGGCAACCAGGGTCACTGAGCCGGGCCCGCGACAACCGGGCTGTCGCGCCCGTCAGCGGGCCGAGTCGGCTAGGTACATCCGAAAAGTGTGACACTTTTGCGGAAAGTGTCACACTTTTTCGGCTAGGTACCCCCCGTCGGGCCGCTCACCTCCCGAGCACCTCGTCGACCTCCGCCAACTGCCCCGCCGTAAGCGGCCCCTTCGCCATCGCGCCCGCGTTCTGCTCGGCCTGTGTGACCGAGCGGAAGCCCGGGATCGGGATGGTGCGGGGGCTGCGGGCCCACAGCCAGGCGAGGGCGCCCTGGGCGGGGGTGCGGCCGTCGGACGTGAGGATCTCGCGCAGGGCGTCGACGCGGGCGACCCAGTCCTCGTCCGCGCCGGCGCCCTGCTTGAAGCCCTGCATCCAGGCCGGGGGCGTGTTGCGGATGTCCCCGGCCTCCAACGCCCGCCCCACGGCCTGCTTTCCGGTGAGCAGGCCCATCGCGAGCGGGCTGCGGTTGATACTGGCCAGGCCCAACTCCTCGCACAGGGCGAACATTTCCGGCGCGTCCTGGAACACGTTCGCCGCGTGCTGCACGGCCGCGCAGTGCTCCCCCTCGGCGAACACGGCGGCGCGAGCGGGGTCGTCGGTGCTCCAGGCGTAGGCGCGGATCAGCCCCTCCCGCACGAACTCCTCGCACTGCTCCCGGAGTTGGGCGGCCCGCTCCAAGTCGGCGTCGGACAGGTGCAGTTGGTACAGGTCGACGTGGTCGGTGTCCAAGCGCTTCAGCGACGCGGTGAGCGCCCTGCGGGCGTACTCCGGGGAGTCGTCGGCGCCGGTGAGGGTGCGGGTGTCCTCATCGAAGACGTTGCCCCACTTGGTGGCGAGGACCACGTCGTCCCGGCGCTTGCCCAGCGCGCGGCCGAGGACGCGTTCGCTGTGCCCCGCGCCATAGGTGTCGGCGGTGTCGAAGAACGTGACGCCGAGATCGAGGGCGCGCCGAACGGCCCGTACGGACTCCTCGTCGTCGACCTTGCCCCAGCCGAGCGGCTGCCCGCTCGCGTCCTGCCACTCACCGCCGATCGCCCAGCAGCCGAAGCCGAGAGCGCTCACGTCGATGCCGCTGCGTCCGAGAGTCCTGATGTTCGTCTCCATGCCTGCGAACGCTAGGAGTTGGAGTGCACACGAAGGCAAGGGTTTTTACGTCGGTCGGGCCTGCCCGGTACCTCTACGCCTGCCCGGTCTCGAAGCGGGCGATCCTGCCGTCGTCGCCGACCGTGAAACTCCACCGGGTACGCATCTCGCCCCACGCGTCGTTGGAGTAGCGGGCGACGAGGGCACGGCCGCCGTCGGACTCCCGGTCGACCTGCATGTGGCCGTGGGAGGAGAAGATCTCCCGGTCGATCCACTCGGCGAGGTCACGGTCGGAGCCGTCGTCCGCCATCGTCGCGCCCGGCGCGAGCAGCGCCAGGAAGGCGTCGCGGTCATGGGCGTTGACGGCGCTGACGAACGCCCGGACGGCCGGATCGCTGAGTTTGGCTGGCTGAATCGTCATGCCGGTCAGACTCACATCGTTCCCGGGCCCCCGCCACCCGAACGGCGGCCTGCGCAGGCCCGCCCCAGGCCGGGGGTGCGACGGTGGGAGGACCGTTCCCGCCGCCTGTTCAGGGAGTCACCGTGACCTGCTACGACCGACAAGATCTGGGCCTGCTGCTGCTCCGCCTGGGTACCGGCGGAGTGCTGGCCGCGCACGGCTCGCAGAAGCTGTTCGGCTGGTTCGGCGGGGGCGGGATCGAGGGCACCGCCGCGGCCATGGAGGCGATGGGCTACTCCCCCGGCAAGCAGAGCGCCACGATGGCGGGCCTCGCGGAGGCGGGCGGCGGCGCGCTCCTCGCGCTGGGCCTGGCGACCCCGGCGGCGGGCGCGGCGGCGGCCGGCGCGATGGCGGGAGCCACCGCCGTACACGCGCCCAACGGCTTCTTCGCGGCGGGCGGCGGCTACGAGTACGCGGCCTCCCTCGCCCTGACCGCCGCCGGCCTCGCGGTCACGGGCCCGGGCCGCCTCTCCCTGGACCACGCGCTCGGCCACGCGGTGAACCGGGGCTGGATGGTCCCGGCGGCGCTCGCGGTGACGGGGGCGGCGACGGCCGTGGTGATCGGCCTGCGGAACAGGCGGGTGCGGGAGGCGGCGGAGTTCGGGCAGGAGACGTTGTTCGACGAGTAGGGCGTCGAGCAGGGCGAGGAGTCGGGCAACGAGCCGGCCCGTGATGGCAGGCTGGGTCCATGAGTGATCAGAAGGACCGGCCCGCCGACCTCTGGGCCGGCATCGACGACCTGTGGGCCTGGCTGGAAACCGACCAGCCCCTCGGCGGCCGTGAAGGCATGCTCCTGCGCATGCTGAAGCTGTCCGAGGAGGTCGGTGAGGTCGCCGAGGCGGTGATCGGGGCGACCGGCCAGAACCCGCGCAAGGGCGTCACCCACACCTGGGACGACGTACAGGGCGAGTTGTGCGACGTCGTGATCACCGCGCTGGTGGCGCTGCGCACGCTGACCCCCGACACGCAGGAGGTCTTCACCCGCCACCTGGCCCGGGTCATGGAACGCTCCCTCGGCCCGTCCGCCGTTGTTCACCCCGAAGACCTGCCCGCGCCGCGCGGAGTTGGTGAGATCCGCTGACCCTTCTCGTCGACACCGAGCCGACGAAGGGGTCCCAGTGCAGGACTACGTTTTCCCCAGGTCACGCCAGACGGTCGCCGTGGCGGGCACCTGCCTCGCCCTCGCGGCCCTGGGCCTCGGCCTCAACGGCCAGGCGCACGCGGCGAGTTACGGCACACCGACCATCTCCCTGTCGGCCACCTACCTTTCGGGCGCGGTGGGCGGAGTCGGTGACCCGACCGTGCAGGTGACGATCGCCCAGAGCGGCGCGGACGTGGGCGCGTTGACCGTTGCCGCGAGCAAGAGCAGCAAGACGTCCGTGGCGCCGACGAGCGCGGTGACCGTCACCGGCACCGGCGCCACCCGCCAACTCGCCGTCGCGGCAGCCGCGCAGGGCTACACCGACCTGACGGTGAAGGTCACGGGCCTGGGCGGCAAGACGGCCACGAAGACCCTGCACTACGCGGCCTCGACCTCCGTCCAACAGCCCACCGACACGCGCTACTTCACCGGCTCCAGCGACGCCTCCGCCGCGGTCGACGTGGGCGGGGGCTACGTCGTCGTAGCCGATGACGAGTCCAACGTCCTTCGCCTGTACGACCGTTCGACCTCCGGCGCGCCGGTGAAGACCTGGGACTTCAGCGACGACATCGGCGTCGACAAGGAGATCGACATCGAGGGCGGGGCGCGCGTCGGCGACACGATCTACTGGACCGGCTCGCTCGGCAACAACAAGGACGGCGAGTACAAGGCGGCCCGCAACACGGTCTTCACCACCAAGGTGACCGGCACTGGCGTGAACACGACGCTCTCCTACGGCAGTTCGTACGGCAAGCTGCGCGACGACCTGGTGGCGTGGGACGAGGCGAACGGGAACCGGTACGGCTTCGCGGCGGGTACCGCGGACGGTCAAGTGCCCAAGGAGATCGACGGGTTCAACGTGGAGGGGCTGGAGTTCGCGCCCGGCTCGACGAGCACGGCGTACGTCGGTTTCCGCGCGCCGCTCGCCCCGGCGGTGGCGGGCGGCAAGGCGCTGCTGGTGCCGGTGACCAACATCGACAAGGTCGTCGCGAACGGCACCGCCGCCACCTTCGGCACGCCGATCGAGCTGGACCTCGGCGGTCTGTCGGTGCGCGACATCCGCAAGAACGCGGCGAACCAGTACCTGATCGTCGCCGGTTCCTGGGCCGCCGACGACAACTCCGACCCGTACGCCCTCTACTCCTGGACCGGCAACGCGGCCGACAGCCCGGTCAAGCTGCGCGACCTGCCGACCACCGACCCGGGCGCCTGGGAGGCAGTCGTCGACGTACCGGACCTGACGGCCTCGGGCGCCCGCGCCCAGCTGATCACGGACGACGGCTCGGCCGACCTGTACGGCGACGGCACCGAGGCGAAGGACCTGTCGTACCCGGAGTGGCAGAAGTCGCGGTCGACCTGGTTCACGGTCACCGGCTGACGACGGCTGACGCGCGCCCTGCCGGGAGGCCGGGCGCGCGTCACCCTGGCACCCTGGTTCCCGACAACACCGTCGAGGACGAAAGCCGAGTCATGACCACCGAGAAACTCACCGTAGGCGTCCTGGGCACCGGCATCATGGGCGCCGCGATGGCCCGCAACCTCGCCCGCGCCGGCCACACCGTCCACGCCTGGAACCGCACCCGCGCCAAGGCCGACCCCCTCTCCGCCGACGGCGCGCACGTCACCGACACGGCGGCGGAGGCCGTACGCGACGCGGACGTGATCCTCACGATGCTCTACGACGGTGACGCCGTACTCGATGTGATGCGCGAGGCCGCGCCCGTCCTGCGGCCCGGCGCAGCGTGGGTCCAGTCGACGACCTCGGGCCTCGAATCGCTGGGCGAACTGGCCGAGTTCGCGAACCGGCACGACCTGGTCTTCTACGACGCCCCCGTCCTCGGCACCCGCCAGCCCGCCGAAGCCGGTCAACTCACGGTCCTGGCAGCGGGCCCGGAGAGCGGCCGTAAGACGGTGACCCCGGTCTTCGACGCGGTCGGCGCCCGCACGATGTGGGTCGGCGAGGACGGCGCGGCGGCCACCGCGACCCGCCTGAAGCTGGTGGCCAACAGCTGGGTACTGGCCGTGACGAACGCGGCGGGCGAGGCACTGGCATTGTCCAAGGCGCTGGACGTGAACCCACAGAGCTTCCTCGACCTCATCGCCGGCGGCCCCCTCGACATGGGCTACCTGCACGCCAAGTCCGCCGCCATCCTCAACGACCAGCTGACTCCGGCGAGTTTCGCGGTCACGACGGCGGAGAAGGACGCCCGCCTGATCGTGCAGGCCGGCGCGGCCCACGGCGTCCGGCTCGACGTGGCGGCGGCGGGCGCGGAACGGTTCGCCCGGGCGGCGGCGCAGGGGCACGGGGACGAGGACATGGCGGCGGCGTATTTCGCGAGCTTCGACGAGGGGGCCGGGGCGGACACCGAGGTGAAGCCGACCGACTGACGGTCCAACGAGCGGGTGAGGGACGGGCGTTGGCGGTCCCGGGCATGGCACGATGGCCGCCGTGTCCGGTCAGGTCTGGGTGTCCCTCACTTCGTTCGGCGGCGTGGCTCTCGGGGGCGTGCTGTCCTTCCTCGTCCAGTTCACCACCCAGCGGTCGGCCGAACGGGCCCAACAGCAGCGGCAGCGAACGGAGTTGGCCGAGTCCCGTCGCGCGGAACGGCTCGCTCTGCTGGAGCGGTTCGTCGAGGTCGCGGCGGAGGCGGAGCGCATGGCCTTCACCCGGCCGCGGGAGTAGGACGAGACGACCCCGTGGAACCTCAAGGCCCACGACGTCATGAACCGGCTCTGAGCGTCCTGATCCGGCCTTGATCCCGTCACCGTACGGACACAGCGGACACACAGGAGAAACCGCGCGTACGGCCTGACCTGTCTCCCCCGTCGAAATGCCGGCATGTCCGGTCGCACGAACGGAACTCGGGGGACGTCATGCAGAAGAACAGCATCCGCAGGGTCATGGTGGCGGTGGCCGCGCTGTCGGCGGCGATGGTGATGACGGCGTGCCAGCCGGGCGACTCGGAGAGCGGGTCCGACGGGTCCTCCGACGCGCCGACCGCGACCGCCTCCCCCATCTCCTCCGGGTCCACGGGAACGTCCGGGTCCACAGGATCGACCGGCTCCACCGGCTCGACCGGCTCCACCGGCTCCACCGGCTCGACCGGATCGACCGGATCGACCGGATCGACCGGAACCGCGGTGAAGACCTGCGCGGCGACGGCCCTGAAGGCCACCGCCTATCAGGCCGCCGATCGCCCTTCCGGTACCGGAACCGGAGCGGCGATCGTCCGGTTCACCAACACCTCGACCAAGCCCTGCACCCTCCAGGGCCACCCCACCGTCGCCGGTGCGGCGAACGGTTCCCCGGAGCTCAACGTCCCCCTCCAGGTCACCCCCGTCGGCTCCGCCTCCCCCGTGAAGCTCGCCCCCGGCGGCAACGCCTGGCTGAAGCTGACCTTCGTCCAGGTGCAGGGCGAAGGGGACGGTTACTGCAAGTCCGGTTCGGCGCCGGTGATCTACCCGACGATGGTGATCGGTCTGCCGGGCGCCGGGGCACACCAAGTCGCCCTGGACGACGGGCAGTTCGCGGAGTGTGACGGCACGCTGACCGCGACGGCCGTATCGGCGGCGAAGCCTTCCTGACCGTAGGGCTGGCCGATCGTACGGCTATGCCGACGCCTCCGCCGCCAGCCCCCGCATGACGTGTTCGAGCAGGGCGAGCAGCACCGTCTTCACCGACTCCTTGTCGCGGGCGTCGCACAGCACGAGCGGTATGTCGGGGGCGAGGTCGAGGGCGGCGCGGATCTCCTCGGGGTCCTCCTCGCAGCGGCCGTTGAAGCAGTTGACGCCCACGGCGAAGGGGATGCCGCGGTGCTCGAAGAAGTCGACGGAGGGGAAGCAGTTCTCCAGTCGCCGGGTGTCGGCGAGGACGACCGCGCCGAGCGCGCCGCGGGACAGGTCGTCCCACATGAACCAGAAGCGGTCCTGCCCCGGAGCTCCGAAGAGGTAGACCACGAGGGCCGAACTGAGCGTGATCCGGCCGAAGTCCATGGCGACCGTCGTCGTGGTCTTCTGCTCCACCCCGGCCAGGTTGTCGATGCCGACGCTGGCCTCGGTGATGAGTTCCTCGGTACGCAGGGGCGTGGTCTCGCTGATCGCGCCGACGAGGGTGGTCTTGCCGACGCCGAAGCCGCCCGCGACGAGGATCTTGGCCGTCGCGGCGTTGGGCGCCACCGTGGTGGCACGGCGGTCAGATTCTGCGTATGCCATCGATCACTGCCTGGAGGAAACGGGCGTCGGGGGTACCGGCCGCGGCGGGCGGGGAGACGGAGACGAGTTCGTTGTCCAGGAGGTCATCGAGCAACACCCGTATGACCGCGACGGGTTGATCGAGCCGGGCGGCAACCTCCACCAGCGCGGTCGGAGTACGGCACAGCGCGAGCAGCCGGTTCTGTTCGGGCTGCAGCCGCTGGTCGCGGGTCGGTGGCCGGACGGTGCTGATCAGGGTGATCAGTTCGATGCCGGAGTGGGCGGTCGGGGTCCGGCCGCCGGTCACCGTGTACGGGCGGACGAGCAGCGCGGGATCTTCGTCCGCCCAGGGATCTTCCTCGGACCAATGTCTCATTCATGCTCACCCGCGAAGGGCACGCCGCTGTACTCCGGGAACCGCGGGGCCGCGCTGAGGAACTGCCCCACCTGTCGTACGACCATGGTCATCTCGTAGCCGACGTTGCCCACGTCCACCTGCGAGGTGGCGAGTACGGCGAGCCGGGCGCCGCCGCCGGCGGTGGTGACGAAGAGGAAGAGATCGTCCATCTCGATGACGGTCTGCTGCACGCGCCCGCCGCCGAAGTGCCGGCTGGTGCCCAGCGCCAGCGAGTGAACACCCGAGGAAATGGCGGCGAGTTGCTCGGCGTCGTCCTGCGCGAGCCGTTCGGAGGAGCCGACGAGCAGTCCGTCCTCCGACAGGACGATGGCGTGCAGGGTCTCGGGGATCCGCTCGATCAGGTTGTCCAGCAGCCAGGCCAGTCCGCCGTGCGTGGTGTTGGGCGCAGTCATGGGTTGTTCCTTGTCGGACGGGGACGGGTGGGCAGCTGACGCCGCTCGGGCGGGGCTGTGGGCCAGGAGGGGGCGGGGGCTTCTTCTCGCGGTTGCCGCGGCCGGGGGGCGTCTCCACGCAGCGACGAGGGCCAGGCGGGCGCGGGCACCTCTTCCTCCGCGCGGGCCCGACGCGTACCGTCCCGCAACGCGGCCAGCATCGAACGGGCCTGCTCCGGCCGCCGCTCGGCCTCCCGCCCCGAAGTGCGATCGCCGTCCGCGTCCTCGGGCCGTGTCCGCAACTGCGGCGCGAGATGCGCCTGCCGCACGCGCCGCGGGAGCCGGCCGGAACCGGAGCCGCCGACGCGGGGCGTTGCGGGAGAAGCGGCAGCCGGGTGGCCGTCCGAGGGGGATCCGGACGTACCGGAGGTTCGGGCATGCGGGAAAGGCACGGCCCCACGAGGGCTGGCGGAGGATCCGGCCCCGCGGGTGCCTGCGAAGGGGCCCCCTGCACGGGGGTCGCCAGAGGAGCCGACCGCACGGAAGTCCGCCGAGGACTCGGCCGGGCGGGCGTCCGAGAAGGACTCGGCCGCACGAGAACCCGGGGCGGGACCAGCCGCACGGAAGTCCGCAGACGGTCCGGCCTCGCGGAAGTCCGCCGAGGCCCCGCCCTCGTGGGAGTCCGCGAAGGGTGTCGTGTCGCCGGGACCCGCCGAAGGCCCGGCCGCGCGCGGCGACGCGGCGGCGGAGTCGGCTGCCTGCCGTGCCGCTGAGCCGGAAGGCGACTGGGCGTGCGGTGTGGGGCGAGTGCGGACACGCATCGGCATACCACCGGCCGTCACCCCGCCGCGTCCCGAACCGGCGACCGGCCCGGTGGTCGCCCCGGCGGCCGAGCCCACGCCCGAGCCACTACTGCCCGACCGGGTCCCTGAACCCTGCCCCGAACCCGTCGCCAGACCGGTTACCGAGCCCGGGCCAGTCACCAGCCCCGGCCCTGAATGTGTCCCCGTCCCCGACCCCGAGCCGGTTTCCATCCCCGTCATCGACCCCGTCGCCAACCCCGCAACCGAAGCCAGATGCCGTTCCGCCCGCGCGTCCAGCGTCGGCGGCACGGCATCCACCGCTGATTCCGTGAGGGCGTGCGGCAGTACGACGACGGCCAGTGACCCGCCGTACGACGAGGCCTGCAGGCTCGCCGTGATGCCGTGGCGTTGTGCGAGGTGGCCGACGGTGAAGAGGCCCAGGCGCGGGTCCTCGCCGAGTGTGGTGAAGCTGAAGTCCTTGGGGTGGTGCAGGAGTTCGTTCGCGGCCGTGTACTCGTCCGACGTCAGGCCCAGTCCCCGGTCCTCCACCTCGACGGCGTATCCCTGCGCCACCGGCAGTGCCCGGACGCGCACTTCGGTGTGCGGCGGGGAGAACGTCACGCCGTTCTCGATGAGTTCGGCCATGAGGTGGATGGCGTCGCCGACCGCCGGTCCCAACACCGCGATCGGCGGCAGGGGTTCGACGACGACCCGGGTGTAGCCCTCGATCTCGGACACCGCGCTGCGCAGCAGGTCCGCGAGCAGCACCGGCTGCTTCCAGCGGCGCCGCGGGGCCGCGCCGGACAGCACGGTGAGGCTCTCCGCGTTGCGCCGCATCCGGGTGGCGAGGTGGTCGACCCGGTAAAGATCGGCGAGGAGTTGGGGATCCTGCTCCTTGCGTTCCATGGAGTCGATCACCGTGAGCTGACGGTGCACCAGGAGCTGGATACGGCGGGACATGTTGTGGAACACCAGCCGCGCGCCCTCGCGCAGCGAGGCCTGCTCCAGCGCGACGCTCACGGCGGTCCGCTGGGCGCTGTTGAAGGCGTCCGCGACCTTGCCCAACTCGTCGGTGCCGTAGTCGAGTTCGGGCAGGTCGTCGAGTTCGGCCCGTTTGCCCTGGGTGCGCAGCCGGGTGATCAGTTCGGGCAGCCGTTCCTCGGCCAGTTCGAGCGTCGCCGCGCGCAGGCCGGACATCCGGCCGATGAGGGACCGGGTGATGCGCCAGGACAGGATGGCCACGGCGAGGACGGCCACCAGTGCGAGGGCGCTGCCGAGCATGGCCTTGACGAGCACCTGGTGGGTCCGGTCCGCGGAGTCCTGGGTGACCTTGCCCAGGAACTGGCCCTCCACGGCCTGTACCGCGCCGGACACGCGCCCTGGGGCGGCGGCGCGGGCGGCCGGGACGGAGGCCACGGAGATCGTGCCGTCGTGTCCGGCGGACGCCGCGGCGACGGTCTTCTCGAAGTCCGTCATGGCGGCCCAGTCCCGGCCGTCCATCGTCTTGCCCAGCTCGGCGGCCAGCGCCGAGGGCAGGTAGGGCTGCACCTCGTTGGACAGCACGGAGACCCGGACGGCCTGGGCTGCCGCCAGCGCCGACCGCTCCTGGACGCTCAACTTCCTTGACGCGGCGGTTCCGTTGAGGATCGCCTCCTCCTGCGACAGGGCTTCCGCCCCGCGCAGGAACGCCAGGGCGTGGCCGGCGTCGGCCGCGGTGGCCGCGTCGCCGCTGTCGGTGCTGAGCATCCCGAAGAGGTTCAGCGCCGAGGACACGGCGTCGGAGTAGGCGGTGTAGGCCTGCTGCCGGGTGGCCTTCCCGTCGTCGACCGCGGTCCGTTCGGTGGTCAGCCCGGTGAGCCGTTTCCGTACGGTCGCCAACTGGGCCTGGTACTGGGCCGTTCCGGCCCCGGCGGAGGCGGCGTCCGCCTTGCGGAACCCGGCGAGTGCGGCGTCCGTCCGACGCCGCTGCGCCTGCAGGGCGGCGGGGCTGCCGTGCGAGGCCAACAGGCTGACCGTCAGCTGCCGTTCCTTCTGGAACTCGCCGACGGCCGGTTGCAGGGCGTACGTGGTCTTCGCCGCCTGCCCGACGTCGTTGGACTTGCGCCACTGGTCGAAGAGCGCGTACGAACCACTGACCCACAGCAGGACCATCGCCGTCGCCGGCACCACCGCGAGCGTGATGAGCGAGGCACGGATACTGCGCCCCCGCCCGGCCCTTGCTCCCGCTTCCTCCGGCGCGGACGTACCCCGATGTCGGCTCACCTCGCCCACCGGCACCCGACGGCACGGCAGAGAAGAGGAGCTGCGGTGAAGAACTGCGACACCGGCGTTTTCCTTTCCGGGGTGGCGCGCGACGTATCGAAACGGGCCGGCAGACACGTCAACACGCCTGCACACACTGGGGAGTTGACGGCGCAGCACGCCAGGAACGCCAAGGACACCCTGCGGATTCCCGACGGGCGCCCGAGCCCCCCGCGCAGTTGGTCAGTTATGAAACCGAGCCATCCGACCCGGGTCAAGGGACGTCACGAACACGCCAGGCGCAGAGGTTTAGGCCACTCAGTACACTATGCGCGTAGACAATCCGTCGGCCCTCACCCTCGACCTCCCGGCCACGAAGACGTTTTGGCTGACTACGCACGGTGAGGCGAGGGGCAGAGGGTGGTTCGGGGGACGCCGGGGGCCGCGCGAGGGCGATGGGGCGGGAGGTCCGGCCCGGAGGTGCGTGTGACCTAGTTCACAGCATGAACACCATCCACGTACACCAACTCCACGGGCTGCCGTGGTCGTTGTGCGGGCGCCCCACGGAACGGCCCCCGCTCAGCCCCGCCCCGGCGCCTCCAGCAAGGCCTGGCTCTGTGCCCCGAGCCATGTCATGCCGTACGTCTCCGCCCCGCGCGACGCCTCCCGCAGCAGGCGGACCGCGTGCGGCTCGCTCCCCGGGCCCCCCGCGCGACGCACTGCGCGGGCCTGGGCCAGGCGGAGGCGGGCGAGTTCCGGCTGGGAGGAGCGGGCCGGGACCGCCGCCTGCCGGAAGTGTTCGAGGGCGGTCTCCGGCTCCCCCGCGGCCAGCGCCAGCACACCGCAGGCCCGGGCGGTCGGGCCGACCAGGACGGTGGGCCAGCCGCCGAGAGCGACCTGCTCGCCGTCGTGCGGCGCCAGCCGGGCCCGGAGCACGGGCAGCACCTGGGCCAACTCGGTCTCGAATCCGCCCTGGAGGTCCAGCGCCGCGCAGACCTCCGCCAGCAGGACGAGCGCGGGTACCGCCCAGCCCGACGGCGGGAACCGGTCCACGTCGGCGACGCAGCCGAGGAACAGGTCCGCCCCCTCGGCGTGCTGCCCGGTCTCGCACAGGGCGAGGGCCAGACCGGCCCGCCAGATCGGGAAGTAGGCGTGCCGCTCGACATCGCCGGCCAGGTCGGAGGTGAACAGCTCGGCCAGCCGGCCCTGTTGCCTCAGCAGCCAGTAGGCCTGGCCGAGACGGGTCTGGGTCAGGTTGTCCGCGGGTACGGCGTAGTCGGCGCGGAGCAGTTCGATGAACTTCAGCGAGTCGACGAAGATCCACTGCGCGGCGGCGTCGAACCGGCCGTGCCACAGGTCGAGCAGGGCGTCGAGGGTGTGCCGCTGCCAGCGGGCGAGGGCGCTGTGGGTGTCGGCGGCGTGCTTGCGGTACTGGTTCGCGGTGGCGAGGGCGCTGAAGATCCTGCCGTTGCGGAGTTGGTCGATGGCGACGGCCATGAGTGCCTCGCCGCGGAAGTACGTCGAGTCCTGCCGGGCCGCGGCCTCGCGCAGTTGCTCGGAGAGCGTCAGTGACTCGGGGGCGGTCATGAAGTCGTAGCGTGCCCAGCGGCATTCGGTGAGGACTTCGCAGCGCACCTCGTCGTCGCCGTCCACGGGTAATCGGCGCAGCGTGTCCTCGGCGAGTCTCGCGCCCTCGGCGGGTCCCGCCAGTCCCGCCGCGGTGTCCTGGCTGACCGCCAGGGCCATCTTCTTCGCCAAGTGGGCTTCGAGACGCAGCCGCAGGCCCGCGGCCTCGGTGCCGCCGTCGCCCTCCAGCGCGGCCAGGCATCCCCTGATCGACTGCAGCAGCTCGCGGTCGACCTGCCCGGGATCGGACCAGCGGCGCGCCATGCGGATCACGGCCTCGGCCTGCGCCCGCGGATCCCCCGCGGCACCGCGGTAGGCGGCGGTGTAGTGCCGTTCGGCCTCCCGCATCTCGCCCGCGGCATGGCTGAGGTCACCGCGCCTGAGCAGCCGCCGGAACTCGGCACGGTCCTGCCCGGGAGGTGAACTCCCGTGCCCCTCCGGCGACTTGACCGCTCCGGGCGCCCGCCCGCTCGCCCCGTCCCGGACGGCCTTCGGTACGGCTTCGGAGCCGGGCAGCGGCGCCAGTCCGGCCAACGCGCCCTTGGCGCCCAGGACTTCGTCGCACAGCTGGGCCAACTCCAGGGAGGCCCTGCGTCGTCCGTTCTCGACCCGGCTCAGGAAGCTACGGCTGCAGTAGACCTTGCCGGCCAGTTCACTCAGCGACATACCGGCCGCGATGCGGCGCCGCCGTAACTCCGCGCCGAATCCGTCGTGCTCGATGGCCATACCCCCAACAACAACGCACCACCCGACCGGTGTTGCCAAATACCCGCTGGCAACACCCGACCCCTCCAGACCGCGACGACTACCGACGAAGCTGTCTGTGCCGGAGCCTACCGGGCACAGGGGCGTGCCCAAGGGCGGAACAGGAGCACTGGTCACGCCTTCGGGCGAACCCGAGGCACCGCAGCTTGTCGATATGCCGGAGGCACTCGACAGCAGCACACCCGGCACGCGCTCCACAGGGGCGCCGAAGAGCTGAACGACGACGGGGGGATGGGGGGGTCTACGGTCCGGGGCGCGCGGGGGGCGCTCCGGACCCGCGATCCCGGGCCCGCGATCCTGCGCGGCGGCGGAACCCGATCGCCGACACCGCCCGCCGCAGCGGCCAGGGGCGGGGCGCTTCGGGCGCCTTGGGAGCGGCCAAGTGCGGGGTGCCGCGGGTGCCTTGGGCTGACGGGAGGCAGGATGCCGTCATGCACCGCCGACAGATCAGCGCCATCGCCCACACCGACCACCCCGTGGCCGCCCCGCTGAGCGACGACTCCGTACGCGCACTCCTCGACCGGGCACTGCCGAGCGGCGACGCCCGGCTGCTCGACCTCGGGTGCGGATCGGGCACCTGGCTGATGCGCGCACACGCCGCTCGTCCGGGCCTCCGTGCCGACGGCGTCGACAGCGACTCCGAAGCCATCGCCGCCGCCGAACGCGCCGCCGACGAGGCGGGGTTCGGTGACCGGATCGCCTTCCATGCCCAGGACGCCGGGGAGTTCAGTTCCCCGCACCGCTACGACCTGGTTCTCAGCATCGGTGCCGCCCACGCCTTCGGCGGCCTCCTCCCCACCTTGACGGCCGCCGGCAGCCATCTCGCCCCGGGCGGAACCGTTCTCCTCGGCGACTGCTTCTGGGAACGCGCACCCGGCCCCGAAACCCTTGACGCCGGTTTCGCCGTCGACGACTACGACGACCTCGCGACGACCGTCGACCGTGTCGTGGCCGCCGGCTGGGTCCCGCTCCACGGGCACGTCAGCACCCTCCAGGAGTGGGACGACTACGAGTGGTCCTGGACGGGATCGCTCTCCCGCTGGGCCCTCGACAACCCGGACCACCCCGACCACGGCGAGGCCCTCGACGCCGCGTCCGGCCACCGCGACGCCTGGCTGCACGGCTACCGGGGCACGCTCGGCTTCGTCACCCTGCTCCTGCGCCGCGCGACCCTGCCGTAGGACTGCCGGACAACTCCCGTCGTCGGCCGAGGTGTTGGAGGTGCCGCAACCCTGCGTGCGGCACGGCCATGTCGACGAAGGCCGCGGGCACCGGGCCCGCCTCTCCGACTCCGGCCGGGAGCACCAGGGTGCCGTCGAGCGCCGAGGCCAGAGCGGTGCCCGCCGGTCCCGCCGCGAGGTGGTGGACGCCGCCGTCCTTGCCGTAGGCGATGCTCGACACCACCGGAATGCGGCCGCTGTCGAGGAACATGCGGAGCGCCCCCTGCCCCACTCGGCGGCGGAGGCCATGTCGGGGAAGAAGCCGTGGCCGTTGAGGTTGGCGCTGGATGACGCGCGGAACCGACTCTCCCGCGTACGCCGATCAGCTCCACTTCTCCGGCCGGGAGGTGAGCTTGCGTCGGCGGGTCGCCTTTTAGCCAGTGCCGATTTGGACATCACTCGACCAACGAGCACCGCACCTTCCTGCTGCCTGCACGCACCCGCGCACCCCTGATTCGAGCCTTGTCGCGGTTCATGTGCACATGTTATTTTACCGACGGCTGGTTGGTGGTAACTCGCTTGAGTAAGTGAAATCGATCCGATAGCTCGCTGGTGGGATGCGGCAGGAGGGGTCCGTGCACTGCACAAATGGCGAGATCGGTACGATTGTTGAGGCCGACCGATGCCCGTGACCAAAGCGGATATGCGGATCGTTCTGATCCATGGGAACGCCGGTGCCAGTATCGAAAGGGTCTGGTTCCCCTATCTGAAGCGAGAGTTGGAGAGTCGCGGCTACAACGTGGTGGCCAAGACATTCCCGGATCCGCTCAAGGGGCGAATGCGGTACTGGCTGCCTTTCCTCACCGATGTCATCTGCCCGGACGAGCGGACAGTCATCGTAGGGCATTCTTCTGGAGCGCTGACCGCTTTCCGGTATGCGGAGTCCGCCCCGCTGCTCGGCACCTTCGCCGTCGCCGCGCACCACACCGACTGCGGGTTCGAGCTTGAGCGGCGGAGCGGTTTCTTCGACGGCCCGTGGGACTGGGCGGCGATCAGACGCAACCAGCGCTTTATCGTGCAGTTCCACTCCACGGACGACCCGCTGGTCCCGGTGGAGGTCGCCCAGGAATTGCACCAGCTTTCCGGCAGCCGCCTCACCATGATGGAGGGGATGGGGCATTTCGGCGCCTTCGGCCAGGAGATGGACTCATTTCCAGAACTGTTGGACGCCATCTGCCAGGAGTTGGAAAGCCTGCTTCGAGCGGAGGAATGAGCATGCCGGAATGTTTGACCGGAACTTATTGCAGGCTCGCAGTCGCGAAGGGTTCATCCATCGATGATCGACGTTAACGGCTACCTGGCACGGTTGGGCGTCGAGCACCCCGGCCCGCCGAGCGCCGAAGCGCTCCGGCAGTTGCACGCCGCCCATGTCGAACGGGTGGCCTACGAAGTGCTCGACATCCACCTCGACCGGGTGGTCCCGATCGACGCGGAAAGCTCGGTCTCCCAGATCCTGCGCGGCCGTGGCGGCTACTGCTACACGCTGAACGGCGCGTTCTCGGCCCTCCTGACCGCCCTCGGCTACCAGGTCACCTGGCACCGGGCGGGCGTCCAGGCCACAGGGGAGGAGCATGCCCCGGGAGCGGGCCGGGCCAACCACATGACGCTGATCGTCACCGGCCTCCCGGACCAGGACTGGATGGCCGACGTCGGCATGGGGGACGCGCTGCACGAGCCCCTTCCCCTGGCCGAAGGCACGTACGAGCAGGGGCCCTTCCGCTACCGCCTGCGCCCCTCGGAGGTCGTCCCCGGCGGCTGGCGCCTGGACCACGACCCGGCGGGCTCGTTCACCGGCATGGACTTCGAGTCCAGGACTGCCGAGGTGTCGGAGTTCCAGGCCAGGCACGAGTACATGTGCACCTCGCCCGATTCCGAGTTCGTCCGCACCTGCGTGGTCCGGCGCCGCGACGCCTCCGGGATCGACTCACTCCTCGGCTGCGTCCTGCGCCGGACCGGCACCGGGTCGTTCAACCGCGTGCTGGACAACTCCGCTGACTGGTACGGGGCGTTGGCCGACGTGTTCGGCCTCACGCCGGCCGACCTCGGGCCGGACGACCGGGACCGCCTCTGGCGGAGGGTGCACTCGGCACACGAGGCATGGATGGCTTCAGGGGGCTTTCTTCAGCTGCTCCGCCAGCGCCCCCGGCGGTCCCGGCAGCCACAGCAGTAGCGCAGACGCAGCCGCGGGGTCAGCGTCCCTCTTCCTCCGGGCGGTAGCTGATCGTCACCGTGGCGGCGATGAAGTCGTGCAGTTCTTCCGCGGATTCGTAGTCGTCGTGTCGCGAGAGCACGAAGGCGGGGTAGCCGGTGAAGTCCGGGTACGGCCGCACCACGTCGCCGGGGTGCAGCATCTCGATCACCTGGTCCACCCGCGGGTCTGCCGCGACCTCGGCCATTCCCGTGATCTCCGTGATGACCCCCTGGCCACCGCACTGCACGATGTAGTTGGCGGCCACGCCCACGGCGGGCGCCAGACCGTCGGGCTTCGTACCGGCCAGACCCTGCGGCGGGAGACCTACGGCGATACGGAACGCCTCGCCGGCGAAGTCGACACCGCTGGCACCCTCGGCCATGTAGTGGGAGGCGCCCGAGCCGCCGAAACGCGCGCCGATCTCCAGCAGGAAAGGCCGTCGCCCGTCCGCGCACAGCCGCAGTTCGCTGTGGGTGGCGCCGGTGGTGATGCCCAGGCCCCGGTGGCCGCGCACCACTTCCTGCACGACCGCGTCCTCCACCGCCTGCTCCAGCCGCACGGGAGCGATGTAGACCTCCTCCTCGAAGTAGGGGCCCTGCGGGAACCCCTTGTAGCCGATGCACAGCACGTGGACCGTGCCGTCGACGACGAGGCACTCGACCGCGTACTCGGGGCCGTCCAGATACTCCTCGACCACAAGACCGGACAACTCCACGTCCTCGTCCAGCAACCGGCCGCTGATCTCCCACACTTCGGCCATCGCCCGCGGCAGCTCCGCGGGAGTGTCCACCCGGGTCACGCCGATGCTGGACAGCCCGTTGGCGGGCTTCACCACAACCGGGAAGGTCAGCGCGGAGAAGTCGGCCTCCTCGTCGGGCCCGCCGAGCCGCACGAAGCCGGGGGTGTGGCAGCCGGCCTCCGCCAGGGCCGCACGCATCCGGCGCTTGTCCCGAGCGTTGAGCGCGGCCTCCTTCGAGAGCCCCGGCAGGGACATCCGCTCCGCGAGTTCGGCGACCAGCGGCACCGTCGCCTCGTACGGGGTCAGCACCCCGTCGAAGGGCGTGTGCGCATGGGCGGCCAGCACGCTCTCGACGTCCTCCGCGTCGATGTCCAGGATCTCGACCACTCCGGGGGGCGGCGTCCCCATCGGGTCTCCGGGACGCGGGATCACCACCAGGTCGATCCCCTGGCGAACCGCCGCCTCGAAGAGCCACGGCAGACTCGCCTTGGGGTGGACCAGCAGAAGACGCTTGGGCACGGTCATTTTCCTTTGGGGGAAGTCGGTGCGGAGATGGTCAGCCACGTTCCGGCCGCGCAGGCCAGCAGGCAGAGCACCGTGGCCAGGTCCGGTGCCGGTGCCGCGCCCAGGAGCCAGTTGGCGATCCGGACCAGGAACGGCAGGGAAAGCCCGGCTGTCGCACTGAACAGGGCGCTTCGCCGCTGGATCAACTCGTGGGCCAGGAAGAAGATCGGCGCTGTGAGCACCCCGCCGAGCAGCGCGATCTCCCCCCACTGGGCGAGAGTGACCGAGCCGATCCGACCGCTCATCAGGGCGAGCGGCAGCAGGCACACCGTGGCCAGCGCGGTGATCCCGGGCAGGGCCGCGATAGACGGCAGGTCGGCCATCCACTTCTTGTAGAACAGGCTGTAGAGCGCGTAGGCGATGGTGCCGGCCAGAGTCACGGTCACCCCCATGGTCCAGGCGCGTGCGCTGACGTGTGGACCGGAGCCGGTGGCGCTGAGGATGTACCCGACGGTGGCCAGCACGGCCAGCCCTGTTCCGACGGCCTTCCTGGCCCGTACCTGTTCCCCGAAGAAGGCGATGCCCAGCACGAAGGTCACACACGGCAGAGAGGAGACGATCAGGTTCGCGGGGGTCAGGCCGATCTGGCCGAGTCCGAAGATCGTCGCGCCGAAGTAGACGACGAATCCCGACAACGCCAACAGCACGAGCGCCCTGGGCCGTTGGACCACCGCGTGGACCACGGAACGGGTCTGCTTGCCCAGTACGGCCGCCAGGCTCAGTGTCACGAAGGAACTGAACAGCCGGCCCTCGGCCACGACGAAGGGATCGACGTGAGCCACCAAGCGATCGGCGACGATCCAGCCCGAGGTGAGGAACCCGAGAATGGCGACGGTGAGCCCGGCCACGATGAGGCCGTCGCCCACGCCCCGGCGCGACTCGGTCTGTTGGCCAGTGGTCGAGGTCGTCGCCTCGGTGCGGGACTGGGCCACCTCAGAAGACCTCTGCCTGCCTGGTGGCTAACTCTGCCGAGGCCGTGCCTGTGTCCAGCATGGGTGTGCGAACCTCCCGTTACGGATGCGCCGCTTCGCGGGCACCCAAGTAGCACATTTACAAAGCGAGTTTACAGATCATCAGTCCCCCGTTCCGGCGACGAAGGCGTGGGCCAGGTGCCGGGTGTGGGTGAGCGTGATCAGCCATGACCTGATCCCGCCCGCCCGGGCCAACTCCGCCGCCCTACCGGTCAGATGGAGCGAGGGAGGACCTGCCGGCTCTCGGCGCACCTCGATCTCGGTCAGCACGGATCCCGTGAGACCGACCCCCAACGCCTTCAGTACGGCCTCTTTGGCGGCGAACCGGACGGCATAGCGCTCGGCGGGGTCCGCGAAGAGTTCGCAGTAGGCGCGCTCGTCCTGGGTGAACGCGTGGGCGGCGAAGCGCGGTTGACGCGACATCGTGGCACGCATTTCGGCGACCTCGACCAGATCGGTTCCCACACACAGAACTGTCCTGCCCACCAGCAGGGGCGCCGCATCGCGAACCGCCGTCGCGACCGCGTCGGCGTCCGCGGTGAAGGGTTCCTGACGACCCGTCACTTCCATGATCCAAGTCCCTTGCTACTCCTGCGACGCAGCAGATAGTGTGCCGAACCGCCGACCACGACGGAGCACGCGCGCGGAAGCCAGGCGCCGCCAGAGAGGATCTCCGGGATGACGCTGAACTTCTCCGTCCACCCTAATCCTGACCCGACGGGCCCTGAGCGCCGCGCGGAGATCCTGGCGGACCCCGAGTTCGGGAAGTACTTCACCGACCACATGGCCCGCGCGGTGTGGACGCCGGAGACCGGCTGGGCCGAGGCCGCCGTAGTGCCGTTCGCCCCGATCGCCATGCACCCGGCCGCTGCCGTGCTCCACTACGCGCAGGAGATCTTCGAGGGGCTCAAGGCCTACCGGCACCCGGACGGTTCCGTGTGGACGTTCCGGCCCGAGGCCAACGCCGAGCGGTTCGTTCGCTCCGCCCGCCGACTGGCCCTGCCCGAGCTGCCGGTCTCCGCGTTCCTCGACTCGGTGCGGAAACTCGTCGCCGTCGACCAGGAGTGGGTACCCGGCGGCGGTGAACAGAGCCTCTACCTACGGCCGTTCATGTTCGCCTCGGAGCCGTTCCTCGGGGTCCGACCCTCGGTCGAGGTCACCTACATGGTCATCGCCTCGCCGGTCGGCCCCTACTTCTCCGGCGGTGTGAAGCCGGTGAGCATCTGGCTGTCGCAGGAGTACACCCGCGCCGGACGAGGCGGTACCGGCGCGGCCAAGTGCGGCGGCAACTACGCCGCGAGCCTGGCTCCCATGGTGGAGGCCGCCGAACACGGCTGCGACCAGGTGTGCTTCCTCGACGCGCAGGAGGGCCGCTACGTCGAGGAACTCGGCGGCATGAACCTGTACTTCGTGACGCGTGATGGGCGGCTGGTCACTCCCGAACTCGGCACCATCCTGGAAGGGGTGACTCGTTCCTCGATCCTCACCCTCGCCAAGGAGATGGGCCTGGAGATCGAGGAGCGGCCGGTCGAGATCGGCGAGTGGCAGGAGGGTGCGCGCAGCGGCCGGATCCGCGAGGTCTTCGCCTGCGGCACCGGCGCCGTGGTCACCCCCGTCGGCCGGCTCGTCTGGCCCGACGGCGAGGTGACGGCTCCGGACACCGGTTCGGAGGGATCGGTGACCATGCGCGTACGCCAGCGGCTCGTGGACATCCAGTACGGGCTGGCCGAGGACGGCCACGGCTGGATGCAGCGCCTGGTGTGACCGTGCGCCCTGCCGTGCCGGCCGCCGGTCAGCGCCGGTACGGCAGGGCGGTGACGAGCCCGTGGCCGACCGCGTGGTTCGGGTGGGCCCCACCGCAGTCGTCCCCGGTGAAGGTCCGGCCCCGCGTCACCGGTCGACAGGCCGTCAGCAGATCCTCCGTACGCAGCGCACGGCCGCTGCCGATGTTCTGCTGCACGGCGAGCGCCGCGACCCCGGCGGCATACGCGGTCGCACCGGATGTGCCGCTGGACACCAGCCAGCCGTCGTCGGGCGCCGTCCCGTCGTACGCGCTGTTGCGGCGGTCGAACAGGCAGCCCGGCTGGGTCGGGAAGACGATGTAGTCGCCGTGCGGCAGCGTTCCGCACGGTCCGCACAGGTCCGGGACCGCACGTCCGGGGAACACCTCGGAGCGGTAGCTGGAGGCCAGGTCGGAGGCGCGCAGTTCGCCGTCCGGTCCCACGTGCACGCCGCCCACAGTGATCGCTCCTGGCGTGGCCACCGACTGGAACATGGCGGTGGGCCGGTCCGTCGATCCGTTGCCGGCGGCGAAGAGGACGGTGATGCCGCGCCGGACCGCGTTCGCCACCTCCAGGTGCAGGTGCGGCTCGGAGCGGAGAGTTCCCCAACTGCAGGAGATGATGTCCGGCTCCAGTTGCACCGCCCGCTGGAAGGCGGCCACGGGGAAGGAGAACGCCTCCCCCGCCATCTTGACCATGGTCAGCTCCACCCTCGGTGCCACCGCGAGCAACAGCGCCGACATGGCTGTTCCGTGGCCGCGCTCGTCGGCCCCGGGGTCCAGCGGTTCGAGAGCGGGCACGACACGGGTGGTGTAGCCGTGCAGGCGGTGGTGGGGATGGTCGTACAACCCGGTGTCCACCATCACCACCCGGACGCCTTCGCCGCGAATCCCGGCCGAGTGCAGCGGTGCGGCACCGGCCAGCCGTACCGCGTCCTCGGGCAGCCGCAGATAGTGGTCGCCGACCCCGTCGGGCGGGGTGACGCTCGCCTGCGGCTCGGCCGTCGTCGTACCGGCGGCGAGCTCGAACCCTGAACGGGGCGTCAGGACAGCGGCGACCAGCTCGGGGTGGACCCGGGAGCGGAGCGGGCCCTCGGCCGCCAGCTCGTAGCGGACCGATCCGCGAATGTACTTGTTGCGCACGGGTACCACCCGGCCGCCGAAGACCTCCGTGAGCAGCTCGGTGCGGCCGGCCACTGTCAGCCCGACATCGGTGCACGCCTCGACGACCAGCCCTTCTTCGGTGAAGGCCTCGGCCAGCCGGTCCACCGCGCCCGGCGGGGGCAGGAAGTCCGCCACCGGCCGGTGGAGCAGTTGCGCGGGATCGTCCGCCGGCACCGGCACGCCGGCCGACCGGGGAACGACTGTCACCACGCCGTGCTGCTCGAACCAGGCGAGTTCGTCCTCGACCATGGGGTGCCGTCCCTTCATGTGTTGGCCAGTGCCTTCAACCGACCGCGGTCGAGCTTGCCGGAGGCGGTCAGGCCGACGTCCGCGCCGGTCGGGAACTCGATTCTGGTCGGCATCATGTAACCGGGCAGGCGCAGGGCCAACTCCTTGCGCAGCTCCGGCTCGTCCGGCCCGGAACCGTCCCCTTCGTCGAGGACGAACAGGGTGATCGCCCTGCCGGTCACCGGATGCTCGGCCGGGACCGCGCAGCAGTCCGTCACCCCGTCGACGGCGAGCGCGGCGGCCTCCACCTCCGACAGATGGACCAGATTGCCGTTGATCTTCAACGCGTCGTCCCGCCGCCCCAGGAACACCAGCGCTCCGTCGGCCCTCCGGCGCACGTAGTCCCCCGAGCGGTAGTAGCGTGCTCCGCCGGCCGCCGGGGGTGCGACGAGCACGTCCGCGGTCCGCTCCGGGTCTCCGCAGTAACCCGTCATCATCTGCGCACCGCCGATGAGGAGTTCACCGGTCGTGCCGTCCGGAACCGGTCGGAGTTCGTCGTCGACGACGAGGAGCTCCACCGCCGGCAGTGCGGTGCCGATCGGCAGGAACTCGTCGCTGTATCCGTCTATGTCGCCGGTCAGGAAGAGGGTCGCGCTGTGCGTGGTCTCGGAGGGACCGTACCCGTGGACGTAGGTGAGCCCCGGTGCCATGGCCGCGAAGGCCCGCAGCACCGACACGGGGCAGGACTCGCCACCGAACCAGAGCCGGCGCAGCGAACTCAGGTCGCGGCGGCCCGCATCGCTGAAACGGCTCACCAGCATCCGGATCACCGAGGGGACCAACAAGGTGTCGGTGATCCGCCACTTCTCGATGGCCCGGGTGACCTGAGTGGGCATGCGCAGCCGGGGCAGCAGATGGACCGTGCCGCCAACCAGGAACGTGGACCAGAGATCGACGACCGAGGCGTCGAAGAACAGCGGTGCCACATTGAGGTAGCGCATGCCCTCCTCGAAGCGGACCACCTGCTGCACCCCTTCGAGCAGGGCGCACATCGCACGGTGGCTGATCGCCACGCCCTTGGGAGCACCGGTGGAACCAGAGGTGAAGACCACATAGGCCTGGTCCTCGGGGCTCCGCCCGGCGGTGTCGGCCGGACGGATCTCCGCCTCGGTGTCCGGATCCCACCACGGCGCGCCTGCGGTGTGTGACCCCTCGCCGACGGTCAGCACCGTTCCCGCGGGCGCCCCGTCGACCAGGCCCTGGTGCTGCGGGTGCACCAGGGTGACGGCGGGTTCGCACATGCCGAGCAGCACGGCGACCCGCGCGGTGGGCAAGGACTCGTCCACCGGTACGTAACGGGCGCCGAGCCGCAGCGCGGCCCACATCACCGTGACCGAGTCCGCGCACTTGTCCATCACCATGGCGACGGTGCTCCCCCGGCCCACGCCGAGTCCGGCGAGGAGATCCGCCAGGGCCTGGGTCCGTCGGGCGAGCGTCCGGTAGGACACCTGCCGTCCGGTGCCCAGGTCCACGACCGCCGTCGCCTCGCTGGTCCGGCGACGCTCCAGGACCTGGTCGGCCAGTTCCAGCACCGCTGCCGTGCCCTCGCTCACATGCCCTCCTGCGTGGAACTGCTCGATGAACCGCTGTGCGTCTCAGACAGCGGAGACCTCGTCCTCCAGGAGGTCCAGCAGGAGCCCCGAGAGGGAACCGAGGGTGGCGAAGTTCTCCACCGTCAGCATCTCCGGTTCGAGCTCGATGTCGTAGAACGTCTCGAAGGCCAGGGTGAGTTCGATCATCTGGGTCGAGTTGAGTGACAGCCCGCCGTTGAACAGCGGTGTCTCCGTGGTGAGTTCGACCTGCTGGGCGGGGAAGATCTCGGCGATGACCCCGCGGAGGTCCTGCTCGATGTCGTCCTGTGTCCTGCTTCCCACCGCCGCGTCAGCTCCTCTCCGCGGTCTCGTCCGCCGTCTTCGGGCGGGTCTGGAGGAACAGCGGGGTCCGCGGGATGTTCTGCGCGTCCTGGTGGAACGGATTGCGCTTGTTCTTCAGCGACAGGTACATGGTGCGGCGCGCCCGGGCCTTCTCCTCGTCCGAGTAGAAGAGGAAGGCGATGTTGCCGGCGTTCTCCCGGCCGACCTCGGTGAGGGTCAGTTCCTCGTCCGTCTCGATGGCGTATCCGCCCTGGACGAGCCAGTCCACCTCGCGGCGGTACTTCTCGAAGTTGGCGACGTCCTCCTTCCGGACCGTGCCGAAGACCGGGAAGAAGACCATGACGCGGTTCTCGACCTCGTCCTCGCTGCAGATCCTGCCCTGCTCGATGGGGATGACGTCGGCCTCGACGTCGCGCATCCAGCGCTCTACGTCGGTGTGGTTGCGGTAGCTGCGCTCGCCCATGTAGTTCTCGGCGGCCGGACCGATCCCCAGGGTGTAGCTGGCGCGGTAGCCGTTCCCGCCGCAGGCGTGGTTCAGGCCGATCTTGCCCGGGTCGTCCAGGTGCGTGAAGAAGTTGATGAGCAGCTGCTTGTCGTAGCCGTAGGCGGCGAGGCCGTCCTTGATCTGCCGGTACTGCACTCGCTCGATGCTTCCGGACGGCTTGACGTCCGCCACCTTGCCCGCGCGGATCTGCTGGTCGAGCCGGGTGCCCTCCCACTGGTTGAACCGGTAGGTCTGCACGAAGCTGGGTCGCAGCTCGGCGCAGATGCCCTCCAGGTCCCGGGCAAGGACCTCGTCGTCCTGACCAGGGAGGTTGTACATGAGGTCGAGGGCGAAGGTGCGGATGCCGGCCTTGCGGATGTTCTCAGCGGTCTGGTGCACCTGCTCGACGGTCGCCTTGATGGTGAGCTTCTTGCGGATCTCCTCGTCCAGGGTCTGCACGCCGAACGAGATGCGGGTGATCCCCAGTGACTTGAGCATCTCGATGTAGCCGTCCTGGGAGAGCCCGAGCGGGCTGCCCTCCAGGGAGATGCCGTCCGCCTCGCTCAGGTCGAACTCCCGGTGCACCGCCTGCAGGATCTCGGCCATCGACTCCTGTTCGAGCGCGGAGGGCGTGCCACCGCCGAACTGGACGTACTTGATCTTCGTTCCCTGGAAGTACTTCGACCGCGCGTTGCGCTCGATCTCCCGCACCATCGCCCTGACGAACCGCTTCTGCCGCTCCCCCTGGAACTTGGCCGCGGACTCCTTGAAGCAGGCGCAGAAGTTGCAGAACGCCTCACAGAACGGGATGTGGAAGTACAGCAGGATCTCGGTCTGCTGCGGGTGGGACTGACGGTCCAGGAAGGAGAAGTACTCCGCCTTCTTGTCCTCGTCGCCGAGGCGATCCTGGAACCCGCAGATCTTGGGGTAGAACCAGGTGACGTTGGTGCGCTTCTCCGGGCTTTCGAACTCGTCCTTCAGATAGAAGTTGGAGTCGAGGCCGAGCATGAACGGGTTCTCCACTTGGGTCGTCATGACCTCTGGTACCTGCTCTCTCGTCAGGAAGGCTGGTCGGTCGGCTGTCCCTTGTCGCCCCGGCTCTCGGCGAGGACCGGGTACTTACTGCTCATCTCGCCGTTGATCTCGATCCACTGGAGCTTGTCCTCGGGCAGGTCGACGTCCGCCCAGATGGCCTCCGGCGGACATTCGGCCACGCAGGCGTTGCAGTCGATGCATTCCTCGGGGTCGATGTAGAGCATGTCGGGCCCCTCGTGGAAGCAGTCCACAGGGCAGACGTCCACGCAGTCCGTGTACTTGCATCCGACGCACTCATCAGTGACGACGTAAGCCATCTTCGGGTTACCTCCGTGCTCCTGGTGGGCGGCGCGTGTCCGCGCCGGCGTCTTACGCGTGGACCGGGGCGATCTCCGTCGTCCGGCGCATCCAGCCGAAGCGGTCGGCCGCACGGCCCTGCTGTATGTCCCGCAGCAGGTCGCCGAATTCCGTGCCGACCGGTCCCGTGCCGCCGTTCGGCAGCGTGTGCTCGACGCCCTCGTGGCCGAGCGCGCCCACGGGAGCCACGCCGACCTCGGTTCCGGTGGCGAAGCACTCGGTGACCGAGCCGTCGTTGATGCCCTTCAGCACCTCCGCCAGCTCCAGCGGCCGTTCCAGGACCTTCGCACCGGAGTCACGTGCCAGCTTGACGACCGAGTCGCGGGTGATCCCGGGGAAGACCGTGCGGTCCAGCAGAGGGGTGGTGAGCACCCCGTCGATCACGAAGAACACGTTCAGGTTGCCGACCTGCTGCACGAAGCGTCCGTGTGTCCCGTCGAGCCAGAGCACGTGGTCGTAGCCGTAGTTCGCGACGACCTCGGCCGGGACCACGCCGGCCGCGATGTCGCCCACGGCACTGGTGTCACCTGTCCCGCCGGGCCAGGAGCGGACGTAGTCGGCCGTCGTCATCGCCCGCAGCGGGGGCGACACGGCCGGTGCCGTCGGGGGCACCGACGCCAGCACGTAGAAGAGGCACCGGTCGGCGGGGGCGGGAACGAGTCCGTCGCCGGCGGCGGCCAGCACGGCGTGCAGTTGCAGTACGGCGCCGGTGTCGGCGGCCGGCCAGTCCTGGTCCAGCTCCAGCAGGGCGCGCACCGAGCTCCACACCCGGTCGAAGTCCACCTGCGGAAGTCCCAGGCGGCGCGCGCTGTTGTTGAGCCGCTTGATGTGGCTGTCGGGACGGAAGGCGGCGACCGAGCCGTCCGACATGCGGTGTGCACGGAATCCGGCCGTCACGCTCTGCCCGTTGAGCAGCGCCGCGGCGGCGGGCCCCAGTGCCGGAATGCTGTCGCGGTCGGCGACTGTCAGCGCCTGCCAGGTGCGGCGTTTGCCGGAGCGCATGTGGAAGGCGTGGTCGGTCAGGAGTGGCCCGCTCTCCGATGACGCCTCCGGCCTCGGGCGGGGGGCGCTCGTCGGGGTGACCGTCAGTTCGTCGCTCATGGTGGATGCCTTCCTCCCCGTCGTCGCCGACGGTGGGCTGTGGATTCGGACCGAGTTCGTCGGCGACCCCGCCGGTCGGATGCCCGGGAACAGCCGTGTCACCGGTGACGTCCGGCAGTCGGCCGCTGAACTCGTTTGTCTTGGCGGGCAGTTCAGCCCTTATGGCCGCGCGCCGGTCACCGAGCCGGAGTCAGCTTCTGCTCCCGGCGGCGTACCGCCCCTTGCCCACATGGAGGGTGAACACCATGGGAACCGCGCCGAAGTCCTCGACCACGTGCAGTCCTTCGTTCCGGGCCGCGGGGGCCGTCGTCACACAGGCGTCGTACTCGCCGGCGGCGCACAAGGCCGCTGCCCGCGAGTTGCTGCTGGTCAGACTGAGGTCTCCACGGCCCGCGACCAGACAGCTCGGAGCCGGATGGGAGACAACGGTGTTCACCGGCGACTGGGTGTCCCGGCTCGCGAGGACCATCTCGTAGGTGTCCAGGAGGAAGCTGTCGACCATCTCCAGGCGGTGCAGGTTGTGGAAAACCAGGTCGTGGAGGCGCGGGTAGACGGCGCAGGCGAGGATCGCCTCGGTCCCGTCGAACCTCATGGCGTCGAGACCGTCCTCGACCTCGGCATGCAGGACCACGTTGCCCACCGCGCTCCGCCCGGCGAACCAGTGGTGGGCCGCCTTCTCCAGGTTGGTTCCGGAGGGGCCGAGCGTGTGGATCCGACTGATCCGCGCCAGACCGCCACCGTTGCCGGCCCGCACCTGTGTACTGGTGTTCATATCCCTCGTCCCTCGTCTCCGTGACTGCCCTCGGCCGGCTCCGTTCCCTCGACGTGCAGCAGCCACCCGTGCTTGTCGGGGGTGCGCCCGTGCTGAACCGCCAGCAGCGCATCGCGCAACCGCGCGGTCGTCACGCCTTCGTGGCCGTCGCCGACAGTGAAGTCCTTGTCTCCGATGCCGAGCCGGCCGACGGCCACGACGGCTCCGGCCGTGCCGCACGCGAACACCTCGACGAGGCGTCCCGACTCCAGCCCGTCGCGCATGCCGTCGACCGAGGTCGGCTCCTCCACGGCGTTCAGGCCGAGGTCGCCCGCCAGCGTGAGCAGCGCATCACGGGTCAGCCCTCGGACCACGGTTCCGGTGCAGGGCGGGGTGGTGATCCGCAGGCTGTGCCCGGTGGCCTCGGTACTGCCGTCGTTCCAGACGAAGAAGAGGTTCATGGTGCTGAGTTCCTCGACCCAGCGCCGCTCGATTCCGTCCAGCCACAGGACCTCGTCGTATCCGGCCGCCTGTGCCTGAGTCCGCGTCAGCAGGCTGGCGGCGTAGTTGCCCGCGCATTTCGCCTCGCCCGTGCCGCCCCGTACCGCGCGCACCGCGTCGGTGGCGACCTTGACCGAGAGCGGACGGAAGTCCTTCCCGAAGCACGGGTCCGCGGGATAGGCCAACAGGACACAGCGCAGGCTGCGTGGGGGCTTCAGCCCCAGGTCCGCCTCCGACCCGAACAGCAGCGGCCGGATGTACAGGCTCTGCCCGAACCCGGAGGGCACCCAGTGGTGATCGGCCGAGACCAGCAGGGAGCAGGCCCGGACGAAGTGGTCCACCGGCACACCGGCCATGGCCAGCCGTTCCGCGGACAGTTCGAAACGTCGCCCGTGGTCGGCCGCGCGGAACAGGGCCACTGAGCCGTCCGCCGACCGGAATGCCTTCAGCCCCTCGAAGACGACCTGTCCGTAGTGGAGTCCCAGAGTCGCCGGGTCCATCGCCAGCGCACCGTAGGGTTCGAGCGACGGCTCCGACCACGGCCTGCCGGGACCTCCTTCGAACACCGCGATACGGCCTGTCGAGTAGCGGCAGAACCCAGGATCGTCGAGAATCCCGGCCGGTACGATGTCGGTTGCGACCGTGGTCGCCTGCGCCTCAGACACTGACCTCGGCACCCCAGAGACTCAGCGGTGCCAGGGGACCGCCGTACCGCAGCGGCTTGGCTTCGGGCTTCCGCAGCAGAGTTCGGTAGAGGAACTCCACGGCCTCGGTCCGGTAGACCTCGTCGTCCTCGATCTCCTCGATCTCCTCGATGAGGCGCACGAGACGACGAACGCTCTCGACGATCGCGGGCTTCGATCCCAGGACGCGGACACCGGAGTCGTCCACCGCGAAAAGTCCCTCCGACGCCAGCCAGGTCCCCAGGGCGAAGCCGGTACCGGAATCGAAGTTCCGCAAGGGATCCGGCTGTGTCGGGTAACGGAACAACCGTTCCAGAAGGATGTACTCGAAGACGACGGGTCCGTAGGGGACGTCCTCCTCGAAGCAGGCGATCGCCGACTTCATGTCCACCTTGAGTTCCTCAAGGAGGCCCGGGCGCCATGTGGTCTTCAGCGCCAGATGTTCATCCAGAGGCCGCGGGCCGGTGTGGTGGAAGTAGTCGTGCAGATATCCCCAAACACACCGCGCCTGGTACACGTCCTCCGGATCGAGCCCGGCGGAAAGCAGCTCGGCCGATTCGGCGAAGGGTGAATCCGGGCCGCACAGACGCTCCACAATCCCGAGCGTCTGGGCATAGATGTCCGTGTGGCGATCGAAGAAGAACCAGGCGAAGTTCTGGTCGGTACAGCGCGTGTCCGCCGGAATGTTTTCCGGAAAGAAAACCACGCAGTTGCCTTCCCGTAAGCCACGGGAAGCGGACCGCAGTCGGGTGGACTGGAAGACCGCCTTCGGATGCGGATACTTCGCCTGCAGATATGGAGTGCAGTCAGGGTCCTGCCGAACGACCGAGAAGGCCTCGATGTGCACTTCCCGGCGATCACTGTTGGGAAGCACCACCGGCCCGACGTAGGCGGCGGCCTCTCCGTCAAGTGGAGCGGGAACAGCGTCCCTTGTGGCATCGAAGGACGGGACACCCGTCATGCCGGCTTCCTGCCACCGTCGCAGGTCGAGTGTTGTCGCAGCTATCTGACGCTCCGACATGAGGCCGTCCAGCCCCTCGACCGCTCTGCACAGATCGGTGACAACTTCCCGTAGTTCCTCGGCATCCGCGCTGCCGCGCAGCGCCCGGAGGCGATCCGCCACCGGTAAGACGTTCCGTTCGAAGTCCAGCAGCTTGGACTCTATGCCTGGCGTCACAAGTTCCCCCGCCTTAGCCCTTACATCGGTCAAACATCTGCGTTCCAACGGCCTTACCCGCAACAGCATTCAGCGACCACGGAAGTTAGCAGCGATCTACGAGCCAGACAACACCCCCTCGTCGGGAGCGAGGCCTGCAGACGCAGCGCATGGCGGTGCCGTCATGACTATCTTCGGGAGCGCACAGGATATGCATGCCGATATCGAAGATTCCATTGCCGACGCTTTTTTCAGACAGCTTCCCGCACCATGGTTTAAGGATCACCAACGGTTCCGGGTGCGCTTTCCGGCCGGGCGGCGGAGGCGGTGTGCTCGTTGTCCAATACCGGTTCCGCGCCCGGGAGTTGGCCCAAGGACCCCACCAACGGACGGCGGCGATCGAAGTCTGGAACCAGCCACTCGTCGCCCGATCGCTCTCGTCTCACGACGTGCTGCGTGTCGGCGGGCTCGTCGATCGCCGACCGCCAGGGCGAGTTGGCGACGGAGGCGCCCGGCGCGGGGACGGCCGGAATGTCGGCCATGCGGGGTGCTTGCAGGCTGCGGAGTCGCTCGATCCCGCCTCGCAGGTCGGGCTGGGTGCGGAGCCAGGACCGGGTCGACATTCGCGCGGCGGGCGAGGGCGTCGAAGCCGAACGAGGCGGCTCCGTCCACGAGTTCCCGCAGGGCCTGGATCGCCCTGCAGTGGGCGAGTTCGCGGCGGCGAGGATCAGATGGCTCGACACGACGCCGGACTTCCGGCCTGAGCTCCGTCGCCGTCGCCGTCGTACCGAGGTGGACCCGGTGTCGTCGATACGAGCCCCGGTGTCCCCGAGGGCCGCGCGCAGGCCCGCGCCGAAAGCTCCGGGGCGAACCCAAGCACGCTGCCCCCACGGCAGCGGACGGTGGAGAAATTCATCTACGCCCCGACTGAACGAGCAGAAACAGAGGCCGCTTCGACTTCCGCGCCCGCCATACTCCCGGCCGATTTCAAAAGCGATCCATATCCCGGATATCGCACCTTTCGAACGGAATACCTCCTCTACGGGGACAAACGCCCGCCCCTCCGCCCCAAGCCTGTGAAAGGTCCCCAGCCTTCGCCACCTCGACGTGGACGTCGCCTACGCAGTGACAGCGTTGTGGCGCGTTTTCCTGGCGCTGGTCGTCGTCCCGTACACGCTGTGGTCGGTAGAAGTGTTGTCGCGGCGCAGCTCTTCGGTGTGTTCGTGGGCGCCGACGTGGCCGTCCGGCAGACGCAGGCCAAAGGCCGTACGCAGGGCCGCCGCACGTCTTGGTCGCCGCCTGCCGGCCAACGAACCTGACCTTGCGTCAACTGACCCTGCTGCTCGGGGTGCCCAAGTCCGCGGCCGAACGCATCGACCACCCCAGGCCGTTGCTTACGGTCCGGCAACGCAAGCGGTTCTGCAAGGACCCGGTGCAGCTGCACCGCGCACTGCGCTCAGATGCTCCCGGATGCCGCGGCGACCGCCGACCGCTCATCGGACGAGTTCCGCAGTCGTGGGCGCGATACCCGCCGTGAGTGCCGACAGCTGTCCGGCGAACGCCGCCACCACACGTCCGGCGGTGGCGTCGTCGATCAGCTGCCTGCGGTAATGGAGTTCACCCGACAGACCACCCTCCGCGTACTCGACGATCAGCGCCAGATCGAACTTCGGCTGCGGCTGCCGCAGCCGGCGGCGTACGCACGTGACCCCTGGCAGTTCGAGCCGGATCGCCGTGCTCATGCTCAGACAGATCTCCGGGAAGCTGCGCGGGCGCGGGATCACGTCACGCAGGAGTTCCGCGGCTACCGCGCTGAAGGGGAGGTCCTGTTCCGAGACCGCCTGCGCGAGCTGTCCGGCGGCGGCGAGGATCGCGGGCTCGGGTGCGGTGTGCGGGTCGCCGTCGGCGCGTAGCAGCACGGTGTTGACGAAGCAGCCGGTCGCCCGGGAGGAGTTGTTCTCGGTGCGGCCGGCGGTGACCATGCCCAGCGGGAACTCCGGGAGGTCCAGGGTCTCGCCGACCGCGCGCTGGAACGCCGCCGAGAGCAGCGCGGGGAGGGTCGTACCGATGCGGCCGGCTGCGGTGGGTGCGGGCAAGGGGGTGCCGAAGGTGATCTCGACCGGGAGGCCGGACGCATCTGCTCCAGCCGCGGGGCCGTGCCCCGCGTCGATGACGGTCCTTCGGACGGCCAGCGGGAGCAGCTCCACGCCCTTCAGGCGGGTCACCGCCTCAGCCGCCCTGGCGCGGGTGGCCGGGTGGTCGAGGGCCGCGATCTCCAGCGCGTTCAGGTCGCAGGCGGTCACCGGGGACGGCTCCGGGCGGAAGGCGGGGTCCGCGCAGCGGCTGCGCAGGTCGCCGAGGAAGACCTGGAAGGACACCGCGTCCACGACCAGGTGGTGCCAGACGAAGAGCAGGACGTGGTGGTCCTCGGCCACCGTGATCAGCAGGCAGCGGGTGAGGGGGCCGCCGGTCAGGTCGATGCCCGTACGGGACTCGCGCAGGACGAACGCGTCGACCGCCGACGCCGTATCGACCGCTCCGGTGTCGGCCGCCCGCACCGCGCCCCCCACTTCGGCGGCGGACACCCGCCGCACCCCGATCCGGTGAACACCGAGCTGCTGCACCGGCAGCGAACCGTCCGCGAGCACCGTCGAGCCGAACACGGGGTGAGCGGCGAAGGTCGCCTCCAGAGCGGTCGCCAGGCCTTCGGCGTCCAGCGGTCCCCGCAGCTCGAAGCACGCGTTCTCGATGTACAGCTCCGGATTGTCGGTGACCGTCTCGTGCATCCACATGGCGAGCTGCGTGGGGCTCAGCGGCCCCCGTACCGCACCCTTCGCGGCGGCGGGCGCCGCCGGTGCCTCGGCGAACGGCGCCTGTTCGATACGTGCGGCGAGCCCGCCGGCGTCGGCGGTGGTGAGGACGTCCGCCGCGCTGACCCGGCGGCCGGTCAGCTCCCGCAGCCGGGACGCCACGCGGACGGCGCTGAGGGAGGTGCCGCCGATATCGACGAACCCGTCCCCGGCCGCGACCGGAACGGCGCCGAGCACGGCCTGCCAGCTGCCGATCACGAGGTCCAGGACGGTGGCACCGCCACCCAGCGGCGAGGACCCCGCGACGGAACCGGACGGCGGAAGCCCGCCCAGCGGCGAAGACCCCGCAGCCGAACCAGGCAACGGAAGCGCGCCCAACGCCGCGTGATCCGTCTTCCCGTTCTTCGTCAACGGCACCGCCTCCACCAGCACGAACGCCGCCGGCACGGCATACGCGGGCAGCCGTTCGCGCAGCGCGGCCCGTGCCGCCCGCTCGTCCGGAACCTCTCCCGGCCGCGGCCGGAGGTACGCGACGACCGCCGGACCGTGCCCCGGCAGATCCCGCGCGCCCACCACGACCTCCTGCACGTTCATCACCGCGTGGACGGCGGCCTCGACCTCCCCCGGCTCGATGCGGTAGCCGCGGACCTTGAGCTGGCGGTCGGCGCGACCGCCGAAGACGATGTTGCCGTCCGGGAGGGTGCTGACCAGGTCGCCGGTGCGGTAGGCCCGTTCGCCGTCCGGCCAGGTGAAGAACCGTGCCGCGGCCTCGCCGCTCGCGCCGAGGTAGCCGCGGGCCACGCACCCGCCGATCGCGACGAGTTCGCCGTGCCCGTCGGCCGAGGGCGCGCCCGTCCCGTCGATCACGGCGAGCCGGCTGCCTTTGACGGCGGTGCCGATGGGCGTACGGGCCAGCGGGTCCCCGCCGGTCCTCGGCACCGTGAACACCGCGCAGATCACGGTGGTCTCGGCGGTGCCGTAGGCGTTCACGACCGTGAGTCCCGGGCGGTGGCGCATGAGGTCCTGCAGGAGGCCGAGCGGGATCGGTTCGACGCCGACCATGAGGCGGGTCAGTTCGCGGCAGAACACGGGGTCGGCGGCCGTCCGGGCGAGCAGGTCGGGCAGGAAGGACGGCGGGACGTACGCGGTGTGGATCGCGTGCCGGTCGAGGAAGGCGAGGTAGTCGGCCGCGTCCAGCCGGTCCTCCTCCGGTACGACGACGACCGTGCCGCCGTGGGTCAGCACCGGCCAGACCTCCCAGATGGAGGCGTCGAAGTCGGGGCTGGACCAGGCGGCGCCGCGATGGACCGCGGGTACGGGGGCCCGGTCCGCGAAGTCGTCGATCAGTTCCAGCACGCCGTGGTGCTCGACCTGCACGCCCTTCGGGTTCCCGGTGGAGCCGGAGGTGTGGATGACGTACGCGACGTCGGCCGGGCGGGTCGGGAAGTCCGGCAACGGCGAGACATCCGCGAGGTCCAGCGGCGTCGTCGTGTCGTCCGCCCAGCCCCCGGCGAGCTGCTCCGGCGCCACGGTCGGGCGGCCGTCGACGTCCGCACCCGCGACGGACAGGCACAGCGCGGGGCGGCACCCCTGAAGCATCCGGCCGATCCGCCGCGCGGGCTGCGCCGGGTCGATCGGCGCGTAGGCGGCGCCCGCCATGAACGCGGCCAGCGCGGCGGCGATCGCGTCCCGCCCCGGCGGCAGGAGCAGGGCGACCAGGTCCCCCGGGCGCACCCCCCGGGCCCGGAAGTCCTCGGACCACTGCCGGGCGCGGGCCATCAGGTGGGCGTACGTGGTCGTGCCCGCGCGGTCGATCACCGCGGGCCGTCCCGGGTGCCGGCGTGCGGCGTCGGCGACCGTGTTGAGCAGGTCCTGCTGTCCGGTGCTCCGAATGCTGTTCATCTGTGCCAACTCATCTCTCTGGGGTGGGCGATCGGCTTCGGCGGGTGGTGCGGACAGGGCCGGGGGGAAAGCGGACAGCGAAGGCCGACAGCGGCAGCCGATGAAGACCGGCGCGGGAACTCAGCCGACAGCGGCGGCCCGGGCATCCGGTGCGTCCGGCACGCTCTCGCTCACCGCCCTCAGATCCCGCGCCGAACGCACCGCGTACAGCAGCACCGGCGTACAGAACATCCACACGGCACCGACGATCAGCATCGTCGTGGGCGAAGTGACCAGCGCGGCCGGCCCGATCAGCGCCTGCCCGACCGGCAGCAGCCCGATGCTGCCCAGCCACTCGTAGGAGCTGACCCGGCTCATCGCCGCGACCGGCACGTTCTGCTGCATCGCCGTCACCATGAAGACGTTGAACATGGACAGGCCGATGTTGCTGACCAGGGCGGCGGCGCCGATGAGCGGGACGGGGGCGGCGACGGCCAGCGCGAGCAGCTGGAGGCCGTAGAGGCCGAGCGGGATGAACGAGCTTCGCAGGATGTACTGGGGGCGCATGCGCAGCGCGATGATGCCGCCGAGGATCGAGCCGAGGCCCGCGCAGGTGGTGATGACCGCCCAGGCGGGGGCGCCGCCCAGTTCGGCCTTGGAGACCGAGGGGCCGAAGACCTGCCAGGCGGGCAGGACGAGGAGGTGGAATCCGCCGCACCAGGCGACGAGGGTCCACAGCCAGGTGCGGGACCTGAACTCCTGCCATCCCTCGCGCAGTTCGTGGATCATCGAGGGGGCGGGCCCGTCCGCGCCGCGCGGCTTCACCGGGAGGCGCAGGAGGTACAGGGCGACACCGCTGATCCCGTACGTCAGCCCGTCGGCCATCAGGGCCGCTGCGGGAGAGACGAACGAGACGAGGATGCCGCCGATGGCGGGGCCGAGGGTCCAGGCCATGTTCTCGCTGAGGCCCATCATGCCGTTGGCGCGCTGGAGGTCGCCGGGTGCGACGACTTCGGCGAGCAGTCCGGTGGCGGCCGGCTGGAAGAACGCGGCGGCGGTGCCCGCGACCAGCTGGAGCACGATCATGGTGGTGATCGAGGCGTGGCCGGTGAGCAGCAGGGTGCCCAGCAGGAGCTGGGAGCAGAACCTGGTGACGTCGCAGACCAGCATCAGGCTCCGGCGGCCGACCCGGTCGGCGATCACCCCGCCCACCAGCAGGAGGGCGACGGTGGGCACGATGCGCGCGGCGAGCACGATGCCCAGCACCGACGCCGAGCCGGTGAGGTCGAGCACGGCGAAAGCGAGGGCGATGGGCACGATGGCGTCGCCGATGACGGAGGAGGTCTGGCCCACGTACAGCAGGCGGAAGGGGTGCTGCCGCAGCAACGTTGGTTCTCGCGCGGTGGTCACGGTGTCCTTCTGGGAGGGGTTCGTCAGGCCTGTACGGCTGGCGCGTCGGTGCGCTGGGCGGGGTCGCCGGGGTCGAGATCTCGCTTCTCCTCGGCGGCCAGCAACTCGCCCAGGCTCTCCTCGTCCATCCCGGCCACGAGCGCCTCGACGACGGCCTGGGCGAGGCCGGCGACGGTGGGGGCGTCGAGCAGGGCCCGGATCGAGAGGTCCACGGCGAAGGCGCGCCGCAGCCGGGCCATCAGGCGCACGGCCAGCAGGGAGTCGCCGCCGAGGTCGAAGAAGCCGCGGTGCCGTGCGACCGGGCCGCACGCCAGTACCTCGTCGAAGAGTGCGGCGACGGACGTCTCGATCTCGCCCCGCGGCCCGTCCTCGGGCTCGGCCGTCGCCCGGGCGAGGTCGGGTGCGGGCAGCTGCGCGCGGTCGAGCTTGCCGTTGGGGGTGAGCGGGAGTGCCGCGAGGACTGTCGAGGTGGCGGGGACCATGTGCGGGGGCAGGTGCCGGGCGAGGTGGTCGCTCAGGTCCTGCTCGGTGGCGTCCCGGTCGGCGCCGGGGGCGAGGACGAGGTAGGCGGCGAGCCGGGGGTGTCCGGGGTCGGTCTCGTCCAGTACGACGGCCGCGGCGGCGACCTGGGGGTGGTTCGTGAGCGTCCGTTCGATCTCGCCGAGTTCGATCCGGAACCCCCGGAGTTTGACCTGGTGGTCGCGGCGCCCCCGGTACTCCAGCTCGCCGTCGGGCCTGCGGACCGCGAGGTCTCCGGTGCGGTAGAGCCGTCCGCCGCCGCCCGCGGGGTCGGGCAGGAAGCGCTGCGCCGTCAGCTCCGGCCGGTTGAGGTAGCCGTCCGCGACGCCCGCGCCGCCCACGAACAGCTCGCCGGTCTCGCCGTCCGGCACCGGTTCGAGCCGGTCGTCCAGCAGGTGCAGGGTGAGGTCGGCCAGGGGGGCGCCGATGGGGCTGCCGGGGCGGTCGAGGTCGGCGGGGGTGACCGGGCGGTGGGTGACGTGGACGGTGGTCTCGGTGATGCCGTACATGTTGATCAGGCTCGGCGCGTCGGTGCCGTACCGGTCGATCCACGGGCGGAGCGTCGCGATGTGCAGGGCCTCGCCGCCGAACACCACCGTCCGCAGGGACGTCGCGGGGAACCCGGCGGACCCGGCGGCGGCGATGAGGTGGGTGAAGGCGGTCGGGGTCTGGCTGAGGACGGTGACCTGCTCGGTGCGCAGCAGTTCCCACATGGCGTCGGGGTCGCGGGTGACGGCGTACGGGACGACGATCAGCCGGCCGCCGTGCAGCAGCGCGCCCCAGATCTCCCACACGGAGAAGTCGAAGGCCGCCGAGTGGAACATCGTCCACACGTCGTCGGGGCCGAAGGCGAACTTCTCCTCGGTGACGGAGAACAGGCGCAGGACGTTGGCGTGGGTGACCCGTACGCCCTTGGGGCGGCCGGTCGAGCCCGAGGTGTAGATGACGTAGGCGGCGTCCGTCGCGCACACCGGCTCGGGTGCCGCGGCCGGTTCGTGCCCGGCGGCGGGCGGCTCGACCGTGAGGAACGGTATGCCGTGGACGCCGAGCCGTTCGTCGAGTCCCGGGTCGCCGAGGAGGATGCCGCAGCCGGCGTCGCTCAGGGTCAGCCGCAGGCGTTCGTCGGGGTAGCCGGGGTCCATCGGGACGTAGGCGGCGCCGGTGCGCAGGACCGCCAGCATGGCGGCGATCAGGCCGACGCCGCGGTCCGCGCACAGCCCCACGAGCGTGCCCCGGCCGGCGCCGGCCGAGCGCAGTCTGCCGGCCAACTCCGCTGCCGCCAGGTCCAGTTCGGCGTAGGTCAGGGAGCGGGTGCCGTCCGACACCGCCGTGCGCTCCGGCCACCGACTCGCGACCCTCGCGAAGGCCCCGTACACACCTGAAACAGTCATGACGTCAATTCCTTGTGCTCGGTGGGAAGTCGGTACGAGTCCTCGATGGTGCGGCGTACGGTGGCGACGACGTCCCGGGCCGCTTCCTCGTGCAGGTAGAAGTGGCCGCCGGGGAAGATCCGCTGGCGGAAGGCCGCGCGGGTCGTCTTCTGCCAGGCCCGGTTCTCGGCCGTGGTGACGGAGGGGTCCTGGGCGCCGGTCAGCGCGGTGACCGGACAGCTCACGCCGGTCCCGGTCCACGGCCGGTACGTCTCGCCGACCCGCAGGTCCGCCCGGAGCACCGGCAGCAGGAACGCCATCAGCTCCCGGTCCCGCGCGACCGCCTCGTCACAGCCGCCCATCTCTTCGAGCCACGCGATGAGCTGCTCGTCGGTGAGCCGGTACGACGCCGTCGCGCGCGCCGCCATCCCCGGTCCCGGCGATCCCGAGACGAACAGGTGCGCGGGGCTGATCCCGTACCGCTGTTCCAGGCGCCGGGCGACCTCGAAGGCGACGAGGGAGCCCATGCTGTGGCCGAAGAGGACCAGCGGGAGGTCGGGGCGGGCGGTGAGGCGGGGGGCCACCTCGTCCGCCAGTTCCGCGCAGGTGTCCAGCAGGGGTTCCGTGAAGCGGCCGGTGTGGCCGGGGTGGGTCACACCGAGCACCGCGACGCGCGGCCCCAGCTCCCGCTGCCACCCCCGGTAGACCGCCCCCGAACCACCCGCGTGCGGGAATGCCACGACCACGGCCTCCGTCCCGTCCGGCAGCTCCGCGACATCCGGGCACGGGCTCCCGGTCACCGGGCGGTACCCGCGAAGGTACGGGCGCTCAGCGGGCGGGTGTCCGTCCAGATCCGGGCGATGCGGTCGAGACACTCGGCCTCGGTACCGGCCCGGCCGTCCGCCCGCCAGCCGTCGGGGACGGGGCGCCGCGCAGGCCAGATCGAGTACTGGCCCTCGGAGTTGACGACCACCAGATAGGGGGCATCGGGGGCGGGGACGGGGAGGGAAGGGGGCATGGCGGGGCTCCTGAGAGGGGTCGGGGAGGCGGGATCAGCGGGTGCGCGGGGCGAGAGGTGAAGCACGGGTCGGGTCAACTGGCGTACGGGCAGGGGCGGTGGGGTCGGCCGGAGGGGCCAGGTCGGGTCGGGCGGTGTGCGGGCCGGGCGGTGAAGCGCGGGTCGGGCAGCAGGTCCGGGTCGGGCAGGGCGGGTCGGCCCGGGGTCGGGCCGCAGGCCGGGGTCGGGCCGCAGGCCGGGGAGGCGCCGCACGATCTTGATGGGTCGCCCCCGGCTCAGCCCGTGTGCGGGCCCCGCGCGGTGAAGTTCAGGTCCGTCAGCAGGTCCAGGTCGGCAGCCGCGTGTGTCAGCCGCAGCCGGGCCGCCTCGCGCCACAGCCGTTGCGGCGGGCCCATGCGGACCGCCTCCACGCGGGCCAGCCGGTAGTGGCGCTGGACGCCGAGTTCCGCGGTGAGGCCGTGGACCCCACAGACGTGGACGGCGGTCCGGGTGGTGTCCAGGGCGAGTTCGGCGGTGAGGGCGAGCGCGTCGACCGCCGCGCGGGCGCCGGTGCGGCCCTGGTCCGCCAGCGCCGCGGCCCGCCGGACCACCAGGCCGGCCGCGATCAGCCTGGCCTTCAGGTCGGCGAGGGCGAAGGCGACGGCCTGATGGTCGCTGAGCGGCACACCGAACTGCCGCCGCCGCGCGGCATAGGCGCTCGCCTCCGCGTGGGCTCCCGTCGCGACGCCGAGCAGGTAGGCCGCCTGACGGATCCTCCGCCGCGCGAGCAGGCCGTCCGGGACGGGTACGGCGTCCTCCCGCCGTACGGCCACACGGTCGAGACGCAGCCGGGCCGTGCCGTCCGCCGTCCTCTCGAACCGCAGTCCGGGCCGGTCCCGGGGCAGCAGTACGACGGTCTCGGCGGCGCCGGTGAGCAGCGGCTCGCGGGAGCCCGGCGTCGTACCCGCACCCGTACCCGCACCCGCGGGCAACGTCAGCAACAGCACGTCGGCATCCGCGTCATCGACCGCCCAAGTGCCGGAGATCTCCCAGCCGTTGCCGTTCGGCGCCATGGCAGGAGCGTGCCCGGGGTCGGGGGCGCCGGCCGCGGCGGTGATGGTGCCCCCGGCCAGACCGGCCGGCCACTTCTGGAACCCCGGGGCGGCGATACGCAGCAGGTCGGCGGCCAGGGCCACGTCTCGGTAGGGGCCGCCCAACGCATGCCGCCCGAGTTCCTCGCACACCATCGCCGAAGCCCCCAGCCCGAGATCGAACCCGCCCGCCTCCGTCGGCGCGTCGAAGCCGGGGACCCCGAGTTCGACCAGCGCGGGCCAGCCGGGACACCTGGCGCCGGGCAGAGCGGCAGGGCCGTGCACCGCCCGCGCCGTGTCCTGGTCGCGGCCCAGCACCGCCGCCCCGAGCCGGTCACGGACGGCCGCGCGCAGCCGGCGCAGCAGCGGATCGGCGCCGGGCCGGTCGGCCTGGACACCTTGTGCCTCTTGGGCACCCGCCGACGCGATGATCTGGAGCATCACCTCGGAGGTGCCCGCCGACAGAGTCAGGCCCGGCGCCTCCCGGTAAGCCGCTTCGAGAACCGCCGACCGGACGGTGGGCGGTCCACCGGTCAGCCCGTTCGCCCAGCAGGCCACCCGCTGGGCCGTCTCGCTGGTCAGATACTTCGCGGTGGCCGTCGCGACGTCGTCGGGGGTACCGGTGCTCGCGGCGATCCCGTCGATCACGTCCCAGGACAGGAGCCGCCCCGCCTCGACCTCGGCGCCGTACCGGCCGATCTCCGCCAGGTTCTCCTCGGCGGCGGCGCTGTCGCGCAGTTCGGCGAGGGCGCCGGCGTACCAGCGTTCGGCCTTGAGGGAGTAGTCCAGGCCCGTGCGTTCGACGGCGAGCGCTTTGGTGAGCAGCGGCCAGCCGCCGCCGACGGGACCGATCACGTCGGCGGCCGGGACCCGGACGGCGTCCAGTGTGATCCGGTGGAACTGTTCGTCGGCGATGCCGTGGACGACCTCGCGGCGGACGCCCGGCGCGTGCAGGTCGACGAGGAAGAGGGTGATTCCCCGGTAGCGGCCCCCGGGCTCGCCGGTGCGGGCCGCGCACAGCGCGATGTCGGTGATGTCGCTCTTGAGGCTGAACGACTTGGTGCCGGTCAGCTCGAACCCGCCGTCGTACGCGGTCGCGACGGTCTCCAGGGCGGCCAGGTCGGAGCCCGTTCCCGGCTCGGTGTAGAGGACGCTGGCGAAGGCGGTGCCGTCGGCCAGCGCGGGGAGGTGGCGGGATTTCTGCTCGGGGGTGCCGGCCATGAGCAGGAACAGGCCGACGATCTGGACGGAGTTGACGTGCAGGGTGTCGGGGACTCCGGCGCGGACGAGTTCTTCGGCCACCGCCGCGGCGTCGGCGAGGCCCAGGCCGCGGCCGCCGTATTCCTCGGGCCAGTTGACGGCCAGCAGGCCGCGCCGGCCGAGGGCGCGGTACAGCGGGCGCACGTCGGGCTCGCGCACGCCGGGGGCGGCGAGGCGGTCGAGGAGTTCCCGGACCTCGGGTTCGGCGAGGGCCGTCCGGACCTGGGCGCGCGGCGAGGTGCGGTCCGGCGCCGCCGTGCAGGGGAGTTCGTCGACGGTCATCGTGCCGCTCCGCTCTCCGCCTGGAGCAGTCGGGCCGCCTCGGCCTCGGACATCTGCTCGATCCGTGCCATCAGGTCGTCCTCGGCCCCGGCCGAGGCGCGCGAGCCGTCGACGAGCGCGGCGAGTCCCACGACGGTGGGCGCCTGGAAGAACTCCGAGAGCGACACGGCCGCCTGGAACAGCGCGGTGATCCGGGACATCAGCGCGACGGCCTGGAGGCTGTTGCCGCCGAGTTCGAAGAAGTCCTCGTCGACGCCGACGCGTTCACGCCGCAGGAGTCCGGCGAACACCTCGGCGAGGGTGCGTTCGGTGTCGTTCCCGGGTTCCGTGTGCGCGGCCTCGCCGGCCCGGTCCGGCTCCGGTTCGGGCAGGGCCCGGTGGTCGACCTTCCCGCTGATCGTCAGGGGCAGCGCGGGCAGGGTCACGTAGTACGAGGGGGTCATGTAGCGGGGCAGCCGCTGCCCCACTTCGGTGCGCAGCCCGGGGACGTCGACAGTGTCGGGCGCGACGTACGCCACGAGGTGGCGGTCCCCGCGCGGGTCGGTCCAGGGGACGACGGTGACCTGGTCCACGCCGGTGCCGGCAGCCAGCGCGGCCTCGACGTCGCCGAGTTCTATGCGCAGTCCGCGGATCTTGACCTGCTTGTCGATGCGGCCGAGGAAGACCAGGCCGCCGTCGCGGCGGCGGCGGACCAGGTCGCCGGTGCGGTAGAGCCGGCCGTCCGGGGTGGACCCGAACGGGTCGGGTACGAACTTCTCCTCCGTGAGTCCGGGGGCACCGAGGTAGCCGCGGGCCAACCCCTCGCCGCCGATGAGGAGTTCCCCGGCCACGCCGTACGGGACGGGTTCGAGGTGGCGGTCGACGACGTGGGCGACGTGGCCGGCGATGGGCAGGCCGATCGGCGGGGACGACGTCCAGTGACCCTCGCACTCGTGCACGACCATGGTGACGGTGCACTCGGTCGGGCCGTAGCCGTTGAAGAAGCGCCGGCCGGGGTTCCACCGGTTGACGAGTTCGCCGGGGAACGCCTCGCCGCCGACGAACACGATCCGCAGGGCGGGGAAGCGTTCCGGGTTCAGCAGCGCCATGACGGTCGGAGGCAGGTCGGTCACGGTGATGCCGGCGCTCTCGATCAGGTGCTGGAGCGCGTCGACGTCGAGCCGTTGTGCGTCGGTGGCGAGGTGGAGGCGGGCGCCGGTCAGGAGCGCGTTGAACATCTCCCCGACGGACACGTCGAAGTTCGCGGCGGCGTATCCGAGCACCCGGTCCGCCGGGGTGAGTTCGAACAGTTCGCGCGCCGCCTCGACGAAGCCGACCACCGAGTGGTGTTCGACGAGGACGCCCTTGGGGACGCCGGTGGTGCCGGAGGTGTACAGGACGTAGGCGAGGTCGGCCGGGGCCGGGCCCTGAGCCGGGGCGTCGGCAGGCAGGCTCGCGAGGAGGTCCGCCGACCGGTCGAGGAGCAGCGTCCCGGTGCTGTCCGCCGGCAGCCGGTGCGCGAGATCCCCGTGGGTGACGACCAGGTCCGGTCCGGCGTCGTCGAGGATCGCCGTCATCCGGGCGGCCGGGTACGCCGGGTCGACGGGGACGTACGCGGCCCCGGCCTTCAGCACGGCGAGGACGGCGGTGACGAGGTCCGCGGTACGCGGCAGACACAGCACCACCCGGCCGCCCGCGGTCACCCCGCGCTCCCGCAGCAGATGGGCCAGCCGGTTGGCGCGGGCGTCGAGTTCGCCGTACGTCAGTTGCTCGTCCCCGGTGACCAGGGCGGTCGCGTCCGGGGTGGCGCGGGCGTGGCGTTCGAAGGCGGCCGGGATCGAGAGGGGCGGGACGGCGAGGGCGGGGCCGTTCCAGCGGGTGAGGTGTTCGTCGCGGTCTTCGGCGGACATGAGGGGGGCGTGGGAGGCGCGGCACCCGGGGTCGCGGGTGACCGCGGCGAGCAGTTCCCGGTAGGCCGACTGGAACTGGCCGATCGTCTCGGGGTCGAAGAGGTCGGTGCTGAACTCGACGGCGACCTCGACGTTGCCGTCCGCCGCTGTCACCACGCTCCAGCTCAGGTCGAAGCGCGAGGTGCCCGGGTCGATGAGGCGCTCGTCGACGTCGAGGCCCGGCAGGGTGAGCGGGGAGCCGGCGTTCTGGAAGGCGAAGACCACCTGGAAGACCGGGGAGCGGGACGGGTCGCGGCGCGGGCGTACCGCCTCCACCAGTGCGTCGAAGGGGAGTTCGGCGTGGCTGAGCGCGTCCCGGGTGAGGGCGGCGACCCGGTCCAGCAGTTCCCGGAAGGTGGGGTCGCCGGAGAGGTCGGCCCGCAGGGGGAGCATGTTGACGAAGAAGCCGATGAGGTTCTCGGCCTCGACGGTGTCGCGGCCGGCGACCGGGGTCCCGATCACCAGGTCGTCCTGGGCGGTGTACCGGTGCAGCAGCAGGAGGAAGGCCGACAGGTGGACCGCGTACGGCGTGGTCCCGGCCGACCTCGCCAGCTCGTCGACGGCCTCGGCCGTATCCGATGGCAGCGCGGCCGTGCGGCAGGCGCCGCGGTAGGAGATCTCGGCCGGCCGGGCCCGGTCGGCGGGCAGTTCCAGGGTGGGCGCGCCCGCGAGGGTGTCCCGCCAGAAGCCGGTGAGCTGCCGGTGGCGGTCGCCGGTGAGGCGGTCGCGCTGCCATTGCGCGTGGTCGCCGTACTGGACGGGCAACGGCTCGATCCGGTCGGCGGCGGCGGTGTCGCCGGTGCCGACCGCGTAGTAGGCGGCGAGTTCCCGCGCGAACACCCCGCCGGACCAGCCGTCGAAGACGGCGTGGTGGACGACGAGGAGCAGGATCTGCTCGTCGTCGGCCAGCCGCAGCAGTTCGGCCCGCCACAAGGGGGCCTGCGCCAGATCGAACGGAGCCCGCGCCAGCGCCAGCGCGATCCGCTCGGCCTCGGCCTCCGGCTCGTCCGTTCCCCGCAGGTCCCGCACGGGGAGCGCCGCCACGAGGTCGGGGACGACGAACTGGCGTGCCTCGCCCGCCTCTTCACGGAATCCGGTCCTGAGCACCTCGTGCCGCGCGACGACGGAGGCCAGCGCCCGGTGCAGCGCGGGGATGTCGAGCCGGCCGCCGATCCGGTACGCGGTGCCCACGTTGTAGGTGGCCCGGCCGGGCGCCAGTCGGTCGAGGAACCAGAGGGTCTGCTGGCCGTGGGAGAGCGGCGCCGGTCCGGCCGTCCGGCGCGGCACCGGCCGCGCCGCCGAGGTCTGCCGGGCGCCCGCCCGCAGCCGGGTCAGCAGCTCGGCCCTTCGGTCTTCCGGAAGGCGCGCCAGCCTTTCGATCAACTCACTCACCGTGGATCTCCTTAAGCCTGCTGCCCGACGGGCCCCAATTGTTTTCCAGAGTAGTTTCCAGGGTTCCCCCGCACCTTCATCTGCGTGTTGAATCCCCAGTACGCAGAAGGATGAGGAAAGCCCAGTCCGAGGATGTTTTCTCAGCATGAGGATTACCCCCGGGGTAATCATGACGCCTACCCGGAAAGGAGGGCCGCGTAAGTATTTCTGCGGTGTTCCTTTCGGCGTTCCGTCCGTCTAGCATGATCCCGGCGCGGCGAACAGTGGAGGCCGCGCGTCACGGCTATCGGACTTCCGGGGAAGCGGGTCGGAAATGACTGATGACAGCGAAAGTGTCCGGGAGCAACCGCGGATCATCGCTCTGTGGAGTGCCCCGAGATCCCGGTCCACCGCTTTCCTGCGGATGATGATGGAGCGCGACGACCTCGTCGTCCTGCATGAGCCGTTCTCCGTTCTGGCGGGTTTCGGCGAGTTCGAGATAGCCGGGCGCACGGTGCGTACGGAGTTCGAACTCATCGGCGCCATACGGGAGTTGGGCGCGGAGCGGCCGGTATTCTTCAAGGACACCACGGACTTCCACTATCCGGGGGTGCTGGCCGACGAGGAATTCCTGCGCGAGAGCGCGCACACCTTCATCATCCGCGATCCGGCGGAGGTGATCGCGTCCCATTACGCCCTCAATCCCGACCTCGACCGCGCCGACATCGGATTCTCCCGGCTGCACGAGCTGTACACGGCCGTGGAGAAAGCGCAGGGTGAGGCCCCGGTCGTCGTCGATTCCGACAATCTGCTGGATCACCCGGAGGCGACGGTCCGTTCTTATTGCGAGCGCATCGGCCTGCATTTCCGCGCCGACGCGCTGACGTGGCGGTCCGGCGTGCCGTCGGAATGGCGCAAGACGGAACGCTGGCACGTGGACGCGAGCGAGAGCACCGGATTCGTGCGGCGCGAGAAGAACTACGCGGACACGGTGGAGAGCAACGCCTATCTGGCCGAGATCCACGCCGAGCAGTTTCCGTTCTACGCGTACCTTTTCGAGCGCCGGATCGCGGTGGGGGCGTGAGCGGCGCCCGTACCGCACCGCCGGCCGGGGCCGAGGAGCTGTCGCCGACGAAGCGGGCGCTGCTGGAGCTGATGCGCAGCCGCCGGGCCGCCGGCGGGGGTGTGGTCGTGCTCAGGGACGGTGCGCCCGGCGCGGGAGATCCGCTGGTCCTCGTCCACCCCATCGGCGGCGGTGTCTTCTGCTACGCCGAGCTGGGCAGGCGGCTGCCGCCGGGGCGGGCGGTCTGGGCGCTCGCCGCGGACGGTCTGCTCGACGGCGCGGGCCCCGAGCCCACCCTCGCCGAACTGGCCCGGCACTACCGGGAGTTGCTGGCCGCCGAAGGGCTGCGTACGCCCGCGGCCGTGGCGGGCTGGTCGTTCGGCGGGGTCGTCGCCCACGAGATGGCGCGGCAGTGGTCCGCCGGTACGGACCGGCCGGCGCCGCCCGTCGTCCTGATCGACTCGGCGCCATGGCCGGAGGAGGCCGGGGCCTGGACGCCGGCCGAGACTCTGCGGGCCTTCGTGGAGGACCTGCTGGGCTGGAGCGGTACGGAAGGGCACGAGGCGCTGACCCCGGCCACCTGGGAGCTCCCGGCGACGGAGGCGCTGGCCTCGGCCATGCTCCAACTCAGGCTGAACGGACAGGACTTGGGGCTGTCCGCCGCCGATCTGCACATCAAGTACCGGGTGTTCGCACGCGCCACCCGGGTCATGCGGGCCCACCGCCCGGCGCGGCACACCGGCCCGGTCACGATGATCCGCGCCGCGGACTCGCCGGCCCGCCCCGAACCGTGGGCCGCCCTGTGCGACGGGCCCGACCTCGACGTCGTCACCGTGCCCGGCGACCACTTCGGCGTCCTGCGGGACCCGGTGGTGCGGCGGGTCGCCGAGGTCGTCGCCGCGACCCTCGCCTCGATCTGACATCCGAGCCACAGCAACCCGACAACCTGGAGTGAACGCCGTGAGCGTATTGACGACCGATCAGAACACCGCCGCCGAAGCCGCCGAAGCCGCCGAAGCCCTGGGAGCGTCATTCGCCGAAGGCGAGCCCGTCGAGGACGAGTACCGCCACGAAGCCGAGCTGTACGACACCCTGTGGGCCGACCTCAACACCCTCGACCTGCCGTTCCAGCTGGCCCGCACCGAGGAGTTCGGCGGTCCGCTGCTCGAACTGGCCTGCGGCACCGGCCGGGTGCTGCTGCCCTGCGCGGCGCTGGTCGAGCGTGCCGTGGGCGTCGACATCTCGCCGTCCATGCTGGAGCAGGGCCGCGCGAACCTGGCGGCGGCCGGGGTTCCGGAGGGCCGCGTCGAGCTGGTGGAGGGGGACTTCCGCACCTTCCGGCTCGGCGAGAGGTTCGCCCTGGTGCTCGCCGCCGGCCAGCCGATGTACCACCTGGAGACCACCGAGGACTGGCTCAGCGCCCTCACCTCGATACGCGAACACCTGCTGCCCGGCGGCAGGTTCGCCACCGGCGTGCCGATCTTCAGCGACGAGGTGATCGCCGAGTACGACCGGCGCCAGCTGTTCGCCGGCGAGATCCGCCACCCCCGTACCGGACAGCGCATCGCCATGTGGGACTTCAACACCTTCGACACCGGGGCGCAGAAGATCACCCGGCGCCGGGTGAGCGAGGTCCTCGACGAGGAAGGCCTGGTCCTGGAGAGCCGGCACAGCCTGCGGACCAACTTCTACCGCTCCCCGGAGCAGATCCGCGAACTGCTCGGACAGGCCGGCTTCCGGATCGAGCGGGAGCACGGCGGCTTCGACGAGTCCCCCTTCGGGCCCGGCTCCGAGTACTACGTGTGGGTCGCCTCCGCCGCCGAGTGAGCCGCCCGTACCACCCCCTCCACCAGCGCACACAAGGAGACCAGCCATGTCCACGGTGATCGAGAACCGCACGCGGGACCGGATCGAGCAGATCATGCGTACCGCCTGGGCCCAGGTGCTGGGCACCGACGCCTTCGGGCCCGACGACAGCTTCTTCACCCTGGGCGGCGACTCGATCACGGCGATACGGCTGGTGGGCGTCTGCCGCGCGGGCGGCGTCGAGATGAAGGTGGCGCAGGTCTTCCTGCACCCCGTCTTCCGCGACCTGGTCGGTTTCCTCGGCGGCGCGGAGTCCGCCGAGCCCGCGCCGGTCCCGGACCGGCTGTCCACGACGCTCGCCGACCTCGACCCCGCGCTGGTCCCCGCCGGGGTGGTGGACGCCTACCCGCTGTCCGCCGTGCAGTTGGGCATGCTCTACCACTGCGAACTCGACGGGGACTCGGGCCTCTACCACGATCTGACCAGCTGTGAGATCCGGGGCCGCTGGGACCGGGCCGCGCTGGAGGAGTCCCTGGCCGCCCTGTGCGACCGGCACGACGTCCTGCGCACCTCCTTCGACCTCGCCGACTTCCGGGAACCGCTCCAACTGGTGCGGGCGCGGGCCGTCGTACCCGTCGAGGTCGAGGACCTGAGCGCGCTGGACCGGGCCGGGCAGGAGGAGGCGCTGGCCGACTGGTGGGCGCGGGAGACCGGCGTGCCGTTCGACCTGTCGACGGCGCCGCTCCTGCGGGTGCACATCGGCCTGCGCTCACCGGAGTCCTTCCAGCTCTCGCTCTCGGTGCACCACATCCTGGTGGACGGCTGGAGCTACGCCCGGCTCGTCACCGAACTCCTTACCGAGTACGCACGCCGTACGGCCACGGGGCCCGTGCTGCCCGCCCTCTCCGGCGTCAGGTACCGCGACTTCATCACGCACGAACAGCGTGCCGTCGCCTCGGCGGACTCCCGGGACTTCTGGTCCGGGCTGCTCACCGGCGCCGCTCCGCTGCCGCTGCCGGCGCCCGACGGCGCGGCGCGCGGCGAGGCGGAGACGCTGACCGTGCGGGCGATACCGGCGGACCTGACCGCCGGTGTGCGCCGGGTCGCGGACGAGCTGAGGGTGCCGGTGAAGAGCGTCCATCTCGCCGCGTATCTGCACGCGTTGAGCGTGCTGTCGGGGTCGGACGACGTGGTCGGCGGGATGTGCGGGAGCAGCCGTCCCGAGCGGGAGGGTGCCGAGCTGGTCCTCGGGGTGTTCATCAACGTCCTGCCGGTGCGGCTCGCCGTGCGCGGCGGGACCTGGGCCGAGCTGGTCACGGCGGCCTTCGACGCCGAGCGCGCGCATCTGCCGCACCGCGCGTACCCGCTCGCCCGGATCCAGCGGGACCTGGGGCGGGCGCCGTTCGAGACGATGTTCAACTTCACGGATCTGCACGCGTTCGACGCCATCGGTGCGCTGCCGGGCATCGAGGCGGACGGCTGGCGCTTCGCCGACCGCACCAACTTCCCCGTCGTGCTGGAGGTGAACCGGCGCCCGCTCCAGGACGAGGTGTTCGACCTCCAGGTCAGGGTCGCCCCGGAGGCGACGGCGGCTACGACGGGACGGCGGCTGGCGGAGCTGTTCCTGAACGCGCTGGCGCTGCTGACGGCGGATCACACGGCGGCGTACTGACGGCGTATCGCACGGCGGCGTACTGACGGCGTATCGCACGGCGGCGTACTGACGACGTATCGCACGGCGGCGGTCCGGCCGGGCCGCCGCCCCTTTCCTTTTCATGAGATGGAGTGGTCATGGAGTACCGACGGTTCGGGCGGCTCGGCTGGCAGGTCGGCGAGGTCGGCTACGGCATGTGGGGCATCGCCGGCGGCGAGGGCGGATGGACCGGCGCCGACGACACGGTGGGTGACGCGGCGCTGCGGGAGAGCGTCCGGCTCGGCTGCAACTTCTTCGACACGGCCTGGATCTACGGCCGCGGGCACAGTGAGGAGCTGCTGGGCAGGCTGGTGGCCGACGTGCCGGGGACCCGCCTCCACACGGCGACGAAAATCCCCCCGAAGAACCGCGTGTGGCCGTCGAACCGGGAATCGAGACTTGAGGACGTATTTCCCGCCGACCACATCATGGAATACGCGCACAAGAGCCTCGAAGGGCTGGGAAGGGAAAAGATCGATCTGCTTCAGCTGCACGTCTGGGAGGATTCCTGGGCTGACGACGAACGCTGGCAGGAACCCGTTCGTGCGCTCAAGGACCAGGGGCTGGTGGAGGGTTTCGGGATCAGCGTAAACCGCTGGGAGCCGGAGAATGTGGTCAAGGCGATGGAGACCGGCCTCGTCGATTCCGTGCAGGTGATCTACAACATTTTCGACCAGGCGCCCGAGGATGAACTCTTCGACGCCTGCCTGGAAAAAGACATCGCGGTTGTCGCCCGCGTCCCGTTCGACGAGGGCACGCTCACGGGGACGCTGACCGAGGACACGACCTGGCCGGACGGCGACTGGCGCGCCTCGTACTTCGTCCCGGAGAACCTGAAGGCGAGTGTGGCGCGCGCCGAGGCACTGAAGGAGGTGCTGCCGCCGGGGGTCACGCTCCCCGAGCTGGCACTGCGCTTCATCCTGCGGCACCCGGCGGTGAGCACCGTCATCCCCGGGATGCGCAACGTCGGACACGTACGGTCCAACCTCGGGGTGAGTGGCCGAGAGCCCCTGTCCGACGCGCTGATGGCAACCTTGCGCGGGCACCGCTGGGACCGGGTGCCGACCGCCTGGTCCCAGTGAGCGGTGGACCGATCGTGGTGTGCGGGGGTGGAGAGAAGGTGGCCCTTCTCTCCACCCCCGCACGGCACGATCAGCTCGCGGCCTCCAGCTGCCAGTGGTGACCGCCCTGGGTGAAGCGGGTCTGCCGGGCGGTGCCCCGGTTGCCGGGGAGGCCGGTCAGCGTGTGGACGGTCACCGTGCCGCGGTACAGCTCGGCCTCCACCGTGCCGCTGACTTCGGCGGCGAGCACGTCCGCGGCCTCGGCGGCGGCGCGGCCCGCGGCTTCGTAATAGCGGCCCTCGTACACGGCGGTCGCGAGCGCGCCGGACAGCTCGCGCATCAGCAGGGTGCCGGGCTTGTCCAGGCACGCCTGCCGCAGCGCCGCGAGGCAGTGGCCGAGCACGTCGAGGCCGGGCGCCTCGTAGACGCCGCGGCACTTGGTGCCGTTGACCCGGTTCTCCACGGTGCTGCGCAGGGAGATGCCGTGCCGTCCGCCGCTCGCGTTCGCCCGCAACACGGCCTCCAGTGCCGTGACCGGCACGCCGTCGATCTCCACCGGCCTGCCGCGCTCGAAGCGGATCCGGACCGTCTCCGGTTTGTCGGCGGCCTCCGCGGGCCAGACCGTCATCAGCGGCGACACGGCGGTCGGCGGGGTGGCCAGCGACTCCAGCAGGTCGCTCTCGTGCGAGAAGCCGGCCAGATTGCCCTCGACGGAGTACGTCGCCCAGCCGGCCAGCTGCTCGGGGAAGCCGACCGAGGCCAGGTACGCGGCCATGCTCCCGCGGTCGGGGAAGCGCTCGCGCATCCAGGGCGCCGTCCAGGGCGTGAAGACCTCCAGGCCGGGTGCCAGGGCCGCGGTGTAGCGGGCGAACCGAGCCTGGTCGTTGCCGCCGCCGACGCAGCCGTGCGCGAGGATCTCGCATCCGTCCTCGCGCAGCACCCCGGCGAGCCCGGCGACCAGCACGGCGCGCGAGGCCCCCGTGGTGTTCCAGTAGCCGCCGTCGTACGACGCCTCGTGCGCCACGAGCCGCAGCGCCGTCTCCGCCATCTCCGCCCGCAGGTCGACGGTCCGGACGGTGAGCCCGAGCCGGCCGAGCGCCTCGTACAGCGCGGCGCCCGGGGCCGGGCCCGTCTGGCCGATGTCGGCGACGTAGGCGATCGTCTCCACGCCCTTCGCGGCCAGCCAGGCCGCGACGGCCACACTGGACAGCCCGCCGGAGACGAGCATTCCGACTTTCCGGTCCCGCAGTTCCTCGATATCCATCGTCCATCCCTCTGCATCGATACCGGACACACGAAATTCAGCGCGACAGTACTGCCGTTTCTTTCCGGCTGTCAATTGCCGGGGAAGAACCCGTCGGATTCCGTCCGGGTAATCCTTTCCCGTACACCGGAGTAATCACCTGAATATGCGTGACGGGAATTGACGCGCCCTATGCTCGCCTCGGTGGGACTGCCCCGCCGGCCACTTCCGGCAGTAGGACGTTCAGGGAGCGTGCATGCAGTCAAGAGCGGTGAATAAACAGTTGGCGGGTGAATTCGCGGGCCGGTACGTCCGGTATCCGAAGGACCGGAATGTGCTCCAGCTCTTCGAGTCCTGGGTCGAGGCGGCCCCGGAGGCCACCGCGGTCACCTTCGGTACGGACACGCTCAGCTACCGCGGTCTCGACCGGCGCGCCGCCGCCCTCGCCGCGCGGCTGCGCGAACTCGGCGTCACCCGGGGCGACTTCGTACCGCTCGCGGTCGAGGGCGGTCTTGAGCTGCCCGTCGCCATGATCGCCGCGATGAAGCTGGGCGCGCCCTTCGTCCCCGTCGACGACCAGGCGCCCGCCGACCGGCTGCGCGGGATGCTCGCCACGCTCGACGCGAAGCTGGTGGTCTGCTCGCCCGGCCTCGCGGACCGCCCGTTCGGGGTCCCGGTCCTCCCGGTGGACGCCCTCGCCCTGCCGGAGGACGTCCCGGCGCCGGACACGGACCCCTCGGACCTCGACGACCCGGTCTACGGCTTCTACACCTCGGGCTCGACCGGTCTGCCCAAGTGCGCCGTCAACATCCACCGGGGGCTGCTGAACCGCTTCCAGCACATGACCGCGCACCTCAGCGACCGGTCCGACGAGGTCGTCCTCCAGAACAGCCGCCACCAGTTCGACTCCTCCCTGTGGCAGCTGCTCTGGCCGCTCACGACCGGCAGCCAGGTGGTCATCCCGAAGCGGTCGGGCATCCTCGACCTCACCGCGACGATCGACGTCGTCCACCGGCACGGCGTGACGATGACGGACTTCGTCCCCTCGGTCTTCGCCACCCTGGTCGAACTGCTCACGTCCGAACCCGGCCAGGCGGCGCGGCTGCGCAGTCTGCGCACGGTGCTCATCGGTGGCGAGGAGATGACCGCGGCGGCCGTGCACACCTTCCGGGCACTGGTCCCGGGGGTGACCGTGGTGAACACCTACGGCCCGACCGAGGCCTCGATCGGCTCGGTCTTCCACGAGGTGTCCGACGCCGACCGCGACCCGATGCCCATCGGCCGGCCCATCGACAACACGTACGCCGTGGTCCTGGACGAGGAGCTGCGGCCCGTCACGCCCGGCGAGATCGGCGAGATCTGCGTCGGCGGTGAATGCCTGGGCCTCGGCTACCTCAAGGACCCCGAGCGCACGGACGCCGCGTTCATCACGAACCCCTTCCCCGAGATCCCCGGCACCCGCCTCTACCGGACCGGTGACCTGGGCTTCCACCGGCCCGACGGGGTGCTCCAGTTCAGCGGCCGGCGCGACCACCAGGTCAAGATCGGCGGAGTCCGCATCGAACTCACCGAGGTCGAGGCCGCCGTCCTGACCCATCCGCTGGTGAGGGACGCCAAGGCGGTGGTGGACGAGAACCAGGGGAATCCGCTGCTGACGGCGTTCGTGGTGCTGCGGGAGGCGGGGGCGGGGGACGACGGCCTCCGGGAGCACGTCGGGCGCGCCCTGCCGCCCGCCCTGGTCCCGCGCCGCTTCGTGGTGCTCGACCACATGCCGCTGACGCCCAACGGCAAGACCGACCGGCGGCAGCTGGCGGCACTGCTCGCACCGGCGCGGCGCGCGGCCGTACCGGAGGCCGGAGGTGAGGTCGCGGACGAGACCGGCGAGTCGGTGCGCGCGGCGTGGCTGCGGCTGCTGCCCCGCTCCGAAATACGGCCCGACGACGACTTCTTCGCCTGCGGCGGCGACTCCCTCAGCGCGCAGCGGCTGGCCGTCCGGCTGACGGAGATCACCGGTACGAAGTGGTCGGCCCGCGACGTGTTCCTCCACCCGACGCTGGGGGCCCAGCTCGCCCGGATCGCCGGACGGGGGATGCCGACCACTGCTCCGGCGCCGGCGCTGGAGGCCGCGTCGTTCATCGAACGGGCCGGTAAGGACACGGAGTTGCCGGCCGGGATCAGCGCCGACCTGGAGCGGCTGGGGGCGGCGAAGGCGGCGGCACAAGCGAAGCCGAACGCGGCGCCACCCCAGCACATCCTGCTCACCGGCGCGACCGGCTTCATCGGCGCCCAGCTCCTGCACAACCTCCTGTCCTCCACCCCGGCGACAGTCCACTGTCTCGTCCGCGCCAAGGACGCCCCGTCCGCGCGCCGGCGGCTCACCGCCCAGCTCGCCGGGTACCGGCTGTGGGACGAAGCCTGGCCGGAGCGGATCGTCGCGGTGCCCGGCGATCTCGGCGAGCCCCGACTCGGGCTCGGCGCGGCGGAGTTCGACCGGCTGGCCGAGGTGACCGACACCGTCGTACATTGCGGCGCGACGGTGAACTTCACCCGGGACTACGCGGCGCACCGGAACGTCAACGTCGGCGGCACCCTGGAGCTGATCCGGCTCGCGGCGCGCTCCCGGCTCAAGCCGTTCCACTTCCTGTCCACCCTGAGCGTCCTGCCCCAGGGGCGGCCTCTGGAAGAGCCCGCAGCGGCGGACCTGCCGCCGGCCGACGGCTACAGCCGCTCGAAGTGGGTGGGCGAACTCCTGCTCCAGCGGGCGGCCGAGCGCGGACTGCCGCTGACCGTCCACCGGTTCGGCGACGTGATGCCGCACTCCCGGCACGGCGTCCCCAGCCCCTGGGGCCTGCCCGACCTCCTGGTCCGGGCCTGCGCGCGGACCGGCCTGAGGTTCCGCAGCCCGGCGGTCATGGACTATCTCCCCGTCGACTACGCCGGCGCCCTCGTGACGGCCGCCGTCCTGCGCCACGCGTACGGCTACTTCCACCCCATGCGCCCGCAGCCGACCCGGCTGGACGAACTGCTCCTGGCCTTCCGCCACGAACTGGGTCTCACCGAGGTGTCGTACGAGACGTTCTGGAACGCGGTCGAGAAGTCGGCGGCCGTCGACGGCGACCGTGACGCCGCCGCCCTGCTGGCCCTGCTCCCCGAACCGTCCGGCGACGCGGCCCACGACGGGAAACGGATCGCCGCACTCCTGCGGTACGAGCCGCTCCCGGCCACCCGCCGCAACGCGGACCGCCTCGCCGCCACCGCGGGCCTCGGCCGCCCCCCGGTCGGCCCCGAGACCTTCGCCCGCTACGCCGGCCACTACCGCACCACCCGGCAGGACGGCGCGGCCCTGCCGGTCATTGAACTGGTGGGCTGAACTCCCTGAACCCACGGTCGCCCCGAACGGCCCGCCCCACACCCGAAACGGAGAACCAGCGCATGCCGAAAACAGCCCCCCGCCCACCGACCACGCCCCGGCAGGAAGGAGCCACCGTCTGGCTGACCGGCCTCCCCAGCTCGGGCAAGACCACCGTCGCCACCGCACTGGAGAAACACCTCGCCGGCCGCCGCGTCCAGATCCTGGACGGTGACGAACTGCGCCCGGTCCTCTCCCCCGGCCTCGGCTTCTCCCGGCAGGACCGCCACGCCAACGTGCAGCGCGTCGGCCTGGTCGCCGACCTGCTCTCCCGGCACGGCGTCCTCACCCTGGTCCCGGTCATCGCGCCGTACGCGGACGCCCGGACGGCGGTGCGTGAGCGCCATGAGCGCAGCGGCACCCCCTATGTGGAGGTCCATGTCGCCGCGCCGGTGGAGGTCTGCGCCGGACGGGACGTCAAGGGCCTGTACGCCGGGCAGCGCGCCGGCGAGGTACGCGGCCTTACGGGGGTCGACGACCCGTACGAGGTGCCCGAGGCGCCCGACCTCGTGCTGGACACCCACCGGCAGAGCGTCGACGAGTCCGTCGCCGCGCTGTGCGGCCTGCTCACGGAGAGGGGTCTGATATGACGACGACCGTCGCGGCGCGGCAGCGGGCCGGGGAGGCCGACGCGGTGGAGCCGCTGTCCCATCTGGACGTCCTGGAGGCGGAGTCGGCGCACATCCTGCGCGAGGTGGCCGGGGAGTTCCGGCGGCCGGTGCTGCTGTTCTCCGGCGGCAAGGACTCCATCGTCATGCTGCACCTGGCCCGCAAGGCGTTCTGGCCCGCCCGGCCGCCGCTCACGCTGCTGCACGTGGACACCGGCCACAACTTCCCCGAGGTGCTGGAGTACCGGGACCGTGCGGTGGCCGCGTCGGGTCTCGGACTGGTCGTCGCGTCGGTGGAGGAGTACCTGGCGTCAGGGCGGCTGCGCGAGCGCGCGGACGGCGTCCGCAACCAGCTCCAGACCGTGCCCCTGCTGGACGCCATCGCCGCGGGCGGGTTCGACGCCGTGTTCGGCGGGGCCCGCCGCGACGAGGAGAAGGCCCGCGCCAAGGAGCGGGTGTTCAGCCTGCGGGACGAGTTCGGCCAGTGGGACCCGCGCCGGCAGCGCCCGGAGCTGTGGCAGCTGTACAACGGCCGGCAGGCACCGGGCGAGCACCACCGGGTGTTCCCGCTGTCGAACTGGACCGAGTTGGACATCTGGCAGTACATCGAGCGGGAGGGCGTGGAGCTGCCGGGCATCTACTTCGCCCATGAGCGGGAGGTGTTCCGCCGGGACGGGATGTGGCTGACGGCGGGCGCGTGGGGCGGCGACCCGGCACCGGGCGAGCGGGCCGAACGGCGGCTGGTGCGCTACCGGACGGTGGGCGACATGTCGTGCACCGGCGCGGTGGAGTCGGCCGCCCGGACGGTCGCCGAGGTGGTCGCCGAGGTGGCGCTCAGCCGGATCACCGAACGAGGAGCGACCCGCGCCGACGACCGTGCGTCCGAGGCTGCCATGGAAGACCGCAAACGCGAGGGGTATTTCTAGCCATGACCGTGCCCCAGATCATGACCGTGAACCAGACCCTGCCCGTCCAGCCGGCCGAGCTGCTCCGCTTCGCCACCGCAGGTTCCGTGGACGACGGCAAGTCCACCCTGGTGGGGCGGCTGCTCCACGACTCGAAGTCGGTCTTCACCGACCAGCTGGAGGCCGTCGAGCGCGCCTCCCGGCAGTCCGGACGGCCGCTCACCGACCTCGCGCTGCTGACCGACGGCCTGCGGGCCGAACGGGAACAGGGCATCACCATCGACGTGGCCCACCGCTACTTCGCCACCCCGAAGCGGCGCTTCATCCTCGCCGACACCCCCGGGCATGTGCAGTACACCCGGAACATGGTCACCGGCGCGTCGACGGCGGACCTCGCCGTGGTCCTCGTGGACGGCCGCCACGGAGTGGTGGAGCAGACCCGCCGCCACACCGCCATCGCCGCGCTGCTGCGGGTGCCGCACATCGTGCTGGCCGTCAACAAGATGGACCTGGTGGGCTGTTCGGAGGAGGTCTTCGCCTCCGTCGCGCGGACGTTCGCCGCGTACGCCGCAGGCCTCGGCGCGGCGCGCGTGACGTCGATCCCGGTGTCCGCGCTGTCGGGCGACAACGTCGTACGGCCGTCCACCCGCATGGACTGGTACGCGGGCCCGACCCTGCTGGAGCAGCTGGAGACCGCGCAGGTCGGCTCGGCGGAGCCCGCGCCCGAGGTCCGGCTGCCGGTGCAGTACGTGATCCGTCCGCAGTCCGCCGAGTACGCCGACTACCGGGGCTACGCCGGGCAGCTGGCCTCCGGGGTGTTGCGGGTCGGCGACGCGGTGACCGTCTTCCCCTCGGGTACGACCACGACGGTGGCCGCTATCGACGTGCTCGGCCGGAGCTGCGAGACGGCACGGGCCCCGCAGTCGGTGACGGTCCGGCTGGCGGACGCCGTCGACGTCTCCCGCGGCGACGTCATCGGTGCCGGGCCCGCGCCCGTGGTGACCCGGGAGGTCGAGGCGGTCCTCTGCCATCTCGCCGAACGGCCGCTGCGGGCGGGCGACCGGGTCCTGCTCAAGCAGGCCACTCGTACCGTGCGGGCGATCGTCACGGACATCGACGACCTGATCGACATCGGCACGCTGGAGCGGCTCCCCGCGCCGGACGGGCTGCGGCTCAACGAGATCGGCCGGGCGCGGCTGCGGACCACCGAGCCGGTGGCGCTGGACCCGTACGCGGACAACCGGCGTACGGGTTCGTTCATCCTGATCGATCCGGTGGACGGGGGCACGCTCACGGCGGGAATAGTGCAGGGCCCCGACCACGCCGGACAGACCTGGCCGGGTCGGACGTAGCAGGAGCCGGGCACCGGCCGAGTGCGCCGCCCCACCCCGCCGGCGCGCCCCGTCCGCCGGTCGCACCGCATCGCATCGCCGCATTCCCACCCCTGGAGGAACCCATGGAACGAGCACTTGTCCACGACGTGGCGCTGGAGTTCGACCTGGAGCGGATCTCGGTCACCGGTCCGGCCGGCGGGCAGGCGCGCGTCTTCCGCGCCCTCGCGGACGCGGGCGTCACGACCGACATGGTGTTCCAGCGGCTGCTGGACGCCTCCGGGCTCATGGAGCTGTCGTTCACCGTGGCGGGCGCGCAGGCCGACCGGGCGCTCGCGGCACTGCGCGGCCTCGGCCCGCACCCCGGCGTCCCACACCTCACCGGCTCGCGCCCCGGCGTCCCCTCCGTCCGGCGGGACGCGCCGGCCGCGAAGGTCTCGCTGCTGGGTACGGGCCTGCGCTGCGACGCGCGGGTGGCCGCCTCGTTCTACGAGGCGGTGTCCCGCGTCGACGGCGACTACTGGCTGGCGTCGCCTTCGGCCACCGGGATCTGCGCGGTCGTACGGGAGTCGGACGCCGTCAGGTGCGCACGGGCGGTGCGCGCGCAGTTCGGGCTGCTGCCCGGGGAGGCCGTGGCGGCCGGCCTGCTCACGTCGGACGCATGAGACCGGCGCGGTAGGCGAACGAGACGAGCTGGGCGCGGTCCTTCAGCTCCAGCTTGTTGCGCAGCCGGTAGACATGGGTGCGCACGGTTGCTATGCCGATCGAGAGCTGCCGGGCGACCTGGTCGGTGGACCGGCCCTCCGCGAACAGCAGCAGTACTTCGCGCTCCTTGGGCGTCAGGGTGCCGACGAACGGCTGGAGCCGTTCCTCCGGCTCGTGCTCGCGGCGGCAGTACCAGTCGATGAGCCGCTTGGTGACCTGCGGCGCGAGCATCGCCTGGCCGCGGGCCGCCGCGTACACGGCGGCGGTGAACTCCTCGCCGCTGCTGTCCGGGGAAAGGATGCCGCTGGCCCCGGCATGCAGGGTCTCGGCGATGGTCTCGCTGCTGTCGTCCATGGTGAAGACGATGGAGCGGACCGGGTCGGCGAGGGTCTCCTCCCGTACCCGTCTGATCATCTCCAGGCCGGGGATGCCGCGCAGGGTGAGTCCGGTGATGACCACGTCCGGGCGGCGCTGGCGGACCAGGGTGACCGCGTGCATCCCGCTGTCGGTGGTCCCGACGACCTCGATGTCCGGCTTCGCCGACAGCAGCGCGCGGATACCGTCCCGCATGACCGGCATCTGATCGCAGATCAGCACACTCGTCACCCTTTGCTCCCCTCGTGGTCGGCGGCGTGGCCGTCAGCCGCCAACCGCATTTCTAGGCCCGGGGGGTACTGGAGGGTTCCCGTTCCGGTCCCGGGCCGGGAACAGGCCGGGAACGGGCCGGGAGCGGCGGGCGCGATTCTCCTCGCGTCTGTCGCACTCCGGAGGAGGAACCCGTGAACCAGCCCACACACGCGGACGACGAGGCGGGCGGCCGCGCGCCGCGCCGGCCGCTGGGAGAGGTGTCCGCCATAGAGGCGCTGGCCGCTTTCTCCGGACGCGGTGAGCTCGCGGCCCGCGACCACGCGGACGAGCGCCCGCAGGGGCCGGAGTTCAGGGTCGAGACCATGACGAGCAACGGTATGCACCAGGTGGTCGGCATCACCCACTCCCGGGACACGCCGCCCGCGGAGCCGGAGCAGGCTACGCTGCGGTCGGCGGTGATGGCGCTGCTGGATCTGGCGGGGCACGAGTCGGGGCCGGCGCGTACGACGGTCGTGCTCACCGCGCGAGGCCCTCACATCGTGGGGTGCGAACTCCACGGCCCCTGACGGCGGATGTGCCCCCGGGCAGCTTTTTCGTGCATGTACAGAACAAACTCTCCTCTGCGGGGAGTGGACCCGGCGGCCATCGCGAACGACCCTTCAGACAGCCCTGTTGCCGATCAATCGCCTGGTGGGAGGCCCTGTCCGAGCCCGCCCACAGGCCGCGCGGTCCAGTACCGCCCGCTGCCGAACCGACTTATGATCACCGAACAGTTGTCAAAATCGTGTGGGTTTCGAGCGGGGGGCTCATGTCGTCGGGTGATGAGACACGGCTGCGTTTCAACGTCCTGGGCCCGCTGGAGGCCTGGGAGAACGGGACCCGCCTGCGGCTCGGCGGCTCGATCCAGGAACGGGTCCTCGTCTCGCTGCTGCTGGAGGCCGGCAAGGTGCTGCCGGTGTCCCGCCTGGTGGCCGCGACCTGGTCCGAGGACCCCCCGACCACCGCCTTCCACCAGGTCCGCAAGGCCGTAGCCGACCTGCGCCGCAGGATCGTGGGCGGCAGCGACACCCTCGTCACCGACGGCCCCGGCTACCGGGCGGTGGTCGGCGAGACGCAGCTCGACCTGAGCGAGTTCGACGCCCGGGTACGCCAGGCGAAGGCCGCGACCGCCGAGGGACGGCTCGCCGAAGCCGTACACGGCTATCGCGGCGCACTCGCCCTCTGGCGCGGCCCGGTCCTCTCCGGTTCGGGCGGGCCGGTGATCGAGGCCGCCGCGACCGCGCTGGAGGAACGCCGGCTGGCCGCCGCCGAGCAGTTCTTCGAGCTGCGCCTGCGCCTGGGCGAGATCTCCGAACTCGTCCCGGACCTGCGCGAGTTGATCACCCAGCACCCGCTGCGCGAGCCCCTGCGCGGCCAGCTGATGCTCGCCCTGTACCGCTCGGGCCGCCAAGCCGAGGCGCTGGAGGAGTACGGCCGGGTACGCGAACTCCTCGTCGAGGAACTGGGCATCGACCCGGGCCCGCAACTTGCCAAGGTGTACGAGGGCATCCTGCGCGAGAGCCCCGAACTCGCCGCACCGCACCCCCAGCCCCCGGCCGCCCCCGCCCCGCCCCCGCCGGCCGAGGCACCGTGCACCCTGCCCTACGACCTGGCGGACTTCACCGGCCGCGAACGGGAGTCGCAGTCCCTGCTGCAGTTCGCGAAGGAGGCGGACGCGCACGGCACCGGGGTCGTGGGGATCGACGGCATGGGCGGCTGCGGCAAGACCTCCCTGGCCGTGCGCACCGCCCACCGGCTGGCCGCCGCCTACCCGGACGGACAGCTCCACATCGACCTGCGCGGCTACGCCCCCGGTGAGCAGCCCGTCGGCGCCGGGACCGCGCTCGACGTCCTGCTGCGCGCGCTCGGTGTGCCTGCCGGCCAGATCCCGGAGGAGACGGCCGGCCGTACCGCGCTGTGGCGGTCGGTGCTCGCCGGCAAGAAACTGCTGCTGCTGCTCGACAACGCGGCCGACGCGGCGACCGTACGGCCGCTGCTGCCCACCTCCCCCGGCTGTCTGGTGCTGATCACCAGTCGGGCCCGGCTGGTCGACCTGGACGGGATGGAGTGGATATCGATCGATGTCATGGCCCCCGAGGAGAGCGCCACGCTGGTCGCCGAGACGATCGGCGCGCATCGCGTCGTCGCGGAACCGGAGGCCGCCGAGGAACTCGCCCGGCTCTGCGGCCACCTCCCGCTCGCCCTGCGCATAGCGACGGCCCGGCTGCGCAACCGCCCGCGCTGGACGGTGCGTTACCTGGCCGACCGGCTGCGCGACGAGACCCGCCGGCTGGACGAGCTGAGCCTGGGCGAGCGCAGTGTCGCCGCCACCCTCAGGCTGTCGTACCAGACGTTGAACGAGGAGTGCCGCACCGCGTTCCGCATCCTGGCGCTGCACCCCGGCGGGGACATCGACGTGCACTCGGCGGCGGCACTGTTGGACATGGCGGGCACCTGGGAGGCGGAGGAGATCCTGGAACTGCTGCTGGACGTCCATCTGCTCCAGCAGCCGGAGATCGGCCTGTACACCTTCCACGACCTGGTGCGCAGCTTCGCCCACAGTCTCTGGGGACCGGACGCGACCGAGGAGTCGGCGGCGGTCGAACGGCTGCTGGACTACTACATGACGGCCACCGAGAAGGCCTGCGGACTGCTGTTCCCCGGCCGCGCCGCCCGCCCCACGGGTCTGCGCGCATCCGCCCTGCCCGCACCGGACCTCCACGACACCGCGCAGGCCCAGGCCTGGTTCACCCGCGAGCACACCGCCCTGGTGTCGGCCGTGTCGCTGGCCGAGCGCAGCGGCTACGACCGCCACACCGTGTGCCTGGCCCGCAATGTCGCCTTCCTCGTCAACGGGCGCGGCTATCTGGACGAGTTCGCCGAGCTGAGCAACACCGCGGTCACCGCGGCCCGCCGCCTCGGCGACCTCGAACTCCTCGGGGTCAGCCTGTCCAACCTGGGCGTCGCATGCTGGAAACTCGGCCGCCTGGAGTACGGCATCGAGGTCGCCCAGGAGGGCCGCGACGTCGCCGTACTCCTGGGCGACCGGCACACCGAGGCCCACAGCGAGAGCACCCTCGGCCTCTACAAGAGCCTGCTCGGGCAGTTCCCGCAGGCGCTGTCCCACCTGGAGAACGCCGTCGCCCTCGAACGGGAACTGGGCTCGGCACGCGCGGAGGCCGAGAGCCTCACCATCCTCAGCGCGCTGTACGAACAGTGGGGCCGCTACCCCCAGGCGGCCGACTCGGCCCGCCGGGCCATCGACCTCATCCGGCAACTGAGCCAGCACGAGAGCGAGTTGGTCGCCCTCACCGACCTGGCCCTCGCCCACACCGGCATGGGCGAGTACACCGCCGCCGACGCCTGCCTGGCCCAGGCGCGCGCCCTGTGCGACGCGAGCATGGAGCCCGGCCAGGTCGCGATGACCCTGGCCCTCTCCGCCGACGTCGCCGACCGCCTCGGCCGCGGCGCCCAGGCCAGCGAGTACGCCGGCACGGCCCTGTCCCGCATCCGGTCGAGCTCCTCGCCGCTGCGACAGGCCAAGGTGAAGAACCTCGTCGGCCGGTTCCTGCTCCGGCGGCGCGAGCACACCGAGGCGCTGGCTCTGCACGAGCACGCCCACAAACTGGCGTCGGCGGTGGGGTACCGCTCGGAGGAGGCTTACGCGCTGCTGGGGATGGCCGAGGCGACGGAGCCTCTGCGTACGGCGGCGTCGGCCGGGCATCGGCGGGCCGCCGAGGAGTTGTTCGCCGCGATGGGGGTGCCGGAGGAGCGGCGGCGGGGGTGAGGCTTGGGTGCCGCCGGGGCTGAGTCCGGTCGGCCCTCGCATTTGGTGGACGCCGCGGGGCCCCAGGGGGGTCCGGTTCCGGTGCTTCGGCATCCTGGCGACCAGAACCTCCGAGGTCACTCGTGGACGCTGGTCGGCCCCTTGTCCTCGGCGGACAGCCGGTACTGCCCCTGCGAGCCCGCCACGTGGCCCGACCCCGCAGCCGCGCCGGCGCCGAACGCCATGACCGCCGCCGCGATCCCTGTCAGTACGGCCAGCTTGAGTTTCATGTTCCCGCCCCTTGTGGTGATGTCCGGTCTCGACGTCACACATCGTGGGACGCCCCTTTCCCGGCGGGGTCCCGCCCCGTTCCCGGCCGCCGGGCACCCAACGGGAACACCCGCTGCGAGGATCGCCCGGAAGAACACCCGAACGGGAGGTGGACGTGCTCCGCACCTGCTACCACGCACCACTGAGACCGGCCGTGGTCGGCGCCGGCGCCTCAGGAACACTCATCGCGATCCACCTGCTGGAAACAGCAGTCCGCCAGGGAACCCCCCTGGACCTCACCTTGATCGACCCGGACGACGGGACGGGCCGGGGCGTCGCGTACGGCGCCCGGGATCCGCGTCACCTGCTCAATGTGCCGGCGGGGAGCATGAGTTGCTTTCCGGAGGATCCGGGCCATTTTGTGCGCTGGCTCGCCGGGGGCAGGGGCGCCGTAGCTGCCGGAGGCCGGCGTGGCACGGCCGGCAGAGGCGAGACCGCGGTAACCGCTGAAGGTGCGACCGCCGCCACCGCCGCCTCCTTCGCCCCCCGGAGCCTGTACGGCGACTACCTCGCCGACACCCTCAAAGCTTCAGCCGCTCGCGCCGGCGCCCTCCTGACACTCCGCCGCACCCACGCCCGCGCGACGGACTGTTCCTGGGCCGAAGGCCACGCCCGCCTCCGCCTGTCGGACGGCAGCGACGTGACCGCCGACCACGTGGTCCTGGCCACCGGATCCCCGCAGGGCAACTCCTCCTGGGCACCGGCGGCCCTACGGACGTCGCCGCGTTTCACGGCGGCCCCCTGGACCCCCGGCGCCCTGGAGCAACTCCGCGCGCTCGACGGGGACGTACTCCTCGTGGGCACCGGCCTCACCGCGATGGACATCGCCCTCTCCCTGGCCCGCCCCGGCCGCGTGATCCACGCCCTGTCCCGCAACGGACGCCTGCCCCAAGCCCACACGGCACCCCCGCTGCCACCGGTGGCACCGGTGGCACCCGACGAACGATGGACCGGCCTGCCGTTGCGCCGACTGCGCGCCGAAGTGCACGCCCACATCCGACGGGTGACCGCCACCCACGGCGACTGGCGACCGGCCCTGGACGGCCTGCGCCCGCTGACGAACTCGCTGTGGGCCACGCTTCCGGAGCCGGACCGGGCCGAATTCCTGCGCGGTTCCCTGTCGTTGTGGAACACCCACCGCCACCGCATGGCCCCCGAGACGGCGGAAGCGGTGTCCCGAATCCGGCGATCGGGACAGTTGAGCCTCCTCAAGGGCGAGGTCCTGGCCACCTCGCCCTCCCCCGGCGGCCTGACCGTCACCCTGGACGGCGCGCGTTCCCTCCGGTTGGCGGCCGTGGTGGACTGCACAGGCCCCGCCCTGCGCCTGCCGGACGGCCAGGACCCGTTGCTGGACAACATGCTGTCCTCGGGCCTGATCACCCGCGGCCCGCTGGGCCTGGGCCTGGCATGCACCACCGAGGGCCGGCTCATCTCCCTGAACGACCCCACTGGTTCCCTTCGTTCCCTGTGGACCCTGGGCCCGACCCGCCGGGGCGAACTGTGGGAGACCACGGCGATCCCGGAGATACGCCAGCAGGCGGCTGCGCTGGCGAGGACTTTGATGTCGAGGGCGACGGTGGGTGACCCCGGATGGGCCGCCAGGTAGGACGGACGTCACCTGGCAGGGACCTCCCTCACGGGGCGGCGATGATTACCCGGCGGAGCTTGGCGATCATGTCGGACAGCTACGGGTCGGCCTTGGCGGTGGACCAGGGCGCGTGTGTCGTAGCGCGGATGCCCGGTCCTCCTGCCTCGCCGGCGTCTCCTTCCGCACGGGAGATCCGACGGACCAGGGGAACCCGGACGAGCACGTTCACCTCGGTCCGTTCACCGCCATGGGCGCCGGCCGCCCCTACGCCGGTCGGCACGGGGGTCGGGATCATGGCCTTCCAACTGTCCCAGATCAGTCGACGGACTGATCAGCGACATGAGCTCCCACCTGGCGAAGTTCCTGACGGCACGTACGCAGCTCGCTGACTGATGCTCAGGCGGACCGACGAGACGGCCGCGACTCCCGGCCGCGCTTGGACGTACGACGACGTGTACGGCCCCCGGCACACCGTCACCTGCCCGTCCTGGTGCACGACGGACACGCCGACGACATGGACGGCACGCGCGACCCAGCCGACGTCCACCACGCCCTGTACGGGGCTGTGGCCTACGCCGAATACACCGCGGGTACCGACACCACGGCCAACGCCGAGGCTGCGTGATCCTGCCGAGCCACAACCACCTCCGATGCCGGCGACTCCAGCGCCATGGTGCGGCGGCTGTCACGAACGACCGGTTCAGCAAAGTCGCAGGTAACGGCAGACGAGTCGGGCTGTACGCCGGGGACTGTCACCGCAGCGCCGTGACCTGCACAAACGTGCAGGGAGTACGCTTGTGTGTCTGCCTTGATGGCTACGTAGGACGCGCCCCGAGGCCGTACGAGGTCACCAGGTGTGAGCCACGTCCACCACGAGATGGTTGGCCGTCTGGAAGACCCGGAACGGCAGCCGGGCGCGGACGCCCAGTCCGGCCTGGGTGTATCCCTCGGAGCCACCCGTGACCTTGAACTCCCGGAAGGTCCGGTACCCGGTGACATTGACGGACGGAAGCGGCGGGTAGGGCTGACCGGTCGCCGGGTCGTAGCGCGGGGAGAACAGCGAGATCTCCAGAATGGCTCCGCCCTTGATCGGAACCACGACGTCGCTCGGGTCCTGGTGCAGCACGTCGACGTAGCGGACCGTGTAGCCGATCGAGTCGGCCGCCGTGCCCTCGGCGTCGAAGACCAGCCGGTCGAAGCACTCGTGCTGTCCGGTCCGCACGTCGGTCAGTCGCCTGGAGGCGACGGAGTCACCGGTCTTGTCCAGGCTTCCCCACGTCACGGCACAGTCCACGGCCGTCGGCGCGGCCACCGCCGGAACCGTGCCGGCCAACAGGCCGCCGCCCGCCAGCATTGTTGCGGCCAGTGCAGTACCTATCCGTCGCATGACTACCCCCGGTAGCTCGCGTAGGTGTGTGTCTGTTCAGACCGGTGGCTTTCCGGAAGGTTGTGCGCCTCCTGCTGTTCTTCCTGTCCTGTCGTTACGGCTTACGCGCAAGTCCACCGTGCTCGGCGATGACCTCCGGGATGCCCGAACCGGGCTCCGGACGCCACTCCGTCACCGAGACGACGCCGGGCTCGACAAGCTCCAGGCCGTCGAAGAACGCGGTGATCTCATCGATGGCGCGCAGGTTGTACGGAACGGCGCCGCTGTTGTTGTAGGCGTCCTGGGCCTGCTCGAAGACAGGGTCGATGCCGCGCGACCCGTCGTTGATGGAGAGGAAACTGCCCGAGGGAAGGGCTTCCATCAGCCGGGTGACGATGGAACGGGCCTGATCGTAGTCGGCGACATGCCCAAGGATGTTGCTGAGGATGAGCGCGGTAGGACGACCGAAGTCCAGTGTCCTGGCGGCGACTTCGAGAATGCGGCCCGGGTCCGTCACGTCGGCGTCGATGTAGGCGGTCGCACCCTCCGCGGTGGAGTACAGCAGGGCGCGGGCGTGGGCGAGCACCATCGGATCGTTGTCGACGTAGACGATCCGCGCCTCGGGAGCGAGCCCCTGCGCGACCTGGTGGGTGTTCTGCGCGGTCGGGAGGCCGGTACCGACGTCCAGGAACTGCCGGATGCCCGCCTCGGAAACGAGATACGCGATGTTGCGACGCAGGAAGCCACGACTGGAGCGAGCGATGGTGACGATCCCGGGAAACACCTCGGTGTACGCGTCACCGGCCGCCTCGTCGACGGGGTAGTTGTCCTTGCCTCCGAGCCAGTAGTTCCAGATACGGGCGGAGTGCGGCACCGAAGTGTCGATCTTCTGCTGCTCAGCCGGCTCGGACGCCGGCACAGGGTCGCTCATGAGTCGTGTACGTCCTTCAACCGGGGCGGGGATCAACAGGGATCATTCGCGGCACATCCTACGACTCAACTCCCTTCTCCAGCACACCAGTTCATGTCCTCTAGTCCATGTCTTCCGACGGGTGTTCCGACCATGGGACGTGCCGAGTCGGGCTGTACATCGGGGATGGCTTGGATACCCGAGGGAGCACCCCCTGAGCTGCGCGGACGTTTCGCGGGACCAGAAGCCGCGCACATCACGTGCACACTGACCCGGAATCCACCTCTCCAACAGGTACGAATTCTCGTACCAGTCCGGTACGATATTAGGTACCGCTCCGCGAGAGGACGTACGCCATGAGTCTTACCGCCAGCGAGGCGCGCAAGGATCTTTTCCCCCTGATCAAGAAGGTCAACGACGACCACGCGCCGGTGCGGATTCACTCCAAGAACGGCGACGCGATCCTCATGTCGGCAGAGGACTACGACGCCTGGCAGGAGACCATCTACCTCCTGCGCTCACCGGCCAACGCCCGCCGCCTCATGGAAGCCGTCGCCCGCGACCGTGCGGGCCAGACAGGGGTCACCAAAACCCTGGAGGAACTCCAGGAACTGGCCGGTGACGAGTGAGGGACGTCAACTTCGACCCGGCCGCCTGGGACGACTTCCAGCACTGGCTTGCGACCGACCGCAAGATGGTGCGCCGCATCGTCCGCCTCATCGGCGAGATCCAGCGCGACCCCTTCAACGGCATCGGCAAGCCCGAACCGCTGAAGGGGGACCTCTCCGGCTACTGGTCGCGCCGCATCGACGACGAACACCGCCTCGTCTACCGAGCCGACGACAAGCAAGTCAAGATCCTCAAGGCTCGTTACCACTACACCGACTAGCCTGGCTCAGCCGAGTCGGCGAGCGCTTCTCGCCTCCACCCTGCAGCGGCACGCAGTTGCAGCCTCCTGCCGGCGACGCGGCGCTTTTTGTGATGCCCACAGTGAGAGCGACGGCTCACACAAGCCCTGGGTTCGGCAGGCCTACCGTGGCCAGGACACCCCATCACAGGCGACGGCTACAACATGGCCCACAAAGTACGGCCGACTACGCAAGCGGCGAGAGCCCGCCCCGGCGTGACCCTGCGCGAAGATCAGGCCACGATTGCCACAGCGAGGTGTCCGTCGGGGAGAATGCCTGAACGATGACGTCGACGCCTTCCGGAACGGCACGGGCCGGGTATACGCCCTTCGCTCACCTCACCGTGCCCAACGCCGCCCTCTACCGCCGGGTGATGGGAACGTTCCTGGCCGCCAAGGAGCGCTTCGCCGTTCACCTGCGGCCTGAGGACGTGGTCGCGGCGCTGCCGCCGGAACACCGGCCCGCCGACGTGGACACGGTGGTCAAGGCACTGGACAGCCTTGTCGACTGGGGCAATCTGCGGGCGGATCCGGACACTTCCCGGGTCACCGCGGTCGAGGACTTCTACCGCAAACGCTTCATCTACCAACTCACCCAGGCCGGCGAGGCAGCCGAACAGGCGCTGTCCGCGTACGACGAGGCACTGGGGCGGAGCGGTGCGCTGCAGGCGGTGGCCCTGCACGACATCGTCACCCAGCTGCGGGCTCTGCTGGTGATCGCCGCCGAGCAGGAGGAAGGCGAGCCGGACCCGGCCAAGGCGCATCTGGCGCTGTCCGCTCTGACGAGCCGGTTCGAGGCGTTGGCGGAGAACGCGCGGGCGTTCATGGGTTCCCTGCAGCGCACGATCGACCTGCACGGTGTGGAGGTCGATGTGTTCCTCGCCTACAAGGACCGACTGATCCAGTACCTGGAACGGTTCATCCAGGACCTGATCACCCTGGGCGGGCGGATCGCCCTGCTCATCGGCGAGTTGGAGGAGCAGGGGCGGGTCGGCGTGCTGTTGCGGCTGGCGGCGGTACGGGAGGCGGCCGACGCCGCCCCGGGCGAGGCCGAGAGCGCCGAGGCGCGCGCATACGAGCGGTGGGTGGGCAGGTGGTCGGGGCTGGCCGCCTGGTTCGTGTCGGCGGAGGGCCGTGAGTCGCAGGCCCGCCTGCTGCGCGGCCGCGCTCTGGGCGCCATCCCTCAACTGTTGGCAGTCGTACGGCAGTTGAACGAGCGGCGGGCCGGGCGCTCGGACCGCTCGGCGGACTTCCGCACCCTGGCCCGCTGGTTCGCCGAGGCGCCCGACGACGCGGCGCGGCACCGGCTGTGGCGTGCGGCGTTCGGGTTGTATCCCGCGCGTCACCTCACCGTCGACGCCGATACCCTCGACCGGCGCGCCGCCCGCCCGGTGGCCGCCTCCACCCCGTGGGCCGAGGCCGAGCCGCTGCGGATCAGCCCGCAACTGCGCCGCACCGGTAGCTACGAGCGGCGCGGCAGGACCCGCCGGGTGCAGGACCGGTCGGAGCAGCGCAAGCGCCTCGCCGAGATCGCCGCCCAGCAGGCGCAGGAGATCGCGGCCGCCCGCGCCGGCCTCGCGACGGACGGCACCACGAGGCTGTCCGCGCTCGGCGAGCTCGATCCGCTCGCCTTCGGCCTGTTGCTTCAGCTGCTCGGCGATGCCCTGGCCACCTGGCGCCCCGGCATGACGGCCACCGTCGCGACCAGTAACGACGGGACGATGGAGGTCCGGCTCACCGCTTTGACCGACGGTACGAGGGCGAAGATCCGCACCCCTGGCGGTACCTTCCGTGGCCCCGACCACCTGGTCGAGATCACCGATCTCACCCGAACCGGTCAGGTGCGCGCCGCCGGCCCTTCTGGCGGGGAGGGGTCATGACCACGCCCCTGGGCGAGGTGCTGGACGGCCGACGCACCGCCGAGTTCCACAAGGCCGCCCGCGCGCTGCTGAAGGAGCCGCTGCTGCTCGCGCACGGCCCGCACGCGGAGGAGTTCCGGCTGGTGCGCCGGCACGCCGGTGACCTGCGCGACTGGTTCGACCGCAACACCGGCTGGCCGCTTCGGGTGGACGCGGACGCGGCGCGGCTGGCCAGGGCACCCGGCACCCTGGCCGACCCCACCCATCCGGCCCGCGAGGTCTCCCACGCCCGCGCGCCGTTCACCCGCCGCCGCTATGTGCTGCTGTGCCTGGCGCTGGCAGCACTGGAGCGCGGCGAGGCGCAGATCGCGCTCGGCCGCCTCGCCGAGCAGGTGGTCCTGGACGCAGCTGATCCCCATCTGGCCGCCGCCGGGATCGAGTTCACGCTGGAGCGGCGCGAGGAGCGGCTGGATCTGGCGTCGGTGGTACGGCTGCTCATGCACTACGGCGTGCTGCGGCGGGTGGCCGGGGACGAGGAGGCCTACGTCAGCGGGGCGGGCGATGTGCTCTACGACGTCCAGCGTCGCGTCCTGGCCGGACTGCTCGCCGCCCGCCGCGGCCCGTCGATGATCACCGCCGACGGTTTCGAGGACCGCCTGACCGAGCTGACCTCCGAGAGCGCGCTGGACAGCGACGAACTGCGGTTCCGCGCCATCCGCCAACGGTTGACCCGGCGCCTGCTTGACGACCCGGTGCTGTACTACGCCGAGTTGGCCGACGAAGAGCTCGCCTATCTCACCCGTCAGCGCGCCTTCATCACCGCCCGGATCGCCGAACTGACCGGTCTGGTCGCGGAGGTGCGTGCCGAGGGCATCGCCATGGTCGACCCCCTGGACGACCTGACCGACGTACGGATGCCCGAGCAGGGCACCCAGGGACACGTCACCCTGCTGCTCGCCGAGCACCTCGCGACCGCCGACGGCGCGGTCAGCCGCGGCGAACTGGAGCGCCGGGTACGTGAGTTGACCACCGAACACGGCGGCTTCTGGTCCAAGAGCGCCAAACAGCCGGGCGCGGAAGCGGAGTTGGTCGACCATGCCCTGGCCAAGCTGACCTCGCTCGGCCTGGTCACCGTCGCGCAAGGCGGCGTCGCCCCGCTGCCGGCGCTGGCCCGGTACGCGGTCGGCGAGACCGTCGTACGGGATCCGGGAGTCCCCGCCCCTCGTACCTCTCAGCGAAAGGCATGACCGCCGTGACCGCCCTGCCCACCCCCGCGCCCGGCCGGTGGCGTCCGCTGCGGATCGGCCTGGTCGATCTCTTCTACTACGACACCGAGGAGTTCTGGTTCCGGGACGGACGGCTGCTGTTGCGTGGCAACAACGGCACCGGCAAGTCCAAGGTCCTCGCCCTCACCCTGCCCTTCCTCCTGGACGGCGACCTGTCCGCGCGCCGCGTGGAGCCCGACGCCGACCCCGGCAAGCGCATGGAGTGGAACCTGCTGCTGGGCGGGCAGCATCCGTACCCCGAGCGGCTCGGCTACACCTGGATCGAGTTCGGCCGCCACGACGAGGCCACCGGACAGGACCGCTTCCTCACCCTGGCCTGCGGGTTGAAAGCGGTGGCGGGGCGCGGCATCGCCCGTCACTGGTACGCCGTCACCGACCAGCGGATCGGACCGGAGCTCAGTCTGCTCGACGCCACCGGCACCGCGCTGTCGCGCGACCGGCTCGCGGAGGCTCTCGCCGGGCGCGGCATGGTGTACGACACGGCTACGGCGTACCGCAGGGCGGTGGACGAGGCGCTGTTCGGTCTGGGTGAGCGGCGGTATGCGGCCCTGGTGGACCTGCTCGTCCAGTTGCGCCAGCCGCAGCTGTCGAAGCGGCCCAATGAGACGGCTCTCTCGCGTGCGCTGACCGAGGCGCTGCCGCCCATGGACCAGGCGGTGATCGCCGATGTGGCCGAGGCGTTCCGGTCCTTGGACGAGGAGAAGGAGGAGCTGCGGGCGGCCACCGAGGCCGAGCGTGCCGCCTCCGCCTTCCTGGACCACTACCGCCGTTACGCCCGCGTCGCCACCCGCCGCCGTGCCCGGCTCCCCCGCCACGAGCACGCCCGCTACGAACAGCTGAACCGCGACCTCTCGCAGGCCCAGACCGAGCGGTCGCAGGCCGAGGAGGACAGGGAGCGGATCGCTGTGCGGCTCGCGCAGCTGGAGGAGAGTGCCGCGCGGCTGAAGGCGCAGGAGGCCGCGCTGCGTGAGGGCCCCGAGATGCGCAGCGCCCGGGAGTTGGAGCAGGCGGCCGCCGACGCCCGCCGCACTGCCGGGGAGCTTTCCCGCACCGAGGTGGACCGGGAGCAGGCCGCCCAGGCGCACACCCGCGCCCTGGGCCGCCTGGAGAGTGCGGGCAGACGGTTCGCGGCGGCCGAGGAGCAGGTCGCGGACACGCTCGCGCGCGAGCGGGAGGCGGCCTCGGTCGCCCGCCTCGACGGTGGCCTGCGCATCGAGGGCGCTCCGGAGGCCGAACTGCGGCGGGCGGCCGAGGAGTCGGTGGCGCGCAGGCGGCGCACGGTCGACCACGTGGAGGAGATGGCGTCGCGCGCCGAGGAGGCCGCCGCCGAGCGGCGCGCCGCCGCCCGTCGGCTGGACGAGGCGCAGACCGAGGCCGGCCACACCGCCGAGCGGCAGGCCCAGGCAGAGGCCGCCGCAGTCCGGGCGGGCCGGGAGCTGGTCGCCGCCGTACGCGAACACCTCGACGTGTGCGAGGAGTTGACCCCGCAGGACCCGGTGGGTCTGCTGGACGGTCTGCAGGACTGGGTCACGCATCTGCGAGGTCCCTCTCCCGCGCGGGTACACGCCGCCGACGCCCATCGTGCGCGGGCCGCGTACCTGGCCGACCGGGCGGCGGCTCTCGGCCAACGGCTGACGGAGCTGAACACCCGGCGCGCCGAGAGCGAGCGGGAGCTGGCCGACCTGGAGGCGGGCGGCCAGCGCGGTCCCACGGCACCGCACACACGTGCACCCGGCGTGCGTGAACAGACGCCAGGGGCGCCCCTGTGGCGGTTGGTGGACTTCCACGATCACGTCACCGCCGGTGAACGCGCGGGTCTGGAGGCGGCGTTGGAGGCCTCCGGGATCCTGGACGCCTGGGTGTGCCCGGACGGCACCGTCCTACACACGGACCTGCACGACGTCCTGCTGTCACCTGGGGCCCCGCTCACCGGGCCGGTGCTCGGCGACGTGCTACGCCCGGCCGTCGACCACGGCGATCCGCGCGCCGTGGCGGTGGGCGAGCAGACAGTGGCACGCCTTCTGGCCGCCGTGGGGCTCGGCTCCGGCGGCGACACGTGGGTGGCGGCGGACGGCCGTTTCCGTGTCGGAGCGCTGACCGGCAGCTGGTCGAAGCAGGCCGCCGTGTACGTGGGCGAGGGCGCCCGCGAGGAGGCGCGCCGGGCCCGGATCGCCACTCTTCGCAGCGAACTGGACGCCCTGGCAGGCCAGTTGAACGAGATGGAGGCCGAGCGGGCAACGGTGGCCCGACGCCGCCGCACGCTGGATGCCGAACTGGCCGCCGTTCCCGACGATGCCGCGCTGCGTCACGCGCACGCGCTGGCCGCGGCCGCCGCAGACGCCGCCCACCGGGCCCGCGCCCGCCAGGACGAACGCTCCGCGGAACTGGCCGCGGCGGCCGGGCGAGAGGCCGAGGCCGTCACCGAACTCACCGACACGGCAGCCGCCGTGAACCTGCCCGCCGACCGTCCGCAGCTGCTCGCCGTCCGCCAGGCACTGGCCGACTACACCGCCGTCCTGGCGGCCCTGTGGCCAGCCCTGCGCGAGCGCGCCGATGCCGGACGCGCGGTGGCCGACGAGCGAGCGGAAACCGAAGGGGCAGGCGCGCGGGTGGCCGAACTGGCCCTGCGCGCCGAGGAGTCGGCCCGTCTGGCGGCCGCCGCCGACGAACGGCACACCACCTTGCGTTCCACCGTCGGTGCCGCCGTCGCGGAGCTGGAGCGGCGCCTGGCCACCACCGCAGAGGCCCTGGTCACGTGCGACCGCGACCAGCGCCGCTCCCGCGAAGAGCACACCGCTGCCGACCGGCGCGTCGGCCATGCGGAGGGCCGTATCGAGCAGTTGGAGAAGGACGTGGACGAGGCCGCCGCCTCCCGCGCCGAAGCCATCGCCGCGCTCCAGCGGTTCGCGGCCACCGGACTGCTGGCCGTGGCGCTGCCCGAGTCGACCCTGCCCCCGCTGGACGGCGGACCGTGGGCGGCCACCCCGGCCGTCGCGCTCGCCCGCGCCATCGAGGCGCAGCTGTCGGGCCCGTCCGGCACCGACGACTCAGACGGCGCCTGGGAACGCGTCCAGAAACGGCTCAGCGAGGAGTACAAGAAACTCCAGGACGCCCTCTCCCGCAGCGGCCACACCGCCACCGCCCGCATGGTCGAGGACGGCATGGTCGTCGACATCGTCTACCAGGGCCGCCGACGCACCGTGCCCGACCTGGCCGCGGCCCTCTCCGCCGAGGTGACCGAACTGGCACACATCCTGTCCGCGCACGAACGCGAGATCCTCGAAACCCACCTGCTCACCGAGGTCGCAGGCACCCTCCAAGAGCTGATCGCCGCCGCCGAGCGGCAGGTGCGGGCCATGAACGCCGAACTGCTGGAGCGGCCCACATCCACCGGCATGAAACTGCGTCTGGTGTGGCGCTCCTCGCGCAAGGCGCCGACCGGACTGGCCCAGGCACGGGAGCGCCTGCGCCAGTCCGCGGACGCCTGGGCACCGGAGGACCGGGCTGCGGTCGGGGAGTTCCTGCAGGCCGAGATCGCCCGCCGGCAGTCCGACGACACGGCGGGCAGCTGGCTCGAGGTGCTCACCGCGGCGCTGGACTACCGGTCCTGGCACGAGTTCGGCATCGAGCGCCACCAGCATGGCGCCTGGGTTCCGGCCACCGGCCCCGCCTCCGGCGGCGAACGCGTCCTGGCCGTGTCCGTACCGCTGTTCGCCGCCGCCTCCTCGCACTACGCCACGGCCGCCCCCGACGCCCCGCGCCTGGTCACCCTGGACGAGGCGTTCGCGGGCGTGGACGACGACTCGCGGGCCAAGTGCCTGGGCCTGCTGCACGCCTTCGACCTGGACGTGGTGATGACCAGCGAACGCGAGTGGGCCTGCTACCCCCAGGTCCCCGGCATCGCCATCGCCCAGCTCTCCCGCGTCGACGAGATCGCCGCGGTCCTGGTGACCCGCTGGGAATGGGACGGCACCGATCGCGTACGGGGCAATGAACCGGACCACCGCCTGGCGACCCTCCCGGCTCAGACGACTTCCCCGGCTGCGGCTGCTGCGGTCGGCGCGGCGACACCCGTACCCGCCGAGGACACCGACTCCGGTCAGGACTCGCTGTGGGCATGAGCGGGCCCGGGCAGCCCGGGCCCCTCCCCACTCAGGCGGCTCCCCCGGCCGCCACGGTCGGCGCGGCAGCACCCGTGCCCACCGACGCCGACCCTGACCGGGACCCGCTGTGGGCATGAACAGGCCCGGGCTACCCGGCTCCCCCGACGAACCAGGCCCGCGCATCGACCTCGACCGCCTCGGCCGGCTGCTCGGCGACCCCGGCCTGGCCTGGCTGGTCGAGCGCGTCCGGCGCCGCATGGAGCGGGACGAGCCCCTCACCGGCCCGCTCACCCTGACCGGCCCCACCAGCGCCGAACGCGCCGCCTCCGAACGCCTGTTGGGCCGCGCCCCACGCGCCGGACGCTCACTGACCGTGCGCCTCGACGCGGTGGATGCCGTGCTGCGCCGCTCCGGCATCAGCCCCGACGGTCTCGCCGGCGCCGTGACCGCCCTCACCGGCCCCGTCGCCCGGCTCGCCGACGTACGCGAACAGGAGGCGAACGCCTGGCAGGAGGCATACGCCCCACTGGCCGCGCTGCGCCCCGAACTGGCCGAGTGGATCCACCAGTTGCGCAAGGACGGTCTCGTACGCCGCCTCGCCCGCACCCCGCAAGCGGCGAAGGTCCTGCTCACCGACGCCGCGACGGCCCTGCGGAGGCTGCCCGCCGACCCGGCGGTGTCCCTGCCCGCCTTCGCCGCCACCGCTCTCGGCGACGCTCACGCGCTCGACGACGGAACCCCGCTCGCCACGATCGTCCTCTCCGGCATCCGTGCCCTGACCGGCTTCCCCGACGGCAACGGAGCCGAATGGCGCCGTGAGGCCTGGGCCTCGGCCGGCCTGCTCAGAGACGCCCTCTCCTCCACCGTCCTCACCCTGGGCCTGCGCGGCACCCCGGCCCTCGACTGGATGACCGACGCGGGCGAACCGGCCGTCCTGACACTGCGCCAGCTCACCCACAACCCGCCGAGGACGGCGCCCAGTGTCGTATACGTCTGCGAGAACCCGACCGTCCTGGCCACCGCCGCAGACACCCACGGCCCCACCTGCCCACCCCTGGTCTGCCTCCAGGGCCAGCCCTCGGCCGCCGCCCTCACTCTGCTACGCCACCTCCACACCCACGGATCCACGCTCCGCTACCACGGCGACTTCGACTGGGGCGGCCTGCGGATCGCCGGTGCCCTGCTGCGCCGCATCCCCTGGCAGCCCTGGCACTACACCGCCGCCGACTACCGCACCGCGGCCGCCGCCACACCGTTGGCCCCACCCCTCATCGGCACACCGACCGACGCGGCGTGGGATCCCGCACTGGCCGTGGCGCTGAGCGAACTCGGGGTGCGCATCGAGGAGGAGACCGTGCTGGACATCCTTCTGGCCGACCTCACGGCTTGAGCTCGTCGTGCCGGGGGCACGTGGGGACATCGCTCGCCGACAGCGAGGTCATTCCGGCCGACCGTGGGCTCCTGAACCTTGTGTCAACGCGACATCCTCGTTCAAGCAACGGCTCTGGAGATCCCCTTTTCGTCCGCGTTCCACTCCCCAGGCCCTGGCAGTTCTGCTGGGTGTACGCCGTTCTTGCGGCGCCCTGGCGCGGAGGCTGCCGCCGACGCGCAACGTGAACAACGGCGCCCCCGATCCCCCGCAGGCACGCACCCGCCCGTTCGCCCGCCGTCCCCTGTTTTCCTTTGTTCGGGGGCGAGCGCGGGGGTGTGCAGAGGGGGATGTCGGGTTGCCGACCACGCCAACAAGTCCCTGGTGAACTGCGGATACGTCACCCTGGCGCGCAACGGAGTGGACAGGTGTCGGCGGGGATATCGACGCGGTTGTCAGCCCGGTCGGCGGCGGTGTTGTCGCATCGTGACCGTGGTCGGGCCGTCCTGGTCGCAGGTGTGGTCGGAGTTGGCCGCTGTCATGGCCGGTACGCGCGGCGCCGTACCGAACGGTGCCGCCCTGTACTGGGAGGGGGCCGGCGATGACGGACGTGGATGTGGGCAGTGGGGATCGGCTGGCGTTGGCGGTGCTGGTGCAGTACCGGATGGCCACCACCGAGCAGATGCACCGGGTGATCGCCCCGGGAGTGCGCAGCGAGCAGACCCGGCGCAGGCTGGCCAAGTTGCGCGAGGAGGGGCTGATCGATCGCATCACCCTGCCCAGGGCGGGGCGGCTACGGGTGTGGTTTCCCACCTCTTACGGTGTGCAGGTCGCATGCGAGTGGCCGGAGTTACGCGGGCGGCGGCCACCGAAAACAGTGTCTGATCCGACCGCCGCACGGCTGCGGGTCGGGCACACGCTGACGGTGACCGAGACCGCACTGGTCTTCCTGGAGCACGCCCGCCGCCGCGACGAACTGTGCCGACCGATGGACTGGATCCCCGAGGTCTACCACTCCATCGGGGGCGGCGAGGCCGTCATCCCCGACGCGCTCATGTACTACCGGCGCGGCCGTGAGGGCAGCGCCGGGCCGATGCTGCGGGCCTTCGTCGAGGTCGACCGGGCCACCATGGGCCCCGAACGCCTGGCCTCGAAACTCACCTCCTACGCCCGCCTCCACCGCTATGTCCCCACTCCCCCGGGACAGCGCCGACCGAGCATCGGACAGATGCCAGCACAGGAGGAATGGCGACAGCGCTACCCGCTCTTCCCCCGCGTCCTGTTCGTCCTGGACGGCACCGGCCCCGCCGGCGTCACCACCCGCATCAACGCCCTGCACACGGCCGCCAAAGACCCGGCGCTGGCCCTCTTCCTGCACACCGTCCCCGTCCTGGCCGCGGCGCTGGCAGACCTGCACACCAACGGACCCTCCGAGCCCGTGTGGCACCCCGTCCAGGACCCCGACCACACGGTCGCCTGGAGCTCGTAACCGCATGCGTAGACGGCCTTTGGCAGCCGCTGCGCATCACCCAATACACCTGTACAGCCACTGCGCAGAGCCCGACCGTGGGCCCGACCACGACCACGAACCGCGACCACGGCCCTGACCACAGCGTCGCGCAACCAACTGCAGACCGACCGCGCACGAGTTGCGCAGCACACCCGGACGGCTGCGCAGGCAGAGCACGCAGACGAATCGGAACCTGCGCACCGGCCGCCTACCTGCCGTGGTCGGGGTCATGGTCGCCCCAGGCCATAGCGCCGACCACACGTCTGCCACACCTGACGTGCCACCAAGTTCGTGGGTATTGCGCATCGTTGTACGAGCGATGCGCACCCGGCTCCACGACCGGCCAGGGACCTGCGCAGTCCGGGGTGAGGACACTGTCTGCGCACCACTTGCGCGGGCTTGCGCACCTGGGTCGTGCAGACCCGCACGACGCGCTGCGCAGGCGCCCTGTCCAGATGCGCACGGGATACGGATCCCGCTGCGCGGGCGTCAGCAGCTTCTGCAACTCCTCGTGTCGGGTTGCGTCGTAGCCTCACGGCCCGTTCGCGGATACACGCGGTGCCGCCAGGCGGACACATGCCATCGCTCACGCGATACGTACTGGCCGCGCATCTGGCGAACCTCGCGAGGTGATAGCCGTGCGGATGCGGGGCTTCCCTCGGGTGAGCACTACCTCGCGGTATTGACAGTCGTACCGGTGGTCGCAGTGGCGGCAGCAAACGCGGAGCGGCAGACGAGTCGGGCTGTACGCCGGGAGTGTCACCGCGGCGCTATGACCTGGGGAAACATGTAAGGAGGGTTCTTGTGTGGCTACCTTGACGGCTACGTAAGACGACAGAACCTCACCCTTCCCCTCAGGTGAAAATGCGCAAACTCCACACAGCCGATGTCATCGCGATCGACGCCTTCCCGTCCGGTGCCAAGGCGTCTGGCGCGTGGGCGGAGACACCACGGCGTCCAAAATCGATCTGCGCCAACTGGCCTGTGCACTAACCTGGTTACCGCTGCGCACCTTCCCGGAGGGTACGTCGGCGGTGTTTCAGGTGCCGGTCCTCGGCGATGAGCGGCGAGTGGTCTCCATCACGTGTCTCACGTGGTGTGACTGCGGATGCCCGGTAGGGCGATCCCTGCCATTCCCAGCTCACGCTCAGGAGTGGAAACCGATGAACCCCGTTGAGTACAAGCTTGCACGTCGTGACCGGATTCGTCAGATTCTGGTCGACGTCACGGTAGGAGTCATCACCAATCTGCTGGTGATGGCACTGACCGTGGTAGCGCGCCTGGTCTTCTGACCGGCAGGTGGCGGGCCCGGGAGCCCGCCACTCCACCTACCGGTCCACCGTTTCAGAAAAGACGCATCTCTCCGGGCGGAGTGACCTTCTTCTGACGCTTCCTGCGGCGGCGCCCTCCTCGACCGGGACGGGGCAGATGCGGCTGTCGCGCCTGCTCCGGCAGGTTCTCCCAGGTGGGTCGCAGACCGTGGATCTCGACATCGCCGACGAGCCCCTTCAGGTACGCCCGGGTCTCCTCGTCCGTGGAGTAGAGCACGGTCGCCCGGCTCGCCCGGGTCATCAGCACGTGGTAGGCGTGCCGGACGAGTCGGGCGAACTCGTGGTCGTCCACACTCTTCGGCTTCACCTTGGGATCGAACGACCCGGGAACGGCTACCCGCTTGACGCCCGCCTCCTTGTCCACCTTCTCCTTGCCCCGGCGGAACACCCAACGGTCGCCCCGGCGCACCATGTCCTCGCCCATGATCACGCCGCACCAGTCCCACTCCAGGCCCTGCGCGGTGTACACACAGCCGATCTGGCCGAGACCGTTCTCGTGCACGGACCAGATCTTGGAAGGCGGGACGGTCTTGTTCTCGCAGAAGGAGTCACTGTCCGCGTTCCACGGCCGGTGCCAGTCACCGATCCGGACGTCGGGCTCAAGTCGCTTCTCCTTGCCCAACGGTTTCGTCCAGGGCCAGCAGTATCCGGCGACCATGCGCGCGGATGCTCCAGCCCCAGCCTCGGAACGGATGATCCGCTCGAGTTCCCCCGGGCTGTCCACGACCTCGACATGCATCAGTCCGTCCGGGGTCCACAGCTCCGGCTCCGCGTCGGACACTCCCAGGGCGCCGCGCACCCAGCGGATGTAGGCGTCGCTGCCGCCGCACCGGAACTGTTCCCGCAGGCTGCTACGGACCAGGTGGGCGTCGTAGCGCCGTGCCGCGTCCTCCACGAGAGCGGCGGTGCCGACCTCCTGCGGGCGCACGGACTGCCCCTCGTCGAGGAAGAACACCGTCAACCGGGAGGCGTCGAGGAGCTCGTCCACCTGAGGCTTGGTGCCCCAGTCCTCGGGTTTCCAGAAGCGGTTGGTGGAGCGGTCGCGCAGGCGGTGGGCCTCGTCGCAGATCAGCACGTCCAGCGGTGGGTCGGGCGGGGTGACGAAGTTGCTGAAGTAGGTGAAGGTCTCCTTGAACTCCCGGTCGCCGAAGCCGACATGCTCCTGCAGGGCGCCGTTGAAGGCCCTGCTACCGCTCGCGTACTTGACCGTGCGGCCGTCCGCCTCCAGTTCGGCCTTGAGCTGGAGGCCGATGGCGCTCTTGCCCGTGCCGGCACCGCCCGTGACGAGGAACACCACCCGTCGCTCGTCGGGGAGGAGCGCGGGCCGCCGGGGATCGGGAAGCACCTTGGCAGCCGTGTCGAGGATCTGGTCCGCGACCTTCTTCTGACGGCCGCGCAGGGTGAAGACCGTGTCCTCGCCGCTGGAGCGGATCATGGCGTCGAGCAACGGGGTGTTGCGCAGGCCCATGCTGCGCAAAAGGATCTCGGCCGCCGAGTCGGCACCGTCCACGGCGAAGCTGCTCCGCAGGTCCGACAGCAGTTGGGCGCGGCGGTCGCTGGTGTAGACACGGGCGTAGGAACCGGTCGGCGCGTCCACGCCGACCAGCGGGAGCACTGCGGCGTCGGTGGCGTTGTGCAGATAGGCGAAGCCGCCGCACTCGTAGTCCAGTCCGTGCAGCGGTCCTCTTTCACTCGTGAACGCCTCGTAGTACTCGCGCAGTTGCAGCGCCGGATGCTTCTTCTCCCCCATACCGGGGACATGCACCAGCTCCGCGGTGGCTCGCTCCACCCGGGTCACCGTCGACCACCGCTTCAGCTCGACGAGTTGGACGGACAGCCCGTTCTCTTCGGGGTGATGGCCCACGAGGACGACGTCGATGAGTCGCGGGTCCCCTGCGCGGTCGGTCTCATCGAGCGTGGCCGCGCACTCGACGACCATCTCGACGTTCCCGCGGTCGGCGGCGACCAGATCCTCGGCGAGATGCACCAGGCTTTCTGCCCAGGCGGAACGTTCGGTCAACGAAGCGTCAGTGCTGAGGAAGTGCTTCCATCTCGCGGCGAGGTGAGGCACCATACGGCGTCTTGAGTTCAGGTTCAGCAGATCCCGCGCTGCCAGTTTCAGCAGGAGCATGGACACGAGGTGGATCCCCCAGGGCACGAGTGACTCGTGCGGATGGGGGCATGTCCACGTGGGGAAGCCCGTCGGGCCGCAATAACGCCTGTGATCTTAGGGAAGTGACGTCCCCTCCCGACACATATGCCACGTCGGTCGGCTGGAAGCACGGACATCATGGCCGGATATCACGTACTCACCGCCGCGAGAGGGGTTCCCCGATCGCGGCAGGCCGTGGCTCCGGTCGGCTGGACACCAGTTCCCGCAGCTTCTCCCGGGTCTCCGGATCGGTCGAGTACACCATCGTGCCGACCATCCCCCGCGTGAGCAGCACCTTGTACGTGTTCCGGATGAGACGGTCCACGTCGGTGTTCGGTGTGGACTTCTTGAAGACCGGGTCCTTGGAGGCGGTGCGGTCGGTGATCCAGCGGTCGCCTCGCCAGACCAGGTCCGGGCCGATGATGACGCCGGACCAGTCGTACTCGAACCCCTGGGCGGTGTAGACGCAGCCGATCTGCCCGAAGCCCGCAGGGTCGGTGGCCCACAGTGCGGACGGGGGCGCGCCGGAGACCGACCGGTCCCCGCGCAGGTTCCAAGGCCTGGCCCAGCCACCGATGACGACGTCGGGAGGCAGTGGATCGCCGGGCTTGGGTTCGGGGGACCACCGCCAGCAGTAGCCCGCGGACATCCGGGCGCCGTAATTCTCGGCGCGGCGGGCGTCGAGGAACGCCTCCAGTTCTTCTGGGCTGTCGGCGACCAGCAACTGCATGCGGTCGTCGGGCTCCCATACGACCGGCCCGCCGGGCTCAAGGCCGAGGAGCCGGACCACCCAGCGCAGGTAGGCGTCGCTGCCTCCGCAGCGGAACTGGCTGTCCAGGGGAACGACATGGCAGTCGATGCCCCGTCTGGACGCGGCCTCACGGATTTCGTCCACGGTGCCCATCTCACCGGGACGCACCACTTGGTGCTCGTCGAGGAAGAAGACCGGTACGTGGGCGACATCGATCAGTTCGTCGATCTGTGCCCTGCCGGTCCGCAGTGCCGCGCGGGTGTAGCGGTTAGCGGAGGTCTCCCGGATGCGGTGAGCCTCGTCACAGATCAGAGCACCCAGGCTGTTCTTCTCCGTGGTCATGAAGCTGTTGAAGTACTTGAAGAGATCCTGGACTTCCCGTTTCCGGGAGCCGGCCACCTTGCGCATCGTCTTGGTGAACGATTGCGAGCCGGTCGCGTGGACCGCGGCCACGCCCCTCCGGTAGAGCTCGCCGAGCAGTTGGAGCGCGATCACGCTCTTCCCGGTACCGGGGCCGCCGGTGACGATGACGACTTCCTTGTGGTCGGCGCGCTTCGCCCGCTCCACCGCGTTGAGCACCAGGCGGTAGGCGACCTGCTGCTCGTCGAGAAGGACGAACTGCTGTCGCTCCCGCACCTCCTGGGCGGCCACGGACATCAACTGCTTCGACGGCACGGTGGCCCCCGCGAGCAGTTCGTCCGCCGCACGGGCACCCGGGTGCTCGTCGCTCAGCTTCGACCGGAGGTGTTCCAGGAACGCACCGCGACGCTCGCCGGTGAAAAGCAGAGCCTGCCCGTCGCGCTCGATCTCCCGCAGCCCCGTCACCCCGAACTCGGTGGCGTTATGCAGGAAGGCCACTCCATGGATCCGCTCGCCGTGCTCGGCCAACGCACCGTTGAAGTTGACCAGGTAGTCGCAGTACCGCCGCGCCTGCTCGATTGGGTTGAGCACGGGGTGCGCGTACGCGTCGACATGGCACAGGGCGGGGTCGTCCTCGTACGGAGCCGCCTGGCTCCACTGCTTCAACTCCACCACCACGTAGGACGGCTCCTGCGTGACCGGGTGCAGGCCAGCGAGGACGACGTCGGCACGCTTACTGTTCAGCGGGAGCGCGTACTCCAGCATGACCTCGACGTCACCCAGGCCGGCGTCGTTGAGCGCGGCAGCCAGGACGGGGATGCTGCGCTCCCAGGAACGCACCTCCGAGGTCCCAGGCCGATAGCCGTGCATGTGGACGAACTGCTCGGTGAGGTGCAGGAACAGCGAACCGTCGAGTGCCATGACGGCGACCGTTTTCGCGGACGCGCGGAACAGCAAGGACTTCCCCCAGGCAGCACGAAGAGACTCGTGCGGGTGGGGGCATGTCCTTCGAGACTCCACAGGGGTGGAGCGGAAGCCCGTCGGGCCGCGCTGACGATGTGTTTGAGGGTACCTGGCGGTACTCCCAGTCGTACGGGTGGTCGCCAGTGGCGGCAGCGGACGCCGTGCCCGGTTTCCCGATGTCCGGATACCGGAGTGCCAGGCCTCCGTCCTCTGGTGCCCACACGGTCAGCCTTGGTGTCGTCCGCGTCATCCCAGCGGCTACGGCCGGGGTCGGGGCTTACAGGCCGCAAGCAAACCTGGCCAACGAACGGCGACCAGGCCCCTGCCGTCCCCTTACACCGCCCGACCTGGGCATGGGACCGCTACTTCACGTGGTCGAACCATCGTGTGGCGCCCGCCTCATCCTGCCTGCTCAGCGGGCCCTCCGGACGATAGGAGGAGAGCCCATCTCAGGGGATCAAGAACCCTCTGCAGGCATCAGGCAGCCCTCCGACTCGAGCAATTCCCCGGAATCACTGCAGCCCAGCGATCAGGACGAGTGCCCAAAGTGGCCGCGCGGGTGGTTACCTTCGTGGCTACCTTGGTGGCTACGTTCACAGCCACGTGTACCGGTTTGAAACGGTACGGACCGGGGCCTGACGAAGCCCTTCGACTTACGAAAAAAGGCCCCTGCCCAGCAATTCTCCTGGTCATAGGGCCCTGGGCGGCAGACGAGTCAGGCTGTACGCCGGGTTCTGTCACCCGGTCACCTCGCGGTGGCCGGGGAGACGGCCATCCATCTAGGACCGGTGTTGCCACCGGCCTCGTGCGGTCTACCCGCGGACTCGGGCGGGCAGCCCTCGGACGTCCGCGCAGAGCGCGCTTTTTACGGCGGCGCTCCTTTTGACCTTGCTCCGGGTGGGGTTTACCTAGCCGCCTGAGTCGCCTCAGGCGCTGGTGGTCTCTTACACCACCGTTTCACCCTTACCCGGTGCCGAAGCACCGGGCGGTCTGTTTTCTGTGGCACTGTCCCGCGGGTCACCCCGGGTGGCCGTTAGCCATCACCCTGCCCTGTGGAGCCCGGACGTTCCTCGGGAAGTCCCCCTAGGGGTACTCCACGCGGCCGTCCGCCCGGCTCGTCTGCCGTGTCGACCATGCTACCGGGCGGGCGCCGCCCCGCGGACCGGCGACCGGCTCCCCCGGCTCCCCCGGCTCCCCCGGTCCCCGCGATCCCCCGGGTCCGCCCCGTTCTCCCCGTCCCCCCGGTCCCGCCGTCGCCAGGACCGAGCCCGCCAGGATCAGGGTGAAGGCCACCGCGATGCCGACCGTCAGGCTCTCCCCCAGGAACAGCGCGCCCGCCGCCACCGCCACCGCCGGGTTGACGTACGTGATCACCGTCGAGCGGGTGGGGCCGACCTCCTTGATCAGTTCCAGGAAGGCCACGAAGGCCACCGCCGTGCAGATCACTCCCAGGCCGGCGAGGGAGGCCAGCACCTGTGGGGACGGGACCGAGGACGGCCACGTCACCGCCGCCGCCGGGGCGTAGACCAGCGCCGCCAGCGCCAGGCACGGTGCCGTCAGTTGCAGGGTGGGGACGTCCTTCAGGTGGCGGGCGGCTATCAGCGGGGCCGTCGCGTAGCCCAGTACCGTCAGCAGCACCTCCGCCAGTGAGCGCGCGTCGCCGCCCGTCAGGTGCGGGACGGTGAGGACCGTCACCCCGGCCAGGCCCAGGGCGAGGCCCGCCAGGCGGCGGACGCCCAGCCGCTCCGTCTCGCCGAAGAGGCGTGCCGCGAGCACGCCCACGATCGGCACACCGGCGATCAGCAGGCCCGCCGTCGAGCTGGACAGGTGCCGTTCGGCGTCCGTCAGCGTGAACCACGGGCCGATGATCTCTATGCACGCGAAGGCCAGCATCGGGCGCCAGTGCGTCCGGACCGTGCGGGCCAGGCCGCCCTGTCGTAGGGCGAAGGGCAGCAGGAGTACGGCGCCCAGGGCACAGCGCGTGAAGACCACCATGGAGGGGGACAACGGGGCGTCCACCGCCACCTTGATCATCAGGTAGGGGATGCCCCAGACCACTCCCATCAGGGAGAACAGGAACCAGCCGCGTGCAGTCATACGGCGAGTCTGCGGTGCTCCCTCATCGGGAGTCTTGAACGCTGTTGCGGTACGCCGCCGGCGTCACCCCGAGCACCCGCCGGAACCAGCGCGTCAGATGCGCCTGGTCCGCGAAGCCCACCAGGGCCGCCACCTCGGCGGGACGTCCGCCCGCCTCCAGCAGGCCGCGGGCCCGGGTCACCCGGTGCTGGGCGAGCCAGGCGTACGGCGGTATCCCCATCGTCGTACGGAAGACGCGCAGGAGCTGGTAGCGGGACAGGCCGAAGTCCGCGGCCAGGGAGGTCAAGGAGGGCGGGGCCGTCAGCTCGTCCGCCAGGCGGTCCCGTACCGCGTGGGCGATCAGGGTCGCGCCGGGGATCGTGTCGGTGGTGGGGCGGGACGACGAGTGGCGGCGGGCCAGGGCCGTGAGCAGCCACGGCAGACGGGACTCCGCCTCCAACGGGTCGGGGCAGGCGCTGAGTTGGGTGTGGGCCAACCGCAGTGCTACGGCCAGTTCGGCGTCGTCGAGGAGCGGCTCGCGGAAGTGCGGAAGGGCGGCGCCGAGGATGCCGTCCGTGAGGAGAGCCGGGTCGGCGTAGAGGGCCCGGTAGGCGTAGCCGTCGGTGGTGCTGCCCGGGCCGCCCGTGTGCATTTCGCCGGGGGCGAGTACGACGATGGAGCCCGGGGTCGCGCGGACGCGGCCGCCGCGGTAGTCGATGAGTTCCGAGCCTCCGACACAGACCCCGATCGTGAACTCGGCGTGCGCGTGCGGGGCGTAGACGTGCCGGTCGAAGCGGGCCGTGAGGAGGTCGAGGGGTGGGCCGCAGCGGCCCAGCCTCGCCCTCGTCCACAGCGCCTGCTCACGTGCGCTCACCGGCCGCACCCCCTTTCCTCCACAGGGTGCAACGCTCCGGGGCCGTATGTCATGCCGGGGTGAGCGCCCGTTCCAGCGCGTCGAAGGCCGCGCGCAGCCGTGCCCGGTGGCCCGCCACGAGTCCTTCCGCGCCCTCGCCCGCGAAGACGCGGCGCGCGGTGGCGACGTAGACCGCCCGGTACGCGGCGACGGTCAGGGCCGCGGTGAGGGCGGGGTCGGGGGTGTCCGGGGCGGTCTCGGTGAGGGCGTCGGCGAGGGCGTTCTCGATCTCCTCCAGTGCTTCGCGGCCCCGGGCGCGCAGGGCGGGCGAGTCGGCCACGACCTCCCAGAAGTCCGGGAATCCGCTGTCGGGGCCGGCCAACGGGTGGCGCCGGTCGAGGAGTTCGAGGGCGAGGCGGCGGAGCGCGGCGAGCGGGGTCTCGCCGGGGGCGCGGTGGCGTACCGCACCGGCGAACATCTCGACCGCCTCCGGGATGCGGTCGAGGAACAGGTCCTCCTTGCGCGGGAAGTAGTTGAAGACGGTCATCGTGGACACCTCGGCGGCCCGCGCGACCTCCGCCACCGACACCTGGTCGAAGCCGCGCTCCCTGAACAGCGCCGAGGCGACGTTCGAGATCCGCTGCCGCGTCGCCCGCTTCTTGCGCTCCCGCAGGGGGAGCTCGACCGCGTCCTCGCTCTCACTCATGGGAATAGTGTAGCGAACATAATTTTTTAGTGACTACAATCTACCCATGAACGCTGACACGAACGCTGACACGGACACCGATACGGACACCGATACGGACTATGACGTCGTGATCGCCGGAGCCGGTCCCATCGGGCTGTTGCTCGCCTGCGAGCTGCGGCTCGGCGGAGCGCGGGTGCTGGTCGCGGAGCGGCTGGCCGAGGTGGACGAGACGATCAAGGCGGGCGGCATCAACACCCTTACCGCCGTGGCCCTTTACCGGCGGGGGCTGCTGCCCGCGCTGGTCGAGGTGCAGGAAGAGACGATGAGCGGGATGAAGGAGTTCCTGCGGGCGCGGGCCGCCAAGGACGGCAAGGATGCCGCCCCGCCGCCGAAGTCCGCCGGGCACTTCGCCGGGATCACACTGCGCGCCGACCTGGTCGACGGGTCGGACCCCGCCTTCGCGGACCTCGGTCCGGCCGGTGACGTCGGACGGTTCGTCCCGCAGGCCCCGCTGGAGCGGCTGTTCGGCCGGCGCGCCGAGGAACTCGGCGTCGAGGTGCGCAGGCAGGTCGAGTTGACCGGTTTCGACGCCGACGAGGAAGGGGTGACCGTACGTCTCGCTCCCGTGGACGGCTCCGCGCCGCAGGCCGTGCGCGCCCGCTGGCTGGTGGGCTGCGACGGGGGCCGCAGCCTCGTGCGCAAACTCGCCGGGATCGAGTTCCCGGGCACCGCACCGGAGATCACCGGCTACCAGGCGATCGCCGACATGACCGGCACCGAGGGGCTGCGCAGCGGCTGGCACGCCACCGACATGGGGATGTACACGTACGGTCCGATGCCGGGACGGATGGTCAGCATCGAGTTCGACGGGCCGCCCGCCGACCGTCAATCCCCGGTCACCGTCGAGGAGTTGCAGGCCAGTGTGCGTCGGGTGACCGGCGTCGACGTCACCGTGCACAAGCTGCACTCGGCGACCCGGTTCACCGACAACTGCCGTCAGGCGGCGACCTATCGCTCGGGCCGGGTGCTGCTCGCGGGCGACGCGGCGCATGTGCACTCGCCGTTCGGCGGGCAGGGCCTGAACCTCGGTGTCGGGGACGCGATGAACCTCGGCTGGAAGCTCGCCCTGGTGGTGCGCGGCCGGGCGGCGGAGACACTGCTCGACTCGTACACGGCGGAGCGGCATCCGCTCGGCGCCTGGGTGCTCCAGTGGACGCGCGCCCAGATCGCGGCGATGCGCCCCGGGTCGCACGCCCGTGCCCTGCGCGAGGTGATCACCGACCTCGCGGGGACGACCGACGGCGCGACGTACTTCGTCCGGCGGATCTCCGGCGTCTGGCAGCACTACGACCTGCCCGGCGACCACCCCCTCACCGGCCGCAGCGCCCCCGACCTCGCACTCGCCGACGGCACGCGTCTCGCCGACCACCTCCACACCGGCCGCGCCCTCCTCCTCGACCTCGCCGACGACCCGAAACTCCGGGCCCGCGCGGACGGCTACGAGGACCTGGTGGACGTCCTCACCGCCACCTGCCCCCAACGGCCGGACCTCGCCGCCCTGTTGGTGCGTCCGGACGGGACCACGGCATGGGCGGCGGACACGGACGGCACCGAGCAGGATCCGACGGACGCACTGCGCCTGTGGTTCGGCGCGCCCCTCGGTGCTTGACCCTGCCGCAACGTCAGCGTTTGTACTGGTCCCATGCGGATCGGAGAACTCGCCGCGGCCGTCGGCGTCACCACGCGGACCGTCCGGCACTACCACCACCTGGGCCTGCTCCCGGAGCCGGAGCGGCGCACCAACGGCTATCGCGACTACGGCCTGCGGCATGCCGTCGCCCTCGCCCGCATCCGGCGGCTCACCGAGCTGGGCCTGGGGCTGGCCGAGGTACGGGACGTGCTCGCGGAGGACGCGGAACGGGACCTCGTCGAGGTGCTCACCGAACTCGACGAGGACCTGGCCCGGCAGGAGTCCGCGATCCGGGAGCGCCGGGCCCGGCTGCGCGCCCTGCTGGACGCGGGAGAACTCCCCGCGGAGGGACCCGTGTCCCCCGAACTGACCGCGGTCTTCGCGGAGTTGACACACATCTCGACACACATCTCGACGCACACATCGACCCATACACCGGACTCCCCCATGGCCGCCAAGGACCGCGAGATGCTCGCGCTGTTCGACACCGTGGCGGCTCCGGAGGAGCGGGCCCGGATGATCGACGTGGTGGGCAGCGCCTTCGCGACACCGGACGCGGCGGCCCGGGCCCACGAGGCGTACGCGCTGCTCGACGCCCTCGCCGACACCGGGCACCCCGTCGACGTCGCCGACCCGCGCGTCGACGAGGCGGCCCGCGCCCTCGCCGCCTGCATCCCCGCCGGGCTGCTCCCCGCGGCGGACCCGGTCGACGACGACAACGGGTTTCTGCGCGCCTTCTACGCCGACTTCCCGCCGGCGCAGGCGGAGGCGATCCGGCGGGCACTGCGGATCGCCATCCGGGGGCAGGCATGAGAACCGCGGCCGTACTCGTCCGGCACGAGCTGCGCCTGCTGGTGAGCCTGTGGCTGTGGGTGACCCGGCGGACCCACGGCACGGGCGGCGGGCGGGCGTTCGGGTACGCGCGGGGGCAGGGGACGATGACGGCCGGGCTCGTGTTCGTGTGCGTGATCGAGTCGCTCTGCATGTCCGTGCTGCTGCGGAACTGGCCGCGGACGCACCATGTGGTGCTCGCCCTGGACGTCTACACCGTCGCGTTCCTCGTCGGCCTGCACGCGGCGACCGTGGTCCGCCCGCACGTCCTGGAGCCGGGCTCGCTACGGATCCGCCGGGGCGCCCACGTCGACCTGCGCATACCGCTGGAGCAAGTCGCCTCCGCACGCCGGGAGTTGCGCATGACCCACGAGCGGACCGACGGCGAACTGAACCTCCCTGTCGGCTCGCAGACCACCGTCACACTCCAACTCACCGAGCCCGTACCGCACTTCACGTTCTTCGGTCGCCGGCATGACGTCGACACCGTCCGCTTCCACGCCGACGACGCCGACGGTCTCGTACGGGCGATCAGGCAGGCGATCAGTCAGGCGATCAGTCAGGCGATCACGCGGGAGCGAACCGTACCTTCGCCGTCCCCGGGTCTGCCTGGGTGAGGCGGACCCGCAGCCGCTCCCCCAGGGGCAGCGGAGTCGTGCCGCCCTCCAGCCGGGCGACCACGGCCGGGGAGTCCAACTGCACCTTCCCCACGGTGGGTTGGCGTTCCTCCACGTCCACCACACAGCCGTCGAAGAGGTCGCCGACGCGGTCCTTCAGCAGGGCGGCCTCGACGATGTCGACGCACTCGCGCTCGACGGTGCCCGCGAGGCGGGTGCCGTCGGCCATCTGCTTGGGGAGGGCGTCGAGCCCGGCCAGGACCCAGGCGGGCGGGGACCCGGCCGCGAGGCAGAGCTCGGAGGCGTACCGGTCGACCAGCCGTCGTAGGGGCGCCGTGCAGTGGGTGTAGGGGGCGGCGACGGCCGCGTGGGTGGTGATGGCGGGGAGGTTGCCGTCGTGGAAGACCGTGTAACCCGCGCCGCGCAGCAGCGCCGTGCACTCCTGGAGGAAGGCCGCGTGGTGCGGGCGGTGCGGGTCGAGGGAGCGGATGAGTGCGGCGTACGACATGTGGTGCGGCCAGTCGATGTGCAGGGCGTGCGCGGTGCGGTGGAGGCGGCCGACGGCGCCGTCCGGGGCGGCGGGCAGGGTGCGCAGGACGCCGGTGCCGTGCGCGAGCATCAGGTCGGCCGCGGCCATGCCGGTGAGGAGGGAGATCTGGGCGTTCCAGCCGTCGGCGGGGAGCGGGGCGCGGTAGGCGAGTTCGTAGGTGTGGTCACGTTGCACGATCTCCTGCTCGGGCACGTTGAGGGAGATGCCGCCGCGTTCGATCTCCAGGCGTTCGCGTGCCTCGCCGATGTCCTTCAGCAGCGCGAGCGGCTCCTCGGCGGTGCCCGTGTCGATCCGCTGTTGCGCGGTCGCGTAGTCGAGCTTGGCGCGGCTGCGGACGAGGGCCCGGCGGACGTCCACGGCGACCGTACGGCCGTCCGCGTCCAGGTCGATCGTCCACAGCACCGCCGGCCGGGTCACGTCCGGCAGCAGACTCGCGGCGCCCTCGCTCAGCAGGGGCGGGTGCAGCGGGGTCTTCTCGTCGGGGAAGTAGAGGGTGGTCACGCGGCGGTGGGCCTCCGCGTCCAGCGCGCCGCCGGGGGCGACGAAAGCGGCGACGTCGGCGATGGCGTACCGGACGCGGAAACCGGTACCCCGGCGGGACAGGTGCATCGCCTGGTCGAGGTCCATGGACGTGGGCGGGTCGATGGTGAAGAAGGGGATGTCGGTCGCGTCCTCGGCGGGCGGGGCCGGGGCCTTCGCGACGCGTTCCGCCTCCGCCAGCACCTCCGGCGGGAAGGTCTCGGGGACGCCGAGTTCGGTGCGGAGTGCGGTGAGGGCGGCGCGGAGCGGGGCTTCGGGGGTGCCGGTCACCCGGATGCGACGGCTGGGCATGACACGAGCGTAGGCACAATCCGCAGGCCCGCACCCTTTACGCTGGCGCAGCACCCACCATAAGGAGAAAACCACCGTGCTCGTCCTGCTGCCGCCCTCCGAAGGCAAGGCCTCCTCCGGCCGCGGTGCCCCGCTCAAGCCGGAGTCGCTGTCGCTGCCGGGACTCACCGAGGCCCGCGCGGCCGTACTCGACGAACTCGTCGACCTGTGCGCCGCCGACGAGGACAAGGCACGCGAGGTGCTCGGCCTGAGTGAGGGGCTCAGGGGCGAGATCGCGAAGAACGTCGACCTGCGGACCGCCGGTGCGCGGCCCGCCGGGGAGATCTACACCGGTGTCCTCTACGACGCCCTCGACCTGGCCTCCCTCGAACCGGCCGCCAAGAAGCGGGCCGCGCGCTCGCTGCTCGTGTTCTCCGGGTTGTGGGGCGCGGTGCGGGTGACGGACCGGATTCCGTCCTACCGCTGCTCGATGGGTGTACGACTGCCCGGGCTCGGGGCGCTGGGCGCGCACTGGCGGGCGCCGATGGCGGCTGTGCTGCCCGAGGTCGCGGGGAGCGGGCTGGTGCTGGACCTGCGGTCCTCGGCGTACGCGGCGGCGTGGAAGCCGAAGGGCGAGGTCGCGGGGCGGACGGCGACCGTACGGGTGCTGCACGCGCCGACCCGGAAGGTCGTCAGCCACTTCAACAAGGCGACGAAGGGGCGGATCGTGCGGAGCCTGTTGGCCTCGCCGGGCGCGCCCGGGACGCCGGGTGAGCTGGTGGAGGCGTTGCGGGACTTGGGGTACGAGGTGGAGGCGGAGGCGCCCGCGCAGGCGGGGCGGGCCTGGTCGCTGGATGTGCTGGTGGACGAGATCCACTGAGGGTTTCCGAGCACTCGTTGCAGCATGCGCAATGAGCTTTGCGCATGCTGCACCACCTCGGCAGGATGAGGCCATGCCTTCCTCACCCGTGCTCGATCTCGCTCCCGTTCTGCCCGTCGTCGTCATCGAGGACGCCGCCGACGCCGTACCGCTCGCGCGGGCGCTGGTCGCCGGTGGGCTGCCGGCGATCGAGGTGACGTTGCGGACTCCGGCCGCGCTGGACGCGCTGCGGGCGATCTCGCGTGAGGTGCCGGGGGCGGTGGTCGGGGCGGGGACCCTGCTCACTCCGGGGCACGTGAAGGAGTCGCTGGCCGCGGGGGCGCGGTTCCTCGTCAGCCCCGGGTGGACGGATCTGCTGCTGGAGGCGATGCAGGGGTCCGGAGTGCCGTTCCTGCCTGGGGTGTCGACCACGTCGGAGGTGGTGGCGCTCCTGGAGCGCGGGGTGCGGGAGATGAAGTTCTTCCCGGCTCAGGCGGCGGGCGGTACGGCGTATCTCGCCTCGCTGGCGGGGCCGTTGCCGCAGGCGCGGTTCTGTCCTACCGGTGGGATAGGGATCAACTCCGCGCCCGAATACCTGGCGTTGCCCAACGTCGGCTGTGTGGGCGGGAGTTGGATGATCCCGGCGGATGCGGTGGCCGCGCGCGACTGGGGGCGGATCGAGGCGCTGGCCCGCGAAGCGGCGGCGCTCAGCGCAGGTGGGACGTGTCGTTGAACAGCCGTACGCTCGCGTTGCCGTCCGTGTAGTACGCCACCGCCGAGAGGGAGGCCGCCGACAGTTCCATGCGGAACAGGGACTCCGGCGGGGCGCCCAGGGCGAGTTGGACGAACGTCTTGATCGGGGTGACGTGGGTGACGAGGAGGACGGTGCGGCCCGCGTAGGCCGCGATCAGCTTGTCCCGGGTGGCGGCGATACGGGTTGCCGTCTCCGTGAAACTCTCGCCGCCGCCGGTGGGTTGGGCCGTGGGGTCGGCGAGCCACGTGGTCAGGTCTTCGGGGTAACGCTCGCGGACCTCGCCGAAGGTGAGGCCCTCCCAGGCGCCGAAGTCCGTTTCGCGCAGGCCGTCTTCGATCGTCACGTCCAGGCCGAGGCGGTTCGCTACGGCTGCGGCGGTTTCCCTTGTGCGGGTGAGGGGGGACGCGATGATGTGCTGGATCGTGCCGCGGGTTGCCAACGCGGTTGCGGCTCGGGTGGCTTGGTCCTGGCCGACGGGTGAGAGGGAGGGGTTGGTGCCGCCGCTGCCTGAGAAACGCTTTTGGGGGGTGAGGGGCGTTTCGCCGTGGCGGAGGAGGACGAAGGTGGCGGGGGCGCCCATGTCTGCGGGGGCCCAACCTGGGCTGGGGGTTGCTGCGTTGCGCGCGGCGCGGGTGTCGGCGGTGGACTTATCGGTAGTCGTCACAGTGCGGGCCGGTGGGGGCTGGTCGCGCAGTTCCCCGCGCCCCTTAGGTGTCTCGCCTGAGCCTGCGCTGGAAAGCTGGTCGCGTTCGCGCCCCTGAAGAGCCTCAGCTGAGCCTGTGCTGCGAAGTTCCGCTGTCGAATCCGCCGCCGACCACTGCTCGCCGCGCTTCCCCGCGTCCATCGCCTCGTTGGCCAAGCGGTCCGCGTGTTTGTTCTGGGCCCTGGGGATCCACTCGTACGTCACCTGCTCGGGCGGAAACACCGCGCCCGCCTCTGCCGCCAAGGGCTTCATGTCGGGGTGTTTGATCTTCCAGCGGCCCGACATCTGCTCGACGACCAGCTTGGAGTCCATGCGGACGTGGATGTGGGCCGACGGGTCCAGGGCGTGGGCCGTGCGGAGGCCTGCCAACAGGCCCCGGTACTCGGCGACGTTGTTCGTGGCGATGCCGATGTACTCGGCCGCCTCCGCCAACGTCTCCCCCGTCGTCGCGTCGATGACGACGGAACCGTAGCCCGCGGGGCCCGGGTTTCCCCGGGAACCGCCGTCCGCCTCGACGATGAACTCCCGCACGGCACAAGCTCCTTACAGGCCGGACTCGGACGTGCGCACCAGGATGCGGCGACAGTTCTCGCAGCGGACCACCGTGTCGGGGGCCGCCGCGCGGACCTCGTTGAAGTCGGTGATGGCGAGCTCCTGGCGGCAGCCCTGGCAGGTGCGCTGGTACAGCTTGGCCGCGCCGATGCCGCCCTGCTGCTGGCGGAGCTTGTCGTAGAGCTTGAGGAGGTCCGCGGGGATGGTGGCCGAGACGACCTCCCGCTCCTTCTCGGCCGTGGCCTCGTCGGCGTCGAGGGTCTCGTAGGCGGCGTCCCGGCGGGCGGTCGCGTCGTCGATCTTGCCCTGCACGGAACCGACCCGCTCGGTCAGTTCGGCGGTGCGCTCCTGCGCGGACTCACGGCGCTCCATGACTTCGAGGACGATGTCCTCCAGGTCGCCCTGGCGCTTGGCGAGGGAGACGATCTCGCGCTGGAGGTTCTCCAGGTCCTTGGGGGACGTGACGGCACCCGAGTCGAGGCGCTGCTGGTCGCGGGTGGCGCGCTGGCGCACCTGGTCCACGTCCTGCTCGGCCTTGGTCTGCTCACGGGCGCAGTCGCTCTCCTCGGTCTGCACGGCCACGAGCAGGTCGCGCAGCTGGGTGAGGTCCTTGGTCAGCGAGTCGATCTCGGCGTGCTCGGGCAGGGAGTTGCGCTTGTGCGCGAGCTGCGACAGGCGTACGTCGAGGGCCTGGACGTCGAGAAGTCGGATCTGGTCGGCGGGCGCGGCGTTCAGTTGGGGGCTCCCATTGAGTCAGAAGAAGGAGGGCGCGAAGCGCTCGTTGGAAGGGCGGTGGTGGGCGACGGGTGGGCGGACGCCGCGTGGGCGGTCCAGGGGTCGGTGACCGTCTTGGAGACGTGGACCCTGAGGTCCCATCCCTCGCGGTCGGAGATCTCGTCGAGCTGGGCGGCGGCCAGCTCGCACCAGGGCCACTCGGTGGCCCAGTGCGCCGCGTCGAGCAGCGCGAGAGGGTTTTGGGGGTTCTGAGAGTTCTGGGCGCGGGCCTCGGATACGGGGTGGTGGCGGAGGTCCGCGGTCAGGAAGGCGTCCACGCCTGCCGCTCGTACGTCGTCGAAGAGGCTGTCGCCGGAGCCGCCGCTGACCGCGACCCGGTGGACCAGGGCGTCGGGGTCGCCGGCGACGCGGATGCCCTGCGCCGTGGCGGGCAGGCGCTCGGCGGCTCGGGCCGCGAGGTCGCGCACCGTCAGGGGGTGGTCCAGCTCGCAGATCCGGCCCAGGCCCCTGCGGCCCTCCGGATCGGTCGGGTCCGGTACGAGCGGTCCTACGACCCTGAGGTCGAGCGCGCCCGCGAGGGCGTCGGAGACTCCCGGGTCGGCGCGGTCGGCGTTGGTGTGGGCGACGTGCAGCGCGATGTCGTGCTTGATCAGGGTGTGCACCACGCGGCCCTTGAAGGTGGAGGCCGCGACCGTGGTCGTACCGCGCAGGTAGAGGGGGTGGTGGGTGACCAGCAGGTCGGCGCCCAGCTTCACGGCCTCGTCGACGATCTCCCGCACCGGGTCGACGGCGAACAGCACACGGGTGACGTCCTGGTCCGGGTCGCCCACGACGGTGCCGACCGCGTCCCATGACTCGGCCCGCTCGGCGGGCCACAGGTTCTCCAGCGCGGCGACGACTTCGGACAGGCGGGGTACGGACTGACGGGGCACGGGGAAAGGCTACCTGGCCGGGCTGAGGGGCTGAACCGCTGAAGCTGTCGTATGACGGCCTACGGCCCCGTTCAGCACACCCGCCCCGTTTTCCTCAGGCGAATCGTTACTTGGCCACCCTTATTGGTGAAGCGGCCACTCATCGGTCCCACGGCCGTACGTGCGAAAACTAGTTTCGTCGCCGGAGGTGACCGAACCATGACGGCCTGTGCGATCGAGCCCACGGCGGCGGACGAGGACGGGGACGAGTGCGGGGACCCGCGCAACGGTGGCACCGCGTGTGCGATCACCGCGGACGGGGCGTACGCCGCCCGTCTCGCACCGGCCGGCGACTGTCTGTTCCCGGAGCGGTGGACGCTGGACGGCCCCGAGCCGTACGCCGTGCCGCTGCCCGGCAACCAGCCCGAGGAGCCCGGCAGCGAAGTGCAGCCGATGAGCGACGGGCGGGTGCTCATCCGGCGGCTGGTCGACGGGCGGCACGCCTTCTCGTTGCTGTACCCGACCGGGCCGGGCACCGGTGAGCTGCTGCTCGGCGCGATCGAGTGCCCGGACCCGGACACCCGGCTGCGGCTGCTGCCGCCTGCGCCGGGCGGCGAGAAGGCGTACGCCCTCGCCGTGGGCCGGCGGTCCACCGCCGTGTGGCTGGTGGCGGGCGGGGCGTTCGGTCCGGAGCATCTCGCGATGGTCCCCGGGCGCTGTTCGGGCGGGGTCTGGCTGGACCGGGCCGGGCGGATGCTGGCCCTGGACCGGGAGGTCGGCGGGCGGACCAAGGCGATCGTGGTGGATCTGGAACGGGACGGCGAGGTGTCGCCGCTGCTGCAGATCGCCGCGGACAGCGACGACCGGCTGCTGGCGGCCGACCCGGACAGCGGGCTGCTCCTCATCCGCTCGGACGCGCCGTCGCCGGGGCGGGAGGACCGGCTGGGCTGGGGGGTGATCGGCTCCACGCTGCCGGTGCGGTTCCCGGAGTGCCTGCGGGTGCCGGACTGCACGGTGACGCCGTTCGCGATCCAGCCGGGGCAGGTGCTGATGCCGGAGAACTGCGGGGTGGCGCTGCGCGTCGACGGGCCGGCCGGCACCTGGTTCGCTGTGTGGCGGCCGGCCGAGCGGCAACTGCTCCAACTCCCGGCGCCCGAGGGGTGGTTGGCGGGCTCCGGGCTGTGGACCGAGGATGGGGTGCTGCAACTGCCGTATGCCACAGGGGATGTGCCGTGCGGCGTGGCACGGTTCGCGGTGCCCAGGGGGGCGGGGGGAACGGGGGACGCGGGGAGCCCGGGGGCTACGGGGGAAACACGCCCGGGGGATCCGGTTCGGGACGGGACGGTGGGCGCGCCTGGGGAGGCCGCGCCGGAGCCGTCGCCGTCGTCGGAACCGGATCCTCCGGTGCCGGTCGCACCGCGTCCGGTGCCCTTGCGGGAGGCTCCACTCAAAGGCCGGGTGGCGGTCGGGTAACGAACTGGTGTGCCTCGGTAACGAAGTCGTTCCGGACGGCAGGCCGTCTCGCTTCACCCCGGGAACGGCTGGATAAGATCGCCGGGCTGTAAGAAGGATCATGTTGCTACGGGGTGAAGTTTCCGATGAACGACACGAACACCGCGCAGACCATGTCTGCCGACACACACGAGGCCTCCGGCCACGGCAAGCACCGGGGCCCGGTTTCGGCCCAGGACGGCGATTCGGCCGCCCACGGCCGGCACCGCAAGCCGTCCGAGCAGTCCGAGTACGCGACTGCCTGAGTCAGTACCGCACGGCCCCGCTCGTCTCCGGACGGGCGGGGCCGTTCCGTTGCCTACCCCGCGCCGGGCTCCCGCCTGAGCCCGAGCACCTCGGCCGCCGCGAACGTCTCGCCGTCCGGCCGCCGCGCGTAGTGCGGAGTGAGTACGGCGTCCAGCTCGTCGTAGCTGAAGGTGTCCTGCTTGCTGTCGAACTTGGCCTGGACGTGCGGGCGTTCGACGATCGCGACCATGCCGCCGTGGACGACGAGGAGCTGTCCGTTGACGCGTTCGGCGGCGGGTGAGGCCAAGTAGCCGACGAGCGGGGCGACATGCTCGGGGGCAAGGGGGTCGAGGCCGTCGTCGGGTTCCTGGAAGCCGGCGAAGACGTCCTCGGTCATCCGGGTGCGGGCGCGTGGACAGATGGCGTTGGCCGTCACGCCGTACTTGGCGAGGGCGAGGGCCGTGGAGGTGGTCAGGCCGACGATTCCGCCTTTCGCCGCAGCGTAGTTGGGCTGTCCGGCGGAACCGGCGAGGAACGCCTCGGACGAGGTGTTCACGATCCGCCCGTACACCGGTGCGCCGGTCGCCTTGGACCGTTCGCGCCAGTGCGCGGACGCGTAGTGGGTCGTGTTGAAGTGGCCTTTGAGGTGGACCCGGATCACCGAGTCCCACTCGCCCTCCGTCATGGAGAAGACCATGCGGTCGCGCAGGATGCCCGCGTTGTTGACGAGGATGTCGAGCCTGCCGAACTCGGCGATCGCCAACTCGACCAGTTCACTGGCCTGTTGGGAGTCGGCGACGTCCCCGGTGTGGGCGACGGCCCGGCCGCCCGCCTCGCGGATCTCGGCGGCGACCCGTTCGGCTGGGCCCGCGGAGGCCTCGCCGGAGCCGTCCCGGCCCGGCTGCCCGTAGTCGTTGACGACGACGGCCGCGCCGAGCCGGGCGAGTTCCAGCGCCTCGGCCCGGCCGAGGCCGCGTCCGGCGCCGGTGACAATCGCCGCAAGTCCCTCAAGTGGCAACGACATACCCAGCCCTCAGATCTCGATGCACGTACGCAGGGCCGTCCCCTGGCGCATCTGGTCCAGGGCCTCGTTGATGTCGGCCAGCGGCACGCGGTGGGTGATCAGGCCCTCCAGGTCGACGCGGCCCGCCCGCCACAGGGCGATCGTGCGCTCGTAGGAACGCAGCACGTCTCCCCCGCCGTACATCGAGGGCAGGATGCGCTTCTCGTCGAAGAACAGCTCGAACATGCTGAGTTGGAGATAGTCGTCCAGGGCGCCCGCGCCGACGACGACGAGGGTGCCGCCGCGGCGGGTGTTCTCGTAGGCGGTGCGGGCGGTGGCGGAGCGGCCGACGACCTCGAAGACGTAGTCGAAGCCCTCGCCGCCGGTGACCTCCTGCTTCGCCGTGGGCAGCTCGTCCGGTGAGATCGCCCTCGTGGCACCGAACTTGAGCGCGGACTCGCGGCGTGAGGCGACCGGGTCGACGGCGACGATCTCGGCGGCGCCCTTGAGGCGGGCGCCCTGGATCGCGGAGATGCCGACGCCGCCGCAGCCGATCACGGCGACCGACGAACCGGCTTCCACGTCCGCGGTGTTGAGGGCGGCGCCGAGTCCGGTGGTGACCCCGCAGCCGATGAGGGCGGCGATGTCGAAGGGCACGTCGTCGGGGATCGGTACGGCGCAGCCCGCGTCGACGACGACCTCCTCGGCGAAGGTGCCGGTGCCCGCGAAGCCGAAGACGTCCCCGCTGGGGCGCTTGAAGTTGGGGGTGCCCGCGTTCATGAACCCGGCCAGGCACAGCTGGGTCTGGCCGCGCTTGCAGGCGGGACACGCGCCGCAGGCCGGCAGCCAGCAGACGACGACCCGGTCACCGGGCTTCAAGTGGCTGACGCCCTCGCCGACTTCGAGGATCTCCCCCGCACCCTCGTGCCCGGGTACGAAGGGGGCGGGCTGCGGCAGGACGCCGGCCATCGCGGACAGGTCCGAGTGGCACAGCCCCGTGGCGCGCACCCGGATCCTGACCCGGCCGGGCCCGAAGCCCGTCGCCTCGACGTCGTCGAGGACCTCCAGTTTGTCCTGGCCTATCTCGTGCAGTACGGCTGCGAGCATGGTGCGGCTCCCCTCAACTCTGGGCCTGTCTCAGGAGTGTTCGACGATCGTGTCGGCGAGGACGGGCGCGTCGTCCCGTTCTACGGCGCTCACCGCGACCCGTACGGTGCCGGTGCCTGGGCCGGCATCGCCCTGGCGCCACATGCGGATGCGCAGCGTCTCGCCGGGGAACACCACTCCGGCGAAGCGTGTGTCGTACGCGCGCACCCGGGTCACATCGCCGCCGAGCAGTGTGTCGACGACCGCCTTGAGCGTCATGCCGTAGGTGCACAGCCCGTGCAGGATGGGCCGGTCGAAGCCGGCGAGCTTGGCGAACTCGGGGTCGGCGTGCAGCGGGTTCCAGTCGCCGGAGAGGCGGTAGAGGAGGGCCTGGTCCTCGCGGACGGCACGCTCAACCACCTTGTCGGGATCGCCCGTTGGGGCCTCCGGCCGAGTGGAGGGGCCGCGGTCGCCGCCCCAGCCGCCCTCTCCCCGTACGAAGATCTGCGCGTCGTTGGTCCACAACGGGCCCTCGGCGTCGGCGACTTCGGTGCGCATGACGAGGACGGCCGCCTTGCCCTTGTCGTAGACGGCGGCGATGTGGCTGGTGGTGGTCGCGGCGCCCTGGGCCGGGATGGGGCGGTGCAGGCGCAGGGACTGGCCGCCGTGCAGGACGCGGGCGAGGTCGACCTCGATGCCGGGCATGGACAGGCCGCTGATCACACCGGGCGAGCCGTTGCCCGCGACGGTGGCGAAGCTCGGCAGGACATGCAGCCGGGACTCCAGGGTGTAGCGCAGCTCGTCGGGGTCGGCCGCCGGGGTGCCCGCGCCGAGACCGAGGTGGTAGAGCTGGACATCCTTGGTGGTCCAGGAGATCTCGCCGGTCCGGGGTTCGGCCGCGAGGGCCAGGGCTGCGTCGATGGGCATGGGGCTCCTGATCGCCGGTGGTCGAAGACCTCGGTGCGGCCGTCCGCACCGTCGGCCGCACCGAGGTCGTCACGGGCCGACCTAGAACGCGTTCCAGTCCGGCGACCCTTGTATAGCCGAGCGTCCCCCAGTTGTGAAGGCTCCTGACGCTGTGTCAGTTCTGCCGGGCAATGACATTTGTCCTGCCCGAGTCCGTACATGCGCATCTGCCGGGCGAGGGGTGCGGATCCGTAGCGTCGCAGTCATGACACAGACAGGTGGGACGGCGGGTCGGTCGGAACGCGCGGTGTCCTTCGCGGGGGCGGTCAAGACCTTCGGCGCGGTGCGTGCCGTGGACGGGGTGGACCTGGAGATCGGGTGCGGGGAGACGGTCGCGCTGCTCGGCCGCAACGGCGCGGGCAAGTCGACGGCGATCTCGCTGCTGCTCGGGCTGAACCCGCCCGACGCCGGCACGGTCGAACTGTTCGGCGGGGCACCGGAGTTGGCCGTACGGAACGGCCTGGTCGGAGCCATGTTGCAGGAGTCGCGGGCGGTGCCCCGAGTCACCGTCGGCGAGCTGGTCGCGTTCGTCGCCCGGCGCTATCCGGCGCCGATGCCCGTCGCACGGGCCCTGGAGCTGGCCGGTATCGGCGAGCTGGCCGGGCGGCGGGTGGACCGGCTGTCGGGCGGGCAGACACAGCGCGTGCGGTTCGCCGTGGCGCTGGCCGGGAACCCGTCGCTGATCGTCCTGGACGAGCCGACCGCGGCGCTGGACGTGGAGGCGCGGCACGCGTTCTGGCACTCGATGCGGGCGTACGCGCGGCGCGGCCACACCGTCCTGTTCTCCACGCACTACCTGGAGGAGGCGGACGCGCACGCCGACCGCATCGTCGTCATCGACCGCGGCCGGATCGTCGCCGACGGCACCGGCGAGCAGCTCAAGCGGGCGGCCGGCGGCAGCCTCGTCTCCTTCGACCTGGCGGGCCGCTCCACCGAGGACCTGCCCCTGCTCCCCGGCGTACGGACCGTCGAAGTACGCGGCGACCGCGCCCTGCTCCGCACCGACGACTCGGACGCGACCGTGATCGCCCTCGCCGCGCGGAACGCGATCCGCGGCCTGGAGGTCACCCCGGCGTCCCTCGACGACGCGTTCCTCGCCCTGACGGCACACGAGTTGGAGACGGTGTGATGTTCGACTACCTGCGCCTCGAAGTACGCCGCACCCTGCGCGACGTCGGCTTCGTGATCGGTGGGATCGCGATGCCGGTGATGATGTACCTGCTGTTCACGAACCTCGGTGGCGACGACAGCGGCTACAAGGCCACGGCGATGGTCGGCATGGCCGCCTACGGTGCGGTCGGGTCCGCGCTCAACACCGGTGGCGGGGTCGCCGAGGACCGGGCGATCGGCTGGCTGCGGCAGTTGCGGGTGACTCCGATGACCCCGCGCCAGGTCGTGCTCGGCCGGGCGCTGACCGGTTCGGTGACCGTGCTGCCCGCGATCGTCGCCGTGCTCGCGGCGGGCGGCCTGGTGAACGGCGTACGGCTGGACGCCTGGCAGTGGGCGGCGGTCGCGCTGCTGCTGTGGCTGGGCTCGATCCCCTTCACCCTGCTCGGTCTCGGCAACGGCTACGGGCTCACCTCCCAGACCACCGGCGTCGCCAACATGGCCTGCAACCTGGGGCTCGCGGTGATCGGCGGCCTGTGGTTCCCGATCAGCCTGTTTCCCGACTGGCTGCGCGCCATCTCCCACTACACCCCGACCAATCGCTTCGCCGAACTCGGCACCTCCGTCGCCGACGGGCACGCCCCGGCGCTCGGCGCGATCGTGGTGCTGACGGCTTGGCTGCTCGCGTTCGGTTCGTACGCTGTGCTGGCGTACCGCCGGACCGGGCGGACCGTGTGACCGGGGGAGCGAGAGAGATGACCTGGATGCGAGGGATCACCTGCCAGCTGCAGCAATGGCGGGCCGCGCGGGCCCAGTGGAAGGCCGACATGGCCGAGTTCAAGGTCGCGCAGAAGGAGGCGCGCCGCAGGGGCGAGTTTCCCGAGAACCCCGGCCCGCCGCCGACCGGCTTCTCGCTGCTGCCATGGCTGCTGATGGGAATGGGCTCCTTCTCCAACCTCCTCCAGGGCAAGACCCCCAACCCCTGGATCGGCGCTCTGGGCCTGCTCGCCTTCAACTCCCTCTACATCTACGTCGTGTTCCGCTCCTTCGTGAAGGAGAAGCGCACGGCGGTCTCGACCCTGGTGGCCCTGGTCCTGATGGGCCTGATCACCTGCGGCCTCGCCCTCGGCTACGGCGGCAACTGGCTCTACTTCTTCCCGCTGCTCGGCCTCGCCACGGGTGCCGTCGTGCGGGGCCCGCGTCTCGGCCAGGTCGGCCTCGCGTTGACCGCACTTGCCGCCGCGGTCTCCGTGTACCGGTCGGGCTGGGACGCCATCAACATCGCGTACGGCACGTTCCTGTCGACGATGGTGACCGCCGCGATCCTCTCCCTCTCCGAGGCCGTACGCGAACTGCGCGCAGCCCGCGAGGAGTTGGCCCGCCGCGCGGTCGAGAAGGAGCGGATGCGCTTCTCCCGCGATCTGCACGACCTGCTCGGGCACACCCTCTCGGTGATCGTCGTGAAGTCGGAGGCGGCCCGGCGCCTCGCACCCCGCGACATAGACGCCGCGCTCGACCAGATCACCGACATCGAATCGGTCGGCCGGCAGGCGCTCACCGAGATCCGCGAGGCGGTCACCGGCTACCGCGAGGGCAGCCTCGCCACCGAACTGGACCGCGCCCGCTCCGCCCTGTCCGCGGCCGACATCGACCCGGTGGTCCGCCAGTCGGGCCCGCCCCTGACCCCGCAGACCGAGGCCCTGCTGGGCTGGGTGGTCCGCGAGGCGGTCACGAACGTCGTACGGCACAGCGGCGCGACCCGCTGCGAGATCACCCTCGACGGCGTCCTGGACCGCGCCCGCCTGACGGTCGCGGACGACGGACCCGGGGACGGAGGACCGGCGGCGACCGGTCCCGCCGAGGGCATCGGCATCGGCGGAACCGGCCTGAAGGGCCTGACCGAACGCCTCGCGACGGCGGGCGGCTCCCTGCGGGCCGGCCCGTCGCCGCGCGGCGGCTTCACGGTCACCGCCGAACTCCCGGTGGAGGCCGTGGAGTTGACGTCCTCTTTCGTGGTTACGGCGCCCAGGGAGCCGTGACCACCCAACTCACGTCGTCCGTCCACGAGGTGGCGCTGTCGAAGGCGTTCGAGCCGCCGTCGCTCGCTATGTAGACGTTGTAGTTGTAGTGCCGGAGGTATCTGGTCGGGTAGTTGTACGACGCGAACGACGTGCCCGTGCCGCTCTTGCCGGTCGAGGCGCAGAACGTGGCGTCCTGTCTGAACTGCGTTGTGCCGACCATGGGTTGGCGGTAGAGCTGGTAGTTGTAGTGGCGCAGGAAGTCGCCCGGGTAGTTCCGTGACTCGAACGAATAGCAGGAGCTGTCGGCCAGTCCCCTGCGGACGATCCAGGTGGCGTCGCCCTTGTCGAGCGCCGCGCTGCTCGACGTGATGGCCGAGAGGACCGCCGCGTTGTTCTGGTGGCGGATGTAGTCGGCAGTGCAGCACGAGGTCGTCGCGCGCAGCGAGATCTCCGAACCGGCCGCCAGCGTGCCGGTGGTACCGGTCGAGCCGCCGTAGCCGACGGACACGATGTTGGCCTGTACCGAGTTGTCGGCGGCGTCCGTGGGGATGCCGGCGGTCATGACGCCCTCGAAGAACGAGCCGATGGAACCGTTGCTGTTGTCCCCGCCGGTGCCCAGGACGATCGCGCCCTCCTGGTGCATGGGCGAGTAACCACTCGTGGTGGGTTCACCCCCGGAATAGCTGGTCGTGAGACTGCCCGACTGCGCATTCCCGTATTTCAGCGCGAAATGGTCCTGACCGTTGTTTTTCAGCAAAGCGGTGACGAACGGTATCGCGCCGGTGCCGGTGTTCGCCGTGTTCTTGCTGTACCCGGAGTCCGACTGGAACAGCCCGTTCTCCAGGTCGGCCTGCACCCAGGGGCCCCCGCCGTAGCAGGGCGAGAACCAGCACTCGGTACCGAAGTTGATCGCGTCCATGTGACCGTTGCCGGTGTCCTGGTTGTTGGTCTCCGCGTTGCCGTAGTCGAAGCAGCAGCTGCCGTTGACGTGGGTGCCCGAGGTCACCATGTACATCCCCTCGGCGGCGCCGTTCGTGGCCACGCCCGAGGTGGAGTTGTCGCGGTAGCCCATGCCGGCCGAGATCTCCAGCCCGTAGACCTGGTGCCCGCCGACGGTCACCGGCAGCGCGTCCGCGGGCGCCCCGACATCGGCGACGCCGGCCCCGCCCGCGCCCTCGATCGTGAGGTCGTTGTGGCGCGTCGACTGGTCGTAGATCTTGGTGATAATGCACGTCGTACCGGAACAGAACGAGTCCTGGGCCGCCGCGTTGGCATACCCCCCGGCCGCCAGCAGGCCGATGTTCGCGGTGGCGCTGTCGGAGGCGCGCTGCACCTGGTACAGCGAGCCGTTGTACGACGAGTAGAGCGCCCTGACGAGACTGTGCGCGGCGACGCAGGGTGTCCCGGCGGCGGCGTAGATGTCGCACGGCAGCGAGGTGGCGGCGGACGCCTGCGGAACGCCGACGGCCAGCGCGACGACGGTCACGAGCGCGGACAGTGCGGCCAGTGCCGTACTTCTCAGCCGGCGCGGCCGAGTGCGGAGGAAACTCAAGAACACGGTGCACCTCTTCCGTTCTGGTAGGGCAGTGCGGGTGGAGCACACGGTGGAGCACCGGCGCCTGGTCGAAATACCGGACGCCGTTCGATCGATATACCGAACCCATTCGCGATCGAAATGTCGAACTGCCGAAAATTTGTCGAAAGGTTTCCGGAATCGGCCCGGTACGGGAAATTCCAAGGTGATTGCAGAATGCCGAGGCGATTGTTTGCCCGTAGCCGGAGACCGTCAAGACTCGCGGACGCGAACAATGAAGAGTTTTTGATAACCGCCCCGGATCTCCCTGGGCCTTACGCTTGCCCCGTGGATGAGATGCCCCGGGACCACCGGCCCGCCAAGTCCGTCAGAGTGCTGCTCGCCGAGGACCAGGGCATGATGCGCGGCGCCCTCGCCCTGCTGCTCGGCATGGAGCCGGACCTGGAGGTCGTCGCCCAGGTCGGGAGGGGTGACACGATCGTGGACGCCGCCCTGACCCACCGCCCCGACGTCGCCCTCCTCGACATCGAACTCCCGGGCATGAGCGGCCTGGACGCCGCCGCCGAACTCCGCGAACAGGCCCCCGACTGCCGGGTGTTGATCCTCACGACCTTCGGCCGCCCCGGCTATCTGCGCCGGGCGATGGAGGCGGGCGCGGCGGGCTTCCTGGTGAAGGACGGCCCCGTGGAGGACCTCGCCGCCGCGATCCGCCGCGTCCTGACCGGCGAGACGGTCATCGACCCGGCGCTCGCCGCCGCCGCGTTGAGCGCGGGCCCGAACCCGCTGACCGCCCGCGAATGCGATGTCCTCAAGGCCTCGGTGGACGGCGCGACGGTCTCCGACATCGCCACCCAGCTGCACCTCTCCGAGTCCACCGTCCGCAACTACCTCTCCTCGGCGATCGGCAAGACGGGCACCCGCAACCGCATGGAGGCGATGCGGGAGGCACGACAGCAGGGGTGGCTGTGACAGCAGGGGTGACTCTGTGACCTTCCGTCAGCCCGCCGCCGCGGTCTTGATGAGCGGCGCGTCCCGCGAGAGCTCCCGGAACCCGAGGCCGTAGTACAGCCCGCGTGCCCGGGGATGCCCCGGTGCGCCCAGGCAGGCGACCGTCGCCTGTGTGGCCCCGGCCGTCCGCGCCCGGTGCATCCCGTGCAGCAGCATCGCCCTGGCCAGCCCCAGGCGCCGGTAGTGCGGATGCGTCCCGACCGGCTCGAACTCGGCGGTCCTGTTCGCCTCGTCGAACCACATGATCGCCGAGGATGCCATCGTGCCGTCCGGCGCCTCCACCAGGAAGTGCAGGTCGCCGCGGTACGCCGTCGTCTGCCGGACGCCCTGATAGGCCTCGATCGTGTATGGCGAGGAAGGCCAGGCGTCCAGATGGGCCTGCACCGCGGCCTTCGGCCCGGCCTCGTCGGCGGTGCGGAACCGGAACCCGTCCGGCAGGACCGGCTGTTCCACGTCGACCAGGTCCCGCTCGTTGAGCTGGGTCCAGGACCCGTCGTCGCCGAGTGCGGTCAGGTCGGTCCGGTAGCCGTGTGCCGCCCATCGCCCGAGGGCGAACTCATCGGCGGCGCTCGGCATCACCGTACGTTCGATGCCCGCCGCCACACCGTCGTACCAGTCGATCACCTCGTCGACCAGCCCAGCGTGGTCGGGATGGACCTGGTACGTCAGACAGGCGTCGGTGACGTCCTTCACCGATCCGTCGCCGCGCCGCACCCGGTGCGGAAGCCGGGCCCAGCCCCACGCCACCAGATCCCCGCCGGAGAACCACAGCCGACGCGGCCGGTTCGCCCCGTCGCGGGCCTGCTCCCTGCCCCAGTTCCAGGCCAGTTCGCCGAACGTCGCTTCGGCGTTCACCAGGTCCTGGCGGGTGGCCGTGACGCGCTGCGCCAAACCCTGCATGAGGTGCACGTCCGCTGCGGTCACGAGCTCGACGTTCGTCATGGTGGGCCACTGTGTCAGGGGCCCCGGAAAGCCGTCGAACCGTTTTCCGGGGCCGCCGGTCGCGTCACCGCTAGTCGGTGGTCACCTCCGCCGACTGGTAGGCCGTCCCCGCCGGGGCCACGCACACGAACCAGTTGTCCGCAGAGCCGGCCGCCGGACGGATCGCCGCCTCGTCGCTGTTCACGTCGGCCCCCGCGGCAACCCTGCGGGCCACGGTGGACGAACCGTCCTTCCAGGTGCAGGTGACGGCCTTCGCGGTCCTGGCGACCTGGCCGACCACCAGACGCTGGGGGCCGTCGGTCTTCTTCGGGTCCAGGGAGGTCGCGCCCGACTTGAGGTCCGTGCCCGCCATGGTGTCCGCCTTGGAGGCCGAATCCCCCATCAGGAAAGTCGGGTCTCCGCTCCCGAAGGCCTGCTTCACGAAGTACGTGATCTTGCCGACCAGTGCGGACGGGCTGTCCTTGTCCCAGGGGTCCTCGTGGCGGTTGGCCATGGCCTGAACCTGGGCCTCCGCCTCCGCCTTGGTGAGGGGGGCGCCCCACACGTCGACCGAGATGTACCAGGTCTCGCCCTTCTCGGTGCCCGCCGCGAGCATGGTTTCCTGCGGCACGTACACATGCCGCTCCTCCGGGGTCGACGGCTGCGTCGCCGTCTGGGTCACCGCCGGTGTCGCCTCGATCCCCTTCCCGTCGCGCAACCCGGCCAGCGCCAGCGTGCCCGACGCGCCCGTGATCACCAGTGCCGCGGCCGTGGCGAGCGCCCAGCGGCGGGCCCGGCGCCGGCGGCCACCGCGGATCACCGCCTGGTAGGGGGCTATACCGATCTCGACCTCGTCCGCGGCGTCGGCCAGCAGGAGGGCGATGTCTGTGTCCGTCATGGTGTGGTTCTTCTCCCGGTCCGCGCTCATCACTTCGGCCCTCCCTGCGTCACCATCTCGGCAAGTCCTGGTATGGCGCGGAGCTTCGCGATCCCCTTGGCCGCGTTGCTCTTCACCGTGCCGACCGAACAGCCCATGGCCTGAGCCGTCTGTGCCTCGGTCAGGTCCTCCCAGTACCGCAGCACCACCGCCTCCCGCTGCCTCGGGGGCAGTTGGGCCAGCGCCTTCAACAGGGCGTTGCGATCCTCGGCCTGGGCGATGCGGTCACCGGTGTCGGCGACCTCGCGCACCAGCCCCGAGTCGTCCTTGGGAGCCAGGAACTCCTTGAGCCTTCTGCGGTGCTTGCGTGCGTGCGCGTTGATCATCACGCGCCGTACGTACGCCTCCGGATCGTCGGCCGAGCCGACCTTGCGCCAGGCCACGAAGACCTGTTCGAGCGTCGACTGGACCAGGTCCTCCGCGGCGTGCTGCTCCCCCGTAAGAAGAAATGCCGTCCGCATCAACCGCGGCCAGCGGCCGATGACAAAGCTCTGGAACCCGTCATCCCGGGCCTCCCGAGCCTGCTTGCGATCCCCCATGGGCACCTCCTAGATGTCTAAAGGAGTCCATGAGCCGCCCGGACCGTTGCCTCACTTCTCAAAAATCGTGGAAGTGGGACCCGTGGGAGTCGTAGGAGTAGTCGGAGTAGTAGGAGTCACGGACTCCGCAGGCTCCGTAGAAGTCCCGGACCCCGTGGACGCGCCCGGTCCCGCCCCCGGTCCCGCCGCCTTGCCCCAAGGCAGCCACACCGCCATCAGCACCACCCCGCCGAGCAGCACCCCCGTCCCCGTACGGAACGCCAGCGCGTACCCCTGCGTCAGCGCGTCCGGCGTGCTGCCACCGCTTCCCACCACGCTCGCGGTACGCGCCGCAGCGATGGTCGACATCACGGCGAGACCCAGCGAACCGCCCATCGTGCGCGAGGTGTTGATCAGCCCGGAGACGAGGCCGGCCTCCCCCGGCGCGGCGCCGGACGTGGCGAGTGCGGCGAGCGGGGTGGCCGTCAGGCCGGCGCCCAGCATCATCAGGATTCCGGGGAACATGATCTCGGTCAGGTAGTCGCCCCGCGCGGTCATCAGGGACTGCCAGCCGAAGCCCACCGCCGCGAGCAGTGTCCCGAGCACGGCGACGTTGCGCGCGCCGAGCACCGGCATGAAGCGGGGTGCCGACTTGGAGCCGAGGAGGACGGCCAGGGAACTCGGCACCAGTGCGAGACCCGCCTCCAGCGGGCTGTACCCGAGCACGTTCTGTGCGTACAGCGTCATGAAGAACCACATGCAGAACATCGCGGAGCCGGACAGGAACATCGCCGCGTTCGCCGACGACACCGCCCGTGCCCGGAACAGTCCGAGCGGCATCAGCGGAGCGGCCGTGCGGGCCTCGACGACGAGGAAGAGCGCGATCAGCGCGACTCCGGCGGCCAGCGGCACCAGGGTGGCGGCGGCCGTCCAGCCCTCGGCCTCGGTCTGCGAGATGCCGTACGCCAGCACGCCGAGCCCCGCCGTGACCAGGACGGCACCGGGCAGATCGAGCCGCCGCCGGTCTCCGGCCCGTCTCTCCGGGAGCCACCGCAGCGAGCTGAGCAGCACCACCGCGCCGACGGGCACGTTGATGAGCAGCACCCACCGCCAGGACAGCGTGTCCACGAGCACCCCGCCGACGAGTCCGCCCGCGGCACCGCCGCCGGCGCCGACCGCCGTCCAGGTGGCGATGGCCCGTGCGCGGGCGGCGCCCTCCGCCACCGCCGAGGTGACGATGGTCAGCGTCGAGGGCGCCAGCACCGCGGCCCCCAGTCCCTGCACGGCCCGGGCGAGCAGCAACTGCCAGCCGTCCTGGGCCAGTCCACCGCACAGCGAGGCCAGGGTGAACAGCGCGAGCCCGACCAGGAACATCCGTTTACGGCCGTAGAGGTCACCGGCCCGCCCGCCGAGCAGCATGAACCCGGCAAAGGCGATGGCGTACGCGTTGACCACCCACTGCAGCCCCGGCGCGCTCATCCCCAGGTCGGCCCGCATCGACGGGAGCGCCACGTTGACGACGGACACGTCGAGGACGACGAGGAACTGTCCGGCACACGCGAGCGCCACGACCAGCCAGGCGGGCGGTCCGCTACGACCGGACGGACGGGGTATTCGGGAGACATCAGCGGCTCGGGGCATGAACGTCATACTCTCAACCGGCCCGCGCCCCTTGCATCGGCATTTCGCCCGACCACAGGACCGCCGTACGACCTAAGCCGCAGCCGTAGCCGCCCGCAACAAGGTCACCACCGCGGCCCCGCCCAGCCCGATGTTGTGGGCGAGCCCCACCTCGGCCCCCGGCACCTGCCGCTCCCCCGCCGTCCCCCTCAACTGCCATACCAGCTCGGCAACTTGGGCGATCCCGGTGGCCCCCAGCGGATGCCCTTTGGAGATGAGCCCGCCGGACGGGTTGACCACCCACCGCCCGCCGTACGTCGTCCCCCCGGACTCGACGAGCTTCCCGGACTCCCCGGGCTCGCACATGCCGAGTGCCTCGTACGTCAGGAGTTCGTTGATCGAGAAGCAGTCGTGGAGTTCTACGACGTCCACGTCCTCGATGCCGAGTCCGGACCGTTCGTACACCTGGCGGGCGGCGGCCCGGGACATGGGCTGTCCGACGACGTCGATGCAGGAGCCGGAGGCGAAGGAGTCCTCAGTGTCGGTGGTCATCGCCTGGGCGACGATCTCGACGAGCGAGTCCGTCAGCAGGCCGCGGGCCTCCGCGAACCGTTCCGAGACGACGACCGCCGCCGCGGCGCCGTCCGAGGTCGGGGAGCACTGGAGCTTCGTGAGTGGGTGGTGGACGACCCTTGCCGCGAGGATGTCGTCGACGTCGTACACGTCCTGGAACTGGGCGTACGGGTTGTGCGCGGAGTGCCGGTGGTTCTTGGCGGCGACGGCGGCGAGCTGGGCCTCGGTCGTGCCGTACCGCTCCATGTGTTCGCGGGCCGCGTCGCCGAAGATCTGGGCGGTGGGCGGGGTCATCTCGAAGCCGTGCCGGGCGGCCATGATGCCGTAGTGCCGGGCGACGGGGGAGGTCGCGAAGTCCCCGCTGTCGGCGCCCCCGCCGAGCGCGCCCCGCTTCATCTTCTCGAAGCCCAGCGCGAGGACGCAGTCCGCCGCCCCGCCCTCGACGAGCTGCCGGGCCAGCATCAGCGCGGTCGAACCCGTCGCGCAGTTGTTGTTGACGTTGTAGACGGGGATGCCGGTGAGACCGAGCTCATAGGCGGCGCGCTGGCCGGCGGTCGAGGGCTGGAAACAGTACCCGACAGGAACGTGTTCCACCTCGCCGTAGGAGATGCCGGCGTCCGCGAGGGCGGCGTTCCCCGCCTCGCGCACCATGTCCCAGTACTGCCACTCCCGGCTCTCGGGCTTCTCGAACTTCGTCATTCCGACGCCGGCGACATAGGCCTTCATGGCGGCCGAGATTAGAACACGTTTCAGTAAATGGCCAGAGCTGACAGAGGGTCAGATATTCATGGGACGGTCAAGGATTCGTTAGTGCGCCGAAGCATCGGAATAGTTGCCCATGCATACGAGGTTTACCGTGCACTTATCCCGCACGGTTCAACCGGTTCCACCCCACTCCCTCGGCCTGGAGGCCTCACTCCATGACGCACACGTCGACCGACCAGCTGGCACGGAGGCCGTCCGGCGCCATCGTGCCGGTGCTCGCCTTCGCGGGCATCGTTGTCGCGGTGATGCAGACCCTGCTCGTCCCGGTCATCAAGGACCTGCCGCAGCTGCTGAGCACCGAGCCCAGCAACGCCACCTGGGTCCTGACCTCGACGCTCCTGTCCGGAGCCGTCGCCACGCCGATCATGGGCCGCCTCGGCGACCTCTACGGCAAGCGGCGGATGCTGATCACCAGCCTGGCCATCATGGTGGCCGGCGCCCTGGTCAGCGCCCTCACCAGCGATCTCCTCACGATGATCGCGGGCCGTGCGCTGCAGGGCTTCGCGATGGGCGCGATACCCCTCGGTATCGGCCTGATGCGCGACATGCTGCCCCGCGAGAAGCTCGGCTCCGCGATGGCCCTGATGAGCTCCTCGATCGGCGTCGGAGGCGGCCTCGCGCTGCCGCTGGCGGCCCTGGTCGCGCAGCACGCCGACTGGCACGCCCTGTTCTACGGCGCCGCCGGTCTCGGTGTCCTCGCCATCGCCCTGACCCTCATCGTCGTACCGGAGTCCCCGATGCGCGCCGAGGGCACCTTCGACGTGCTCGGCGCGATCGGCCTGTCCGCCGGTCTCGTCCTCTTCCTCCTCCCCATCACCAAGGGCAGCGACTGGGGCTGGACCTCCGGCACCACGCTCGGCCTGTTCGCCGCGGCGGCCGTCGTCCTGCTCCTGTGGGGCGTGATGGAGCTGCGCCTGAAGGCCCCGCTGGTCGACCTGCGCACCACGGCCCGCCCTGCGGTCCTCTTCACCAACCTCGCCTCGATCATGGTCGGCGTCTCCTTCTACGTCGTCTCCCTCGTCCTGCCCCAGCTCCTCCAGCTGCCCAAGTCCACCGGTTACGGCCTCGGCCAGTCGATGGTCACCGCGGGCCTGCTGGTCGCGCCGCTCGGCCTGACGATGATGTTCACGGCCCCCGTCTACGCCCGCCTCTCGGCGAAGTACGGCCCCAAGGTCACCCTGATCCTCGGCATGCTGATCATCGGCATCGGCTACGGCGCGGGCCTCGGCCTGATGAGCGCGGCCTGGCAGAGCCTGGTCATCGCGGTCGTGCTGGGTGCGGGTATCGGTCTCGCGTACTCGTCGCTGCCCGCGCTGATCGTGGGTGCGGTGCCGGCGTCGGAGACGGGTGCGGCGAACGGGCTCAACACCCTGATGCGGTCCATCGGTACGTCGGTCTCCAGCGCCGTGATCGGCATGGTGCTGGCCAACACCGCGAACCATGTGGGCGGGGTCGCGATCCCGACGATGCACGGCTTCCACGTGTCGTTCCTGATCGCCACGGGTGCGGTTGCCGTGGGTCTGCTGATGGCGCTGTTCCTTCCCAAGCCGAACCGGGCACCGCAGTTGAACTTCAGCAGCGAGGAGGAGGCCAACCTTGAGCGCGCCGAGGAGGTTCTTCGGGGCTTCCGCGGGCGGGTTCTGGGCGCCGACGGTTCGCCTGTCGCCCGTGCCAAGGTCACGCTGATCGACCGGCGTGGTCGGCAGGCCGGGGCGACGCTCTCCGAGGAGGACGGGAGTTACGTGCTGGCCGTGCCGTCTCAGGGGGCGTATGTGCTTGCCGCACGAGCTGCGGGGCACGGTCCATTGGCCTCGTCTGCGACGCACGGCGGGGACGAGGCCGCGGTTGACCTGGACTTGTCCTTGCCCGGTGAGACTGTCAGCGCGTAATCGGTAGTTCGTCGGGTGCAGGTGCGTGGGGGCTGGTCGCGCAGTTCCCCGCGCCCCTAAAAGGAACGTAGCCTGGCCGCGTTTGCATACTCGCCCCGTATCGAAGGGACCGCCGCCATGTCTCCGGCACCCAAGCCCGAAATCCTTGCCGCGTTCGAGGGGGCGAAGGGGTTCATGCCGGTCGATGAGGGGCTTGCCCTGTATGCCGCCGCCGTAGAAGCCGGCGGGCTCGGGCTGCCGTTGCTGGAAGTCGGGACGTACTGCGGGCGCTCGACGATCCTCCTTGCCGACGCCGCCCGCGAAGCCGGGGTCACCGCGCTCACCCTCGATCATCATCGGGGCAGTGAGGAGCAGCAGCCGGGGTGGGACTATCACGACCCGGAGACCGTCGACCCGGAGATCGGGCTGATGGACACGTTGCTCACGTTCCGCAGGGCGCTCCACCGGGCGGGCCTGGAGGAGCACGTGGTGGCCCTCGTCGGGCGCTCGCCGCAGATCTCGCGCATCTGGGGCACCCCCCTCGGCCTCGTCTTCGTCGACGGCGGGCACACCGACGAGCACGCGAACGGTGACTACGAGGGGTGGGCGCCCCATGTCGCCGAGGGCGGGCTGCTCGTCATCCATGACGTGTTCCCGGTCGTCGAGGACGAGTTCACCGGCCAGGCGCCCTACCGCGTGTACCTCAGGGCCCTGGAGTCCGGCGCGTTCACGGAGGTCTCGGCGACCGGCTCCCTGCGTGTCCTACGGCGCACCGGCGCCGGTATCTGAGGTCAACTCGGCAGTCCGGCCAGCCAGTTGATCAAGTGCTGGTTGACCTCCGCGGGACGCTCCTGCTGGATCCAGTGCCCGCAGCCCTCCAGGATGTGCGAGCCGCGCAGGCCGGGCAGGGTCGCGGGGTAGGCGGCGATCGCGTCGGACAGCCAGGTGGTGGAGGCGTCCAGGGAACCGCCGAGGAACAGGGACGGCTGGGTGACAGGCGCTCCGTCGAAGGAGGCCAGGTCCTCCCAGTCTCGGTCCATGTTCCGGTAGCGGTTCAGGGCGCCGGTCAGGCCGGTGCGCTCGAACTCCCCCGCGTAGACGTCGAGTTCGGCCTTTATGTTGGCGCTTCGTTCTGTCTCACATAGCACGCAGTTATGTTCGCGTGGCTGCTGTCTCAGGGGTTCGATGAAGCGCACCAGCACGTCCACTGCCTTCGGTCTGCAAGGCGCCGACACCTTCTCTGGCCAGTCGGCGCCGGAGGCCGTGGTCCTACTGCACCGGACTACACAGACCCGGACAACTGATCCGTGGCCCTTCGACGCGTCCGCCGTGCTCGAACGGGCGGGAGCGTGCGCCGGCAAGTGCTTCATCCTCGGCCCCGACGGTTCGTACGACGTCCAGTTGAACCGATTCGGGCGCGAACTCGCCAGCTGGGGCGTGCGGTCGGACAACGGGCACGAGGGCTACATGCGCGACATCATGCTGTACTGCCGGTTCCTGCACGAATCCCGGGGAGGGAAGTCGATATGGGAGACGGACAGCGCTGATCTGCGCGCCTACAAGGTCGTCCGCATGCGCATGGGTGACGAGAACTCGATCAGTGCTGCCACGTGGCGCCGGTCCATCGCGGCTCTCGACAAGTGGGTGGAGTGGTCCATCTACGAGGAGCTGTTGGATCACGAGCCGTTCCGGTACATCGATAAGACGGTGATGACGCCACAGGGACCGAAGCGACTCCGGGTCAACGCCGAGTACGACGTGGACGACGCCCAAGAGCCCCTGCACATCGTCCAGTTCGTCGACTACCTGCTGTGGCGCAATGTCGGTCTGCGGGGCGAGCTGCCGGATGGCAGGCCGGACCCGAAGTGGCGTGGCCGGCACGGTGAGCGCAATGCGCTGTTCGCCGACTCGCTCGTCTACACCGGCATGCGCCTGGGCGAGGGGGCGAGTCTGCTGACGACCGAGCTTCCTCCCGTGGAAGTGGGCCGGGGCGAAATCTACCTCGCGGCTCAGGTGACCAAGCGGCACAAGGCGCGCAGGGTGTTCGGGAATCGACGGACGCTGCGGGCGTGGCACCACTACCTGTCGATCGAGCGTTCGGCCGTGGCGGAGCGGGCGCGGGCCCGTGGGCGGTACGTCGGGCTGGAGGAGTTCGTTCCGGTGGGTCGTGCGGGGCGTCACGCCTTGACGGTGGTGGGCTCTTCTCGCGCCTGGGCGTACTCGAAGATCGGCGTCGGCGTGCGGCGGAATCTGTTCCGTGTGGATGCCGTCGGCCTGCCGCGGGAGCCGTTGGCGCTGTGGCTGGGCGAGGACGGGTTTCCGCTCAAGCCTTCCACCTGGCAGTCAGCGTTCCGTCGGGCCAACGAGCGCTGTGCGTCCTTCGGGATCGACGTAGAGGTTTCGCCCCATACTCTCCGTCATGTTTTTGCAGTTCAGATGCTTGGTCTGATGCTGCGGCAGACCATCCGCGCGCTGGGGCAGCGGGAGGACCGGCGATTTACCAGGGCGGAGTTGGAGCGGCTGCTGTTCGGCAGCCCCATGCGCAAGCTGCAGCTGCTTCTCGGGCATGCGCACGAGTCGACGGTCTACATCTACCTGGACCTTCTGGATGAGTTCCAGGAGATCGTCCTGTCCGCGCTTGCGGAGTGGGACACCCAGGTCGCGGCCCTGGAGGCCGTTGCTGCGGAGGCGGCGGCGGCAGCATGAGGATGCGACGCGTTCGGTTCCCAGCAGCGAGCGAGATCCCCGCTCTTCCGGACCCGGTGCCCGGTATCGGGCCGGTCGCCTTCTCGCTTCAGTTCGGCGGGAAAGACATCTACTACGACCTCTCGCGTCTGCCGTGCCCCCGCCTCGTCAGGCCGCTCGCCCAGGAGTTGAGCCAGATCGGGGGTGACGACGGGACGATGGGCGGCAAGGATGCCTTCCGCGACGCGATCCGCGCCGTGCGGCTGTTCGTCGAGTTCGTGGCTGCGGCCGAGCCCGGACAAGCCGACGACTTCGCGCTGGACGACCTCGAACCCGAGCTTCTGGATGCCTTCGAAGGGCGCCTGGAGCGGGCCTTCCCGAAGGAAAGCGGCCAGCCGTACCAATTGCTGGCGATGGTCGTGCGTCTGCTGCGTGCCGTCCACGAGTCCGCCCCGGATGCCTTCAGCGCTGAGATGCACGGGCGGATCGGGTTCACGGCGACGACAGTGGAACGGCGGACCAGCAAACCCCTCGACGCCTTCCCGTTGCCGGTGTTCGAGCGTATGGAGGCCGCGGCGCTTGCCGACGTCCGCGAGATCCGGGACCGGATTCTGCGCGGTGAGCGGATGGCCGAAGCCGGCCAGGACCCCGAGACCGGTGGGTGGGGGCGGCTGGAGAACGTCCTGTGGCATGTCGCCCGCAACGGGCCGCTGACCAACGACATCGTGCGGAAGCATCGCCCGCTGCGGGCCCTGGGCGGGATCAGAGCCGTCAACTCGCACCTGTTCCTGACCAAGGCCGACATGGTGCCCTTCTTGACCTTGCTGATCTGCCAGACCGGCCTTGAACCCGAGTGCGCAAAGACCCTCACGGCGGACTGCCTGTCCAACCCGGCGCGCGGGTTCGTCAGCATCGCGTACGTCAAGAAGCGCGCGCACCAGCACACTCACAAAACGATGCGGGTGAGCGACGGGGGTGCCCTGCACTACCCGGGTGGCCTGCTCCGCCTCGCCCTGCGGCTCACGCAGCGCGCCCGTGAGTTCGCCGGCACCGATTCCCTGTGGGTGCTCGCCCTGGACGCCGGGATCCATGACGTTTACCGGGACGGACGCACCCACACGGCCCGGGACGCGGTGCCCTGGATGGCCCGGCATCGGATCGATGAGATGAAGGACCGCGGCGGCGGCCCCGTGTCGATGAACATGCGTCGTCTGCGCAAGAGCTACAAGTCGCGGAACTATCTGCGGGCCGGCGGCATCCTCGACGACTTCGTGTCCGGGCATACCAAGGAGATCGCCGCCGGGCGCTACGCCGACATCGAGGCTCACCGCGAGGTGCACGAGCAGGCGGTGGAGGACGGTCTCCGCGAAGCCCTGGACGCGGCTCTGGCCGCGCCGGTCGTGCTGGACGACGACGGCAGCCGCCTGGACGGCGGGGACCAGGACCTGGAGCCGGAAGAAGTCCGCGCCGCGCTCGGGACGGACAACGACGTCTGGCTGGCCTCTTGCCGCGACTACTACGACTCCCCCTGGGCGCGGAAGAAGGGAGCGGGTTGCCCGGTCTCGGTCTGGGGCTGTCTGGAGTGTCCGAACGCCGTCTTCACCACCCGGCACCTGCCGAGCCTGCTGTCCTTCCTCGACTTCCTCGAAGTACAGCGCGAGGAGTACGCCGCTGCCGAGTGGAAGGCCCGCTACGGCCTGGCCTGGGAGCGGATCGTCAACGACATCCGGCCGAAGTTCAGCACCGAGCAGATCGCCACGGCCACCGCCATCGCCGAAGCAGGCGGGCCGCGCCTGTCGCTGCCCGCACAGTTTGTGGAGCTCATCTCATGACCACCGCACCTCAACTCCGCGCGCGTCCGGCGACCCCGGTCCCGGACGACGCGTACGTCGTGCCCAAGCACCTCACCACCGCCGGGACCGGCCGCGGGCCGCGCGTCGGCGACATGGTCTGGGACCTGCGCCCCTTCGTCCCCCGGACCGCCCGCAAGAACGCCGTCTGCCACTTCTCGGGATTCGCCGACGACACTGCCATCCGCACGGCCAAGGAGTACCTCTACTCACGGTTCCGACGGGGCATCCCGGCCAGCTACCTGAGCGTCTCGACAGTGAAACCGATGAAGATCACGTGGGCCGCACAGGAACTGGCCCGCGTACGTAACGCCATGCACGACCTGCGCGAACTCGGCATTACGCGGCTCTCCGCGGTCACTGGGGAAGATCTGGTGGCGTTGCTGGACAAGTGGAAGAAGGGGTCCCTCTCCACCGCGGCGGCGCTCGTCACCACGATGAAGCAGCTCGCCGCCCACCGTGCTTTCCTCCACAGCGACGGACTGGACGTCCATCCGTGGCCGGGCCGGACAGCAGCGGCGGTCGTAGGCAAGGAGCCGAGACCGGACGAGAACAGCACGGACCGCATCCCCGAGGAAATCATGGGCCCGCTGCTGCGCGCGGCCGTCTTCTACATCACCATCGCCAGCCGCGACATCCGCGCCGCCCGCGCCGAGATACAGGTCCTCCAGGAGGCCGCACGTCTGCGGCCCTACAGCATGGGCGGAGCGAAGGAAGCCGCGTTCTCCTCCTTCATCGCGAAGCGCCAGGCGGCCGGGCGTGGCCTGCCAGCCCTGCCGCTGGAGGCGGTTTCCCGGCGACCGGGCGCTGTCGTGGTCGACGGAGTCGTCCAGTCGCCGAACGTCACCCTGATCGAGCTGCTGATCGGCGGCTACGCCCGTATCGATCACCTCGTAGCGCAGGCGGCGGCTGAGCTGGGGTTTGAGGAAGGCGGCCTCGACACGCCGATGTCGCCTTGGTCGAAGTCCGACCGGCCGTGGCGGCCGCGGCTGGATCCCACGAGTGTGAACCGGGAGACCGAGCACCTGCGCACGGCCTGCTGGATCGTGATCGCGTACCTTTCAGGACTTCGCGACGACGAGGTTCGCCTCCTGGGCCGCGAGTGCGCGTTCACCGAGACCGGCGACGACGGCCGGATCCGCTACAAGCTGCGCGGCCGGGTCTACAAGAACCGCAAGATCAGTGGCGATGAGGCCGAGTGGGTCGTCTTGGGCATCGTTCACCAGGCCGTCGAGATCCTCCTCGGCCTCCATGACGATCCGGACCATCTCTTCGGCTACTGGGGTACGGACATCACGGGCTATCAGCTCTTCGGGTCCGTTCCCTACCGGCTGGGACGCTTCCGCGACCATGCCAACGAGCTCTTCAGCACGGAAGCGGGACTGTTCATCCCCAACGACACAAGCGGCGTCGAGGTCTACGCCGCCCCGGACACCCTCGATTCAGAAAGCCACCAACACGGCGGCGGGGGTGAGGACCCGGACGGGCCTCTCGGCCTTACCGAGGAAGAACCTGATCGAGCAGGGGTTCCCTGGAGTTTCGACACGCGGCAGTTCCGCCGGACGCTGGCCTGGCATATCGCTCACCAGCCATTCGGCGTTGTCGCCGGCGCACGGCAGTACCAACATGCCCGAATAGTCATGTTCGAGGGATACGCGGGTATATCGGAGTCCGGCTTCGCCGAGGAAGTGGCGGCCAACGACGCGGTGGCACGGATGGACTACCTGGAGGATATCTACCGGGACTGGAACAACGGTGGCGTCGCCTCCGGCGGGGCTGCCGAGCGGATCTCGGCCGAGTTCGAGCGAATCCGCCGCGAGCTCGGCGACCTGCCCGGCGTCGTCGCGTCGCCTGCGCGGCTGCGGACGATGCTGCGGCACCTGACCAAGACGCTGCACCCCGGGGTACTCAACGACTGCTTCTACCAAGCCGCCACCGCAGTCTGCCGCAAGCGCGCCAAGGCCCTCGGCCGCCCGTTGCCGCTGCACAACATGTGTCTGAACTGCCACAACGCCCGCCGGTCGGCAGTGCACTTGCCCCAGCTCACTACCGCACGCGACCAGGCCCTGTCGGTGCTCGACCTGCCCAAGAAGGAAAGCGAGGCCCTGCCACGACTGCAGGTGATCGCCCTGACCGACTACGCCACCGAACTCGACGAACTCATCCAGAGCATCACCACGGACGACACCAAGGAAGGCGTGGGATCGGAGTGAACGACGAGACACGGCTGCGCATCCGGCGCACCTTCGACCGGCTCTCGACCAGCGGCAGGGTGCTCACCGACATCGACCGCGCGCTGGTGGAGGCGTTCGAGGGGCTGATGCACGGGCTGCCCGAACTCACTGACGGCAAGATCACGGTCGTGAATGTGTGCACCGAGGCTGGTGTCTCCCGTGCCTCCTACTACCGCTCGCCGGTGGCGCAGGCGGTGAAGGAGATCCTGGAGACACCGCAGACCCGCCGCCCGGAACCGGAGGAGCTGCGGGCGGAGGTATCCCGGCTGAAGAAGGCGGAGCGTGAACTTCGCACCGACCATGCCGCCGAGGTCCGCGAGCTGAAGGACACCGTGGCCACGTACGCCAACCAGATCCAGGTCCTGACCTTGCGCAACGCCGAGCTGGAGACCCAGAACGCCCGTCTCCTCGAACGGCTTCGGCAGTCCGGGGACAACGTCGCGGTCCTGTCGATCCCAAGCCCTTCCTCACTCTGACCGGGCGCGACACCTGTCGGTTTGTGCGGCCGCGAGAAGCGGCGGGAGGCGCGTTCGTTGCCCTCGTTCGCCGAAGCCTGGCTCGCCGCGGGTTCCTCAGGCACTATGCGGCGCTCCCCGCGCTCTGCGAGGAAGGTAATTGAGGGCGAGGAGTTGGCGCAGTGCTGGGGCAGCTCGGCGGCAGCATCGGCCGAACACGTGGATGGCTACCGGGCAGTTCCTGTCTCGCCTACTTCCGCGTGGTGACTTCACGCAGGGTGCGCTCGGCTGCAGCTCGCCTCGCATGGCCGACAGGGATTCACTCTTCCTGGATGACGCACCCCCCTGTCAGCGCCGCCTGCGGCAGGTGAGGGGCAATGAGCAGCATGCCAGGGACCGTCAGGAGGGCAACTGCTCCGAGCGCGCTCCAGGGGGCGGCGTTCGCGACGTCGAACAGGACCGAGAACATCGTTGGCGCGATCGTGGTCGCGATGGCAAAGGAGTATTGGAAAACGGCCAGGTAGCGACCTCGGACTTCGCTAGGAGCAGCGTCGGCAGCGAGCGCGTTGGAGACCGGGGAATGTATCAACTGGGCTGCCGAGTAGCAGAGGACCGCAAGAGTGAGGCAGGGGATCCGGAAGCCTGCCGGCAGCCAGAGCGGGCTCATAGTCAGGAGGGACCAGGCTGTCCACAGGATGCCGGCCAGGCAGAGAGCGGAGTGCCTGGGTATCGGGCGGAGCAGTCGAACTACCAGCGGCTGGAGCACGGCTTGGACCAGCGTGTTCATGGCCAGCAGCGGCCCTACCACCCAGGTAGTCGACGGCAGACGATGAGCGACGAACGGCGGCAGGGCGATGCTCAGCATCACGTTGCACAGCGCGAAGGCGGAGTTGAGCGCCACCAGCGCCAGATAGGGGCGGTCCGCCCACAGCGTGCGGTAGCCGCGCTCCAGTCCTTGCTTCGGCTGGGTACGAGTAGATACGGCAATACGCGGGATCTGTAGCCTGACCAGCAGGGCGGCTGCGAGCAGCAGCGCGGCGTCTGCCGCGATCACATCCCAGTAGACAGACACCGACCCGATCGACACGGCGACGCCGGCGATGAACGCGCCCACGCCGTACCCTGCGGCCCGCAGTGCTCCGATGGTGCCGAACCAGCGTTCGCGGGCGCGTGGGTCGCCATCGCTGCACGCCAGGTTGTCGACGAGCACGAAGATGGACGACCAGAAGATCCGCTGCCCTGACGACGCCGCGATGGCGGCGATGAGGAGGGCTGGGCGGTTGGAGGTCACTAGGTACCCGAGAAACCCGGCTGCCTGCACCCACTGTGCTGCCAGTACGACCGGCTTGGGTCCCCGGCTGTCAACGATGCGCCCGATCCACAGGGGTAGCGGGAGAGACACGATCCCGGCCAGGCTCAGGAGAGTTCCCACCTGCAGCAGGGAAGCGCCGGAGACTCTCACCAGGTAGAGCAAGGACACCGGGATGAACATCCCGTTCGCCAGGGAGTCGATCATCAGCACGAGAAACACGGCGGCGCTCCCAGCGGGGCGCCGCCGCGTCTGGTCGGGCTTCGCCGGGGGGCCCGGCAGGCGGTCCAGTCTCAAGCTCGCCGACCAGGATGGTTAGCCCAGCACATCAGCGAACGGTGTCGAATTGACGGTGGAAAGGAAGCGTGCGCTGAAGTCGCCCAGGTCGTAGTCCGGATTGGCGTCCAGCAGGTCCCGGAAGAAGGCGACCTGGTCATCGGGCAAGCGCTTCTGGTCACAGAGAATCGCCGACAACTGGCTTAGTCCATAGTAAGCGGGCGCGTAGAGCCGGTACTTCTTGACGAGTTCCGCAAACCGCGACCAGTCGACCTCGCTGGCAGCGGTCACGCGGGCCGCGTCAGCGATCGTCTGCAGATGAGGATCATGGAAAGCCTGAGTTACGCTGTAGGCGCGCCCCAGATACAGACAGAGATATGCCTCGGGATCGAGCCCTGGATATTCCAGGCCATCCGGCAACGTGACGACACGCCGGGAAGGCCATTGATCAGACTCGTCAAATCCGGAGGCGATTGAGAAGTGCAGATCAAAGGCCGCTGATACATAGGGCTTGCCGTCTACGATCGGCACCGTCTCGGGTACATAGCGCTCCAGCAGGGCGACATGTTCGTTCAGCCACTCCTGGTGAACGAATTTATAGTATGCGTGCGCTTGGTGGTGATTCTGCAGCATCCAGTCGAGGTCTCTCGACTCGAGCGGGATGAGGTAAGGTCCCGTTCCGTCGGCGTTGGGTCGAGAGCTGTCGATCTCCCCCTGCTTGAACCCAGCGTCGAGCACTATCTGGTGCGCCCTGCCGAGGTCGTCCGGCCGAATGAGGGGGTCTGCGTCCTGGATGAATCTCTTTCCGCTTGCGTTGGGAAATGCGTAGATCATGTCGAAGCCCTTGATAGGCATGACTTCTACACCGGCCGAGTGGAGAAGCGTGAATACGGGCCCAAGGGTGTCGATTCTTATCGCGGTGACACCGTCGAGAACCTCGCACAGTCGCCACATCTCGGCGAACCGTGGATCGTCGAAGTGGTCACGCACACCAGGCATGAAGGCCAGGCACTTCTGTTCTATCAGAAACCGAACGAACTCTACGGTTCGCTCCGCGATGACTTCAATCGAGCATCGCTGGATGAGACGCCGCCCATAGTCCTGTGCGCCGGGATGACTGGCGGAGACCAGTCCAGCACCCAGAGCAGCCAGTGAGAAGTGAGTCCTCTCGGCATTGCGGATCATCCCCGGTTCCCTCCCTTGCAGAGAAGCTGAACTGGACCAAAGAGCGCATCCCGCATGGTGATTCCACCCAACGGATATCCGGCGAATCCGACTGCTTCATGGTCACGGCCTGCTTCGATGAAAAAGGCAGGCCACCGATACCCCATAATCAGGCCGCCGAGATAGGTGTCCATAGTATCCGGATACACCGCTTCGGCACTGTCCGCCGCTGCGGGTTTCTCGTACGCGGCAATAGTGCGGGGCAGGGGCGGGAAGTTGGTCTGGTCGGCCATCACTATCCCCTTAGAACGTTTCACCGACCTGGACGGTAAAGCGCCCCAATGCCCTTCAGCAACCTGCAGGGCGATCCATTGCGTAACGTTTACTCTCCATTATGCTAAATTTGCTTTGCCGGTAGACCAAATCGGCCACCCAGGCGCATACCTTTTTGCCCGATTCTCAACATTTACGGCACTTTTGCATCTTGGTCTCGTCCCTGCACTTTCGCAGGTCAAGCGGTTGAATGGCGCCGGTCCTGCCGGGGTGGCTGAATCACCTCTGCAGCCACGATGCTGATCTCTTGCACAGGTTACGGGCATGTGCTTGTGTGATAGATCGTTTCACGGCAAGCGCTTTCAGGGCGCGACCGTCGATTGACGCTGCCCGCGCCTCTCCACGGCACTTGACTGTTTCCAGCTTGTCCGTGTTTTAGCACTGCACGCCTTTCTCCGTGTCTACGCGCCTTTCTCTGCGAAGGAAATCGAAAGAAGGAAAGAAGCATGGCGAGAGCACGAACGGGAGCCGGTGTCTCCACCACAGCGTCGACTGTGCTGTCCGAGGCTTGCCGACTTTCCTGGCTTACGTCGTTGGCCGCGGCAGGTCTGCGGAAAGTCACCGTGGTAGGCGGCTCCGGCCGGCGCGGCTCTGTGCTTGTCCGGCTCTCCTGTCCGGCATCGACGTGGACGTCCTGCTCCTGGATAGCCGCCCGTGTAAGCCGCTCGCCTGTACCTACTTCGGTCACTGCGGCATCTCGACCCCGGCGACCGTTTTGCCGTCGACCTTTGCCCGCGTCGGTGCGGAGGTCCTCCTCAACAGCGCTCCACGGGGTATGCCTTGTGTCCGGGGCCGTCGTACGGACTTCCGGAAGGTCAACGCGCACGGCGGCGAGAGCGTCCTGTCGGCCGCGCAGGCTGCCGGAGGCACCACGCGCAAGAGTGACGAGGCCGACCTCTGGGCCAGAGGCAGGTCCGACTCAATACAGAAGGCGGAGAACACGTTCCGCCGCGGTCCGGCCACGTGCCCGGACGATCCTCCCCCCTCCCCCCCTTCACGTCGCTTACCACCTGCGGAAACTGTGACGCATTGTGGCGTGGCCGGACGTAATCGGCGTCGGGAACCGGCGAGGCATTCCGGCGGCACTACGCCGCCGGCCCACTGCACCTCGTGACAAACCCAATGACTCCGTGAAGGAGGCGTGTGCTTGTGGAGCTGGAGCGTACAACGACAGCGCTGGATGTATTGGCCGAGGCTGTTCGGCTTGCCTGTGAGCCGAACGCAGCGGCACCGGCGAACCTGCCGGTTGATCTGCCATCCGTTCTGATTGATCCGCAACTGCTGCAAGGGGTGCTTGAAAGCTCCTTGGAGTCCAGGGTGGGGCCCATCCGCATCACCGGCTCCTTGGAACGACGACTCGTCTTCATTGAGCGTGCGGACGGGCGATGGGTCGTGGCTGATCTCGCCAACCAGCCGCACTCGACTCGTGATTGGCCCGTTTGGACACGCGCTCACCTATCACTGGACGACCCGACGTCCGCCGTGTGCCTCGCCCAGCTCAGCGAGGAGGCCAGCCACCGGCTGTCCCGTCCACGCGTCCTCCTGGCAGCCCTCTATCACCCTGAGTACTTTCCGTTGCCCCGTTTCCCCCTCGGCATCAGCGACGTAGCCCGAGCCGCCCGATCCCAGTTACTGGGGACTGTCACCCTGGCGGACATGCAACTGGGCAGCGATCTCGGCACGTTGATCGAGCAGGTCACTTCCGAGCTGCCCGACATTCTCGGCATCAGCGTCACCTTCGGCCAGCACGACCTACTCATAGAGCTTCTGGAGACAGTCCACGCCCTGCCGGAACCGCCCGTCGTCATCGCTGGCGGCAGCCTGACCGTCCGCAACGAAGGACTGCTCCTGCAGCGGTATCCGAAGCTGCTGATAGCACGCGGTGGCGGAGAGGCGACGATGGAGGCCCTATTGCAGCATTGGCACGGGGACATCGACAGACGCGAGATACCCGGCCTCGGGTTCAACGGTGCCGCACGCGGCGGAGCGCTGGCCATCGGAAGGCGTCACACCCCCAAGCCGGTGGCGCGAGATGCCAGTAACGACATCCTCCCCGAACTTGATCTGCTGCCGGCGACACTTCAGCGCCACGGTGTGGCCCAGCTTGAGACCAGCCGAGGCTGCACCAACTACTGCTCCTTCTGCCCACGGGGTCACAAGGGCATCTGGTCTGGCTCACAGCCGACCCAACTTCCCTGGATCCTCGGTGAGATCGGCAACGTCTTCGACCGTCACCCCGACATCGCGCGCGTCATCTACCTTGTCGACGAAGAGTTCATCGGCCGCGGTGACACAGCCGTGCAGCGCGCTCTGGAGGTTGCCGGGGCTGTGCACGACGCAGGTTTCAAATGGGAGTCGAGCTGCCGGATCGACCAGGTCGTCCTACCGGATCGCGACGAGGACTGGCATGTCGAGCGAGCCACGATGTGGCGCGGCCTCCTTGACCGCGGCCTGCGCCGGATGCTCTTCGGCGTCGAGTCCGGCGTCGACTCCATCCTCGAGCGGTTCAACAAGGAAACAACTGCTGACCAGAACGCTCTGGCCATAAGGACACTGTCGGCTCTGGGCGTGCCGACCCGTTTTACATACATCACCTTCGACCACCTGATGACGATCGAAGAGCTGAAGGCGACCCACGAATTCCAGGGCCGCACCGACTTGTTGATAAAACCGCAACCCCATCTGCCTGTGGAGGAGGTCGTGCGTGGTGTGCGTGACGAAGAATTCGTCTCTGCTCACTCCTCGGGACGTGCACTTCATACCGGCATCTCGTACATGTTGGTAAGCATGGAGTGTCTGATCGGTGCCGCATACACCCGACGGGTCGAGCAAGCAGGATTGGCCGGACAGTCTCGACCTTCAATGGGCCGGGTGGACGCGGAGTTCGCGGACTGGCGCATCGGTATGGCCTCCTACTGGTCCCAGCTGTGGGTGGACCGCAACTTCGCCCTGGACTACACCCTCAAGTCTCAGGAGAAGATCCTCGATGGCACCCCGCGTCTGGTCGTGCGCGAGACGCGGAGCGTGCTCAAAGACGCGAGCTACCGGGTACTCGGCGCGATGATCGACGCAATCAACGAGCAGCCGGATCAGCGCCTACCTGCAGCAGAGGCCGTCCTGAACGGGCGAATCGAACGGATCCTGAACCGGGAGATCGACGTCCTCCGGGACCGTATGAGTGAGGTCTTGACCCAGACTGTGTCGGTCCTACCCGCGGAGCACCGCCGAACCCTGCATGCCCAGCATGATCGTTGGACGTCAGCAGGCACGTGGGAGCTCATCAACGCCTCCGACTCGTGCGGCACGTGACGGAGATGACTGCGCGCAAGTCAGTTCCCGAAAGGGATGAATCCGGAACAGAAGCGGCGATAGGGCATGAGCTTCCATGCGGAGTACTGATCTCGTTTCTTCGAAGCATGCAGCAGTTGCTTCACCCAGGTGAATCGAATCCGCTCGTCTCGCTCCATGCCGGTGTCGATGCACGTCAGCATACGACGCGCCTTCTCGTAGACATCGGGCGTGACAACGCTCAGGTCCACCGTCGACTCGCCGGTCCGCCAGGTGAAAGCGAGGCGACTGCTCCCGAAGGGAGTCCGGACCACGCCGAGGCAGTCCGCCTTGTCCTCCAGCGCAAGCCGGATACGCGGCCACTGGCGGCTCTTCACCCCGACGCCGAGATCCACGTCCGAGCCCGGAAGATTAAGACGCAGGCCCTGCGATCCGAAGTCGCACCAAGCTGCATCAGTGAGTCGTCGGATCACGGCCCCTGCCGCTGCGCGAACACTGTCCAGATACGCGTCTTCCGCGCGGATCCCGTGCCAGAATCGGCGGGCCCTCTCGAACTCCGCCGCGGTGAAGTCGCCAGAGTCCACCCAGCCTTGCGCCACGATCGCGTCCAAGTCGAGTGAGGTGGCTACAGGTGTCATGGAAGCGAAGGTAGCTGATCCAGCTGCACCCACCTGTTCGGAAAGGCGAGAGTGACATGCACGATCCTTCAGCCGGTCCCGAGACTGGCCGGCCCCACCGCATCCTGAACGGTGGACTGAAGGTGTTCCCTCTGGGAGGCGGATGCTGGCCGATCGGCGGGCCAGGAGTCAACCGCGGTGTGCCGATGGGCTGGTCCACGACGAATGATGCCGCCTCCCGCACAGCACTAGAGGTGGCGTACGAACTCGGTGTCAATCTCTTCGACACTGCCGACGTCTACGGACACGGTCACTCCGAACGTCTCCTGGGCGGTCTGCTGCGGCAGGTTCCGCGCTCATCCGTCGTCGTCTCCTCGAAGGTCGGCTACTTCTCCGGCACCGCGGCACACGGCTACCTGCCCTCTCACATGCGCCGCCAACTGGAGACGTCATTGGAGAACCTTGGCACCGACCACCTGGACATCTACCATTTCCATCACCCCGACTTCGGCCCTGGAGACCGATACCTGGACGCTGCCATCGCTCAGATGCGGGGATTCCAAGCGGAGGGCCTCGTACGCAGTGTCGGGCTGCGCGGCCCGCACCGTCTGGCCAGCGAACGAACACAGCTACCTCCGGATGAACGGGAGGACAAGCACACTCGTTTCCTGCGCATCTTCGCGGCCGTACGCCCAGACTTTCTCGCGGTGCGCTACAACGCGCTGACCCCGGCCCCTGATCCGGGGCAGGTCGACGTCTTCGCCTTCGCGAAGGCAGAGGGCGTCAGCGTTCTCATCAACAAGCCCTTGGGTCAGGGGCTGCTCACCGGCAAGTACCACCCGGGAGAAATCTCCCGATTCGGACAGGGCGATCACCGACTGCGCAAGCGCTGGTTCACGCCCTCCGCACGGCAGGTGGTCCACGCGGAACTCGCCCCGCTGCGCGAACACTTCGGTCCCGGGACGGCTGACCTGTCACGCGCCGCATTGGGTGCCTGCCTGCGTTTCGGGGAGCACACGGCTGTCCTCGCCGGATTCACTTCTCCGGAGCAGGTGCGGCAGAACGTGGCTGCTGTTGACAACCCCCTCACGGCAGAGGAGCTAGCGCTTGTGATGACCACCGGCCTGTCGCTGCAGCGCCGCTTAAACGCGCTCGGCGAAGTCTTCGTCGACGAAAAGGTGAACGTCCGATGAGCAGCGGCCGACTGTCCATGCTGGTGTTCAACGCCCAACACGCGTCGCCGGAGCGAGCTCGCCGTCAGGCCGCGTGGCTGGCCGAAGAGCCGCAAGCCGACCTCCTCGTGCTGACCGAGGTCGGTCCTGGGCCCGGGGGAGACGTCCTCATCAACGAGCTCACCGTCCTCGGCTACGCCCACTGGCACGCACTGCCCGCATCCGGCCGTGATTTCCGCACTCTGCTGGCCTCGAGAGAGACCACGCTGGAGCCAGTGGACCCGCGCATCGAGACTTTGCCGCATCGTGGCCCCGCGGCGATCCTGCAGTCGGACAGCCATGCTCGGCTGGGCATCTGGGGCCTGTACGTCCCCTCGCGTGGCCCGCGGGAGCGTCGTAACGAGGACAAGCGCGCCTTCCAGCAGGCCGTCACCGAGGCGTTGCCCGGCCTGCTGAAGCAGTTCGGTGACGCCTGTGTCGTTGTCGCAGGCGACCTGAACGTCATCGAACCCAATCACGTCCCCGCCCACCGTGTCTTCGGACGCTGGGAGTATGACTTCTACGAGGCGTTCGGACGGTCGGGGCTGACCGACGTGTTCAGCACAATGACACCGCAGGAACGCGGGCATTCGTGGTACGGCCGAACCGGGAACGGCTTTCGGTTCGATCATGCCTTCACAAATGTGCCAGGGCGTGTCCTGACCCGTGCATACGACCACGCTCCACGTGACCTGGGTATCAGCGATCACGCATGCCTCCGACTGGGTCTCGACCTGACCGAACACCCCTCCCGGTAAAGGAATCGCCTCATGACCGCGCCGTTCATCGTCCTTGAGGGTCCGGATGGAGCCGGCAAGACCACGCTGGCCCGCTTGGTGGCCTCGATGCTGGCCCATCGTGGCCTGCGCCACCTCGATCGGCGCCAAATAGCCGACACCTCCCCCTTCGTCACCCACCTCATGCAGCAGCTCGCGAACATGCTCTGGAACTCGGGCGACAGCCGTGACCTGGCAGACGACTTCTGGGCTCACCTGCAGGCTTCCTGGTTCAGCGCGCACGGTCAGCACGTGGTGACCCCGGCTCTCGCCGAAGGCCCCGTCATCGTCGACGGCTGGTACCACAAGATGGCGGCCAAACTGTCGGAGCAGGACTGGTCCGAACCGGACCTGGACCGACTCTTCGCCAAGGTCCGCCGACCGGATCACGTCATTCTTCTGCGCACCTCCCCGAAGACGATGTGGGAACGCCGCGAAGGAACCCTGCGTCCCACCGAACTCGGCATGCACAATCGCCAGTACGCGGAGCTGGGCGAGCAGTCGTTCCTGGACTACCAGCAGCGCGCACTCGACAACCTGACCACCACGGCGGAGAGTCAGGGTTGGCACGTCGTGGACGTGGCGGACGACGAGGACGCAAATGAGACCGCAAGCCGACTGGTGTCGCTCCTGGAAGGCGTCCTGGATGCCCCCGCGGCGCCCACTGAGACCGCCGGTTCCACGGAGTTCAAGAGCACGTATGTCTGGCCCAACCCCACCTCGTCCTTGAAGACCACGGTGCTGAAGCAGATGAACCGCTCCCTCTCCGATCGAGATGGACGCGGCGTCATCGGCGAGTTCGAACGCACCTTCGCCTCCTTTGTCGGTACTAAGTACGCTCTGGCGCTGTCGTCGGGCACTGCGGGCCTGCACGCGATGTGTGCCGCCGCCGGCCTGGCCGAGGGCGACGAGATCATCGCTCCCGCATACACCTTCTTCGCCACTGCCACGCCGTTCGCCTACGAAGGCGTGCGGGTCCGTTTCGCGGATGCGGACTCGTACGGCAACCTCGACGCCGCATCGCTGCCGGGCCTGCTGACCGAGCGAACTCGCGCGGTCATCGTTACTCACATGTGGGGCATCCCCTGTGACATGACCGCCATCAGTGCCTTCTGCCGGAACAACGGCTTGCTCCTGCTGGAAGACTGCTCTCACGCCCACTTCGCCACTTGGGAGGGCCGTCGGGTGGGTACCTTCGGCGACATGGCCGTCTTCAGCACTAACCAGAAGGCGATCACTACCGGTGAGGGCGGCGTACTCGTCACAGACAATCCCCGCTTCCAGGAGCTCGCCCTTCTCCACGGTCAGTACAACAAGCGCTGTTTCCAGGAGATCCCCGGCGACCAGCCCCACGCGCGCTATGCGCTCACCGGCATGGGCCTGAAGTCGCGCTCCACCACGCTGGGCGCAGCCATCGGGATCAACCAGCTGGCGATCGCTGATGACATCAAGTCCCGACGGCGCGACATCCTGGACCGCTTCGACAAGGCGTTGGCCGACAATCCCGTCGTCTCGCTCTGCCGCAGCGCCGGCGGCCGAGGCCAGCACGGTCTGTACGTCATGGGACTGCGCTACGACGAGACAGCGGCAACCTGTTCCATGGCCGAATTCGTCGACCGCCTCACCACCGATGGTGCCGATTTCGACATCCCCGGCTCCACCGGCGTGATCGCTCACGAACCTCTCTTCCACCGCACGCAGCGCAGCCAGCCTTGGACCGAGGTTCCCGACGTCAAGGCCGAAGGCTTCCCGGGAGCGGATGCGTTCATCGGCTCGTTCTTCAAAGGGCCCCTCTATGGCTACCCGGGTGACGAGGAATCGGTCGAGCATCAGTTCGTCACGCTGACACGGCACGCCGCCGCCGTCGCCCGGTGACAGACATCCGGTCCGTCCTCGGCGAGCGTGACCTCCTGGACGGGAACGTGTTCTCCCCGGACCTCCTCGCCGCTCTGGGCGAAGAGGAAGCTGATCTGCCCATGCAGACCGGAAGTGTCGGCGACAGTCCCCCTACCGGGCTGTTCCGGCTGCCCACCGCCACCGCAGCGGTCCGTGCCACGGCCGCCAATTGGCTACAGAAGGGAAACACACACGACGAGCGGCTCCTTCACGAGGCCGAGACGTCCATGTTGTTGCGGCCGCCCGTTCACGAGCGCGCCCGCGCTGTGGACGAGGAACTCGCCGCACTGTTTCTCGGCGTCGCTCACTCCTGGCTGAGTGTCGCAGAGCGAGAGCGGGATCCGCGATACCTGAACGCGGCACTCAAGCTGATCGGTTGCGCTGTCCTGTCGGGACGCGCCGCGGCCCGTGGACGAGAAGCGCGCTCGGCGGTGGCGTCAGCGCTGGCAACGCTTGCCCGGACAGAGGCTGCAATCCCTTCCACCCTGCCTCCACCATCACACTCCGTGCCGAGCAGGTTGTCACCGCGCACCGAAGTCTCAGGGGACAGCCGCATTGTGGTTCTCGCCGGCGAAGGCTCCCGTGGGCTCCCCCTGTTCCTCAGCGCCGCACGAACGTGCGGCTTCACGGTTCACGGTGTGCTGCACCACGCCTCGGCACCCAGCGGTATCCCTGATAGCAGCGACTACCTCAGCGCCTGGTATCCGCTGGCCACAGCCCCCGCTGCCACCGCACCACCGGCGGAGACTTACGCGGGGCTGCACCAGCGCCACCTGCCGCACGGTGCCTGGGACGTGGCAGTCGAACAGCTGGCGGCATGGAACACCGGTTTGCTCGTCCTGCTGGGCATGGACGTGGTTCCGCCACACGTGCTCGAGGTCCCGACGGCCGCCACCATCAACGCTCACAACGGCGAACTGCCCGCCTTCCGCGGGATGGACGCCGTCGCGTGGGCCCGCCTGGCAGGCCAGCATCCAGTGTGCAGCGTGCATCGGGTCACCCGAAACGTGGACGCTGGCAACGTTCTGGCATCCGCAATCGTGGCCGCCGGCAGCCCGGACCTGCGGGCTGCAGTCAAAGCCTGTCAGATCAGGCTCTTAGCCGATTTAGCGGCCGACTATGCGGCCACCGGGAATCTGCCCGTCGGGAAAAGCCAGGACGAGACGGACGCCCGGCGCTGGTATCGGATGCATCCGGCGCTCCGACGCCTCCTGGACCGGCACCACACCGACTTGACCCGCCCGACCAACACCTATAAGGAGCCGTCGATTTGACAGCGAGTACATTCCAACTGCCGTCCCTGCACGGACTCGATTGGAACGACATGGGAGCCGTCTTTCCCGCCGCACGTGAGGCATTAGAGGCTCTAACTGCGGATCGCTGGGAACTGCTGCTCCACAAGCTCGACGAGGTACCAGCGAACCCGGCGTTGAGTGAAATGTGCGAGACCTACGACTTCCTCGACAAAGTCGTACTACACAACGACAAGGAGCACGGGTACCGCATCCGTGCCCACCTCTTCCGCGAGGGCTACTTCGATCGGCCGCACGACCACCGCTGGCCCTTCGCGTCTATGATCCTCACCGGTTCCTACCGCCACACGCAGTACGGCGACAACAGCGGCTTCGCCGACGCGGCCCCCGAGGATCTACGGCCGCTCTCCGTCCGCACCGAGCACGCCGGCAACTGGTACGCCCTGCACCACACTGCCGTGCACTCGGTGAGCGCCGAAGAGGGCACCCTGTCACTGGTGTTGCGAGGTCCTGCGGTCAAGGACAGCTTCCGCATCATTGAGACAGACCGCCGGAGCTCGTTCACGGTCAAAGGCACCGATCAGGAGACTCCCGAGGAACGCGCAGCCAAGCGCATGGGCGAGGAGCGACTGCGCACAACGATCGAGACCATCCGCTCCGCCCGCCCCAAGGGCATGTCCGTCGGAGCAGCACGGTGACGAATGACGACGCGATGCAAGGATTGCTCTTCGGTTCCGCTCAGGATGTCGTCGCGGACGACGTCGCCACACGCGAGCTACGGGTACTGACCCTCAACGTCCAGGGGGCGCCCGCCACCCGCCGCGATGACATCGTGGAATGGCTCTACGCGAGCGAGCACAACGTCCTCGTCCTGACCGAGGTGCGAACGAATGACAGTGGGAACCGCCTGATCCAAGAACTGGAAAGCAGCGGCTTCCGGACCGTCCTCACCCCCGCCGGGACCGACGACCGCTATCGGAGCATCATCGCGACCAAGGGTTACGAGCCACAGCCTGTGAAAGCAGACTTCAGCACGTCACGCCTGGTCATGGCTCGTCTGACCACCCATTTCGGACTGCTGGACGTCGCCGGACTGTACTCGGTCACCAACGGAATGAGCCTGAGCAGCAGCCTGGCCCGGCGAGACTTCCAGAAGCACGTCCTGGATGCCCTCACCCAGCACCGAGCGAGGCACGCAGGAGTCCCCTTCCTGCTCACCGGTGACCTCAATGTCCTGGAACCTGGCCACCAGCCCGCTGCGAACGACTTCGAGGAACACGACTACGCCTTCTACAAGGGGCTACTCGGCCTGCGCCTGGTCGACGCCTACCGTCAGGTTCATCCCGACGGCACGGACTTGAGTTGGTACGGCCCGTCTGGCGGGCAGCGACTCGACCACACACTTGTCGACGAGTCCCTCTCCCGTCGGCTTGCCGACTGCGGGTACGCACACGACGTGCGGACGCGGCGGATCAGCGATCACTCGGCCATGACAGCGCTTCTCAAGTGACGCATGCGCCTTGGAAACGTGGGTTCCACTCGAAAGTGTGGGACCCACGCCCTGCGCGGTGCGGCACGCTGACGTGTGGCATGCTTCACCGGTGGCTCTTCTCGACTACTCGGACTTCTGCGCCTCCAGCACAAGGTGGGACCCAATTGCAAGCAGCGATGTGCCGACCCTCGCTCATGCTTCGCCTGCCGAGCAAGAAAGAGCATTTGCCGCACTAGTGCTCCGGAATCACAAAGTCCGAGCGGTGCTGGAACGCCTTGCCAGCCTCGATCTTCCCCCGTGGTACCTGACGGCCGGAGCACTGTTCCAGACGATCTGGAACATCGCCGCTGGGCATGAGGACCTGAACTACGGCATCCGCGATTTCGACCTCTTTTACTACGATGCCGACGACTTGTCGTACGAGGCAGAAGACGTGTTAATCAAGCGATGCTTGGCCCGCGTCGGCGACCTGGGCGTAGAGCTGGAGCCTCGGAACCAAGCTCGCGTGCACCTCTGGTATGAGAAGAAGTACGGTCGTCCGATCGAGCCGTTTGACGCTCTGGAGGAACCTATCGCTTCCTTCGCGTTCACATGCTGTTCCGTAGCTCTCTCGCTGGCGCCGGACGGCGTGCTCACCACCTATGTGGCACACGGCTACGATGACCTGTTCCGCGGCGTCTTGCGCCCCAGCCCGAACCACGCGGTACCCGACAGTGTGTGTCGGATCAAGGCAGACTCCTATCGAGCAAGATGGCCCCAGCTGGTCGAAGTAGAACCGGCCTACTGAGAGCGCGGCTGTCAGCCAGGACGGCCTGGGCTCGGCTGTTCCGACCGCAAGTCCGCCGACCGGGCGCGCCGCCGGAGCTTGTCTAAAATATCGCGTAAGTCCGCGATGTGACAAGCTGGTCAGGGCTCTGACCTGGTCCTTCGACCAGCCGGGACGGACAGACATGAACGACAACGAGATCCCGGCCGTCGGACCGGTCGAGGACAAGCTCGTGGATGAGGTCGTCGAGTGCCTGCTGGTCCGCGCCGACGCCTCGGGCGCTGCCCTGCTGGGTGAAGGCGGGCTGCTGACGGAGGACTCGGGCCGTGCTGGAGCGAGCGCCGACCTCAATGCCCTGTTCTACGTCCGCGTCAACCTCGCCCAGAGCTTCCCGGCCGCCCCCATCCGCGACTTCCACTCCGACGAGTACTACAACGCCGAGCCCGACTGCCTGATCGTCCTCGGCGCCCCCGACGGCAACACCGCCTACGCCGAGTCCGACCCCCATCTGTCCTATCGCTTCACCCCGCCCTCGGAAACGGCCATCACCTTCCCGGGCCATGGCGACGTCCGTCTGGCCCCGCCGTGGGCGCCCGAGGGCGGCTGCTGGCGAACCTGACTGCTATCACCCGCCTCCTCCTTGACCAGGGCACCACCGTGATCCTGCTCGGCGGCTGCCTCACCTCCGGCATCCTGGGTGCCGCGAAGTGCCTGCTCAACGGCGAACGCGGCCAGCGCAACACCGCCTACCTCGACGGCATCGCCCCATACGGCGACCTCATCGCCGTCACCGCCCTGCAAGATCGGCGGCATCACCGTACCCCCGACCTGACCGCCGTCGAACCGCTGCTCGTACTCACCCGCGACACTGCCGGTGGCTTCACGACCCGCCTCGACAACACCGCCCAATACCCCGGCCAGTGACCACCGTCAGCCCCTGGGATGGTCCGAGACACCCTCTTCGAACACCACAACGCCGTTGTGCCCCAGTGAGGTCGTCCACCATCGTCGCCCCCTGAACCCACCGCTGCTGCCTGGTCCACGACCCGTCATGCTGCCAGGCGGCAGGGAAGCCTTGAGACACTTCCGCGTTGGAACAGGTTGACAGACCGCATAACGGCCGCGCTCAGCCAGGCGGGCCGGTCGGTCGCCGCTGGGAACCGCTCCCTCAAGGTCCCTCCCTCCCGGCTCACGAAGTGCGGGTCGGGGGTGCCGGGTGCGGGCATCGTGTCGGCGGAGAGGGCGGCGTAGAAACCGGCGAGCCAGCCGCGTACGTCCGGCTCGATCTCGGCCTCGGCGCGGCCGGGCCGCTGGAAGTAGGAGACGTAGAACTCCTCGTCGCCGCCCATTCCCGCGAAGATCTCGCTGGGGCGCGGGCCGCCGCGCGGGGTGTAGGGGACGCTCAGCAGTCCTACGGCGCGGAAGACGTCCGGCCTGAGGAGGGCGGAGTGGGCGGCGATGCCGGCGCCCCAGTCGTGGCCGACGATCACCGCGGAGCGCTCGCCGAGCGCGTGCACCACGGCCACGGCGTCCTCGACGAGGTCGAGCATCCGGTACGCCGAGGCGTCCTCGGGCCTCGACGAGCGGCCGTAGCCGCGTACGTCCACGGCGACCGCGCGGTGTCCCGCCGCGGCCAGGGCCGGGAGCTGGTGGCGCCACGAGTACCAGGACTCCGGGAAGCCGTGCACCAGCAGGACCAGGGGGCCGGTGCCCTGTTCCGCCAGGTGGATGCGGCCGGCGGGAGCGGGTACGAGCCGGTGTGCGACGTCCTTGAGCATGAGTCCTCCGTGTGACGTGGGCCGGTCCGTCGATCCTCTGTCCAGGCCCGGCCGACCCGCGACTCCTGTTGCCGCTTCAGCAAACCGGCCCTGGGTGGCGGTTAGGGTGGCTCTCGTGTCGTACGTAGGTCCGGACTTCGATCCCCCACAGCCCCGCCGTCCCCGTCGAGGGCCCCTGACCGTGGCGCTGGCCGCGCTTGTGCCGGGGGCGCTGATCGGGTGGTTCGTCTATGAGGCGGTGGGCAGCCCTGGTGACGGGCCGGGGGGTGCGGCGGCCGGTGTGTCGTCGAGTGCGCCCACGTCCCCGGCGGCCACCTCGTCGAACGACGACAAACCGCCGAACCCGAGTTCCCTCAGGGGCAAGGTCGTCGTCATCGACCCGGGGCACAACGTCACCAACTTCCAGCACACCGCCCAGATCAACCGCAAGGTGAACATCGGCACGAACTGGAAGGAGTGCGACACGACGGGGACGTCCACCAACGCGGGTTACTCGGAAGCCCAGTTCACGACCGATGTGTCCCACCGGCTGAAGGCGCTGCTCGAAAAGCAGGGCGTCACGGTGAAGTTGACGCACGACGGTGACTCGCCGTCCTGGGGGCCGTGCGTGGACCAGCGGGCCAGGATCGGCAACGACGCGCACGCGGACGCCGCGATCTCCCTCCACGCGGACGGCGCGGCGGCCGGCGACCGCGGCTTCCATGTGATCCTGCCGGCCTCCGTGCACGCGGGCACCGCGGACACCCGCGCCATCGTCGCCCCCTCCGCCGCGCTGGGCCGGAGCATCAAGGGCGACTACCTTCGCGCGACGGGCGAACAGCTCTCCAACTACGTCGGCGACGGTACCGGCCTCGTCACACGTAAGGATCTCGGCGGTCTCAATCTGTCAACGGTTCCCAAGGTGTTCATCGAGTGCGGCAACATGCGCGATAGCAAGGACGCCGCACTGCTGACGAACGGCGCCTGGCGACAGAAGGCGGCGCAGGGGATCTCTGAGGGAATCGTGAGTTTCCTGCGCGGGTAACGATCAGTGGGCTGATCCGGGCGGACACCCTGACGGGGTGGACGATAGGGTCTACCGACGACGAGACGACCTACGAAGGACCTGAAGTGAATATCCGCTCCCTCACACGAGGCGACGGCGTGGTGATCGGGGCAGCGGTATTGCTCTTCATCGCGTCGTTCCTCAAGTTCTTCACGGCCAATGGGATCAACCTGGACGTGACCGCGTGGACAAGCCTCGGTAACGGCCTCGGCACCTACATGGGCGGCGTCATCGGTGCCGCTCTCGTCGTCGTCAACCGTTGCCTGCCGCAACCGCGCAAGATCGTGGGCCTGGACCTCGGGACAGTCGGCGTGGCGTTCACGGTGCTCACCGCGTGGACCCTGTTCTGGACGCTGGTGGACGTCGGGGACAGCGTGAGCGCCGGCGCGGGCCTCATTCTCGGCTTCATCGCCGCCCTCGTCATGGCCGGTGCCGCCATCGCGACGCCGCTCGTCCCGGCCCTCCAGGCCGCCCTCGTCCCCGCCCCCAAGCCGATCGCCCCGCAGCCCTACGGCGCCCAGCCTCCCGGCGGTTACGGCTACCCCGGTGCCGGTGCGCCGCAGCCGTCGTACGGCACTCCGCCCCAGCAGGCCCAGGCCGCGCAGCCGTTCGGGCAGCCGCAGCCCGCGCCCGCTCCGGCCGGGGAGTTCTCGCCGTTCTGGTTCGCCGTGCCGGTGGCCCGGCCGCTGTTCGCGGAGGACGGCTCGCCGTCGCCGATCGCCGAACTCGCCCCGGGTACCTGGTACCTGGCCGTGGAGCAGCGCGGTCCGGCGCTCGTCGCGCAGACGCAGGACGGCCGTCGTGGCGTACTGCAGGACACCTCGGGGATCCAGCGCGGCTGATCCCCCGCAGCGTCTCCCACGGCCCCTCGCCCTTCCGGGCGGGGGGCCGTTGTCGTACAGTCGCAGCCGTCCATCGGTTGACTGACGGTCCGTCAGATCCGTGACTGTGGAGGCGATATGCGGCTCGGTCTGGCACTCGGATACTGGGGGCGCGGGCCCTCCGCCGACCACCTGCCGCTGGCCCGGGAGGCCGAGCGGCTCGGGTACGACTCCGTGTGGACGGCCGAGTCGTGGGGGTCCGATGCCTTCACCCCGCTGACCTGGATCGCCGCGCAGACCTCAAGGATCAAGCTGGGTACGGCCGTTGCGCAGATGGCGGCGCGGTCGCCGACGACGACCGCGATGCACGCGCTCACGCTCGACCACCTCTCCGGCGGGCGCGTGCTGCTCGGGCTCGGGCTGTCGGGGCCGCAGGTGGTGGAGGGCTGGTACGGGCGGCCGTTTCCGAAGTCGCCGTTGACCGCGACCCGGGAGTACGTCGACGTCGTACGGCAGGTGCTGCGGCGGGAGGCGCCGGTCGAGGTGGACGGGCGGTTCCACGCGCATCCGTACCGGGGGGAGGACGGTACGGGACTCGGCAAGGCGCTCAAGTCCATTACGCACCCGCTCCGTTCGGACCTGCCGATCCTGCTGGGTGCCGAGGGGCCGAAGAACGTGGCGCAGACGGCGGCGATCGCGGACGGCTGGCTGCCGTTGTACTGGTCGCCGAGCCGACCGGAGGTCTACGGCACGACGGCCTTCCGCGACGGCTTCCTCGTCGCACCCATGGCGCAGGTGAAGGTCTGCGACGACGTCGCCGAAGGCCTCCTCCCGGTGAAGATGATGCTCGGCTTCTACATCGGCGGGATGGGGCACGCGGCCCGTAACTTCCACGCCGATCTGATGGCGCGCATGGGGTACGCGGAAGAGGCCCGGCGGATACAGGAGTTGTTCCTCGCCGGTCGCCGGGAGGAGGCCGTGCTCGCCGTGCCGGACGCGTTCGCCGACGAGATCTCGCTCGTCGGGCCGCGTGAACGGATCGCGGAGCGGCTGGAGTTGTGGCGCAAGGGCCCGGTGACGGACCTGCTGGCCCTTGCGCCCGACCCGCACACGCTGCGGGTGCTGGCGGAGCTGAACTCCTAGGAGCCGCTCAACTCACCGTCAGCCGCCCGCCAGTTGGCCTGCCGACGGCACCTTGTCGGTCACCTCGGCGCCGGCACTCTTCCCGGCGTCCTTGACCTTGTTGATGATGTCGTCGAAGGAACTCGCCGTGGCGTCGGTCGAGTCGCCCTTGCGCAGCTTGGACGGCAGGTCCTTGAGGGAGTCGATGCCGGCGCTGAGCGGAGCGAGTGCCTTGGAGAGCGTGGGGTCGCCCTTGGCGTTCTTGGTGGCCGCCTTGAGCCGGTTGTACGCGAACGCGCCCGCGAGGCCCGCCTTGACGAGCGCGAACCTGCGTCCGCTCGCGCCCTTCTTGAACTTGCCCGCCTTCCAGGGCTTCACGATCCACTGGTAGGTGGCACCGGCGGCGAGGCCCGCGTTCGCGACGAAGCGCGTCTTGGCGAACTTCTGCCGTTCGGCGGAGGTGCTGGGGCTCGGGGTGGCGGCGGCTGCCGCAGCCACGACTGCCGCGGTGTCCTGCGTGGCGTCATCGGTGGCGCTGCCGCAGGCCGTGGCACCGGCGAGCAGGGCGCAGCACAGGGTGAGCGCCACGAAGAGGCGCCGTATCGGTACGGGCACGGGGTCCTCCGGGGTGTTCTCCCCGAGTGGGTGTGTCTGTCTACCCCGGCAGCCTCACCCGGACCGGGCGGTTGCGCCACTTGAGCGAACCCGTTCGGGTTTCATGCACGTTTGAGCGGCAATCCGGTGTGCATGTCCCCTGAATCCCGTCGCGGCCCCAATCAGGCCGGCAACATCGTCGCGGTCGCCGCAGACATCGCGGCCTTGATCCTGGGTCTCTGGATCCTGATGTACCTACTGGACGCGAACCGAGGGAACGACCTCGTGAAGTTCGTCCATGACGCGGCCACCTGGCTCGCAGGCTGGTCCCACGACCTGTTCACGTTCCACAGGGCATGGGCCCGCGTCGTCTGCGGCTATGGCCTGGCGGCCGTGGTCTACCTGTTCATAGGCCACGCCATCGCCAACCGTATGCACAAGTACTAGGCCCGGCCGCAGCAGTCCGGGTCAAGACCGTTCGGCAGATGCTCGGCGCCGAAGACCGCGCACGTGGCGTCGTGGCCGCCCAGAGCGGCCACGGCCAGAAGCAGGGAACCGGCCGTCCACGTGGTCAGCTCGCGCGGCCACACCGCATCGTCCTCGAAGACATACCCCGTCCAGTACAGCCCGGTCTCCGCATCGCGCAGGTGCTGGATCGACTGGAGGATCTCCAGCGCCCGGTCGGACTCGCCCAACACCCACAGCGCGAGGGCGAGTTCGGCCGACTCGCCCCCCGTCACCCACGGGTTGGGGACGACGCACCGCACACCCAGTCCCGGCACGACGAACCGGCTCCAGCCCTCCTCCACCCGGGACTTGGCCTCCACACCGGTCAACGCGCCGGCCAGGACCGGGTAGTACCAGTCCATCGAGTAACGGTCCTTGTCCAGGAACCGTTCCGGGTGGCGGCGGATCGCGTGCCGTAGCGCGCCGACCGCCAACTCCCAGTCCGGCTGCGGCTCTTCACGCTGTTCGGCGATCGCGAGCGCGCAGCGCAGCGCCTGGTGGATCGAGGACGACCCGGTCAGCAGCGCGTCCGCCGTGTCCGTACCGTCGTCCTCGCGCTTCCAGCCGATCTGCCCACCCGGCTGCTGAAGGCGCAGCACGAACTCGACCGCCGCGAAGACCGTGGGCCACAGCCGGTCGAGGAACGTGTCGTCGCCGGTCGAGAGGTAGTGGTGCCACACGCCTACGGCGACGTAGGCGACGAAGTTGGTCTCGCGCCCCCGGTCCGTGACCGCATCCGGGTCCCCGTCCGCGTAGGCCGCGTACCAGGACCCGTCCTCGTTCTGGTGCCGGGCGAGCCAGGTGTACGCCCGCTCGGCCGCCGCGTGCTCCCCCGCCGCGTCCAGCGCCATCGCGGCCTCGGTGTGGTCCCACGGGTCGAGGTGATGGCCCCGGAACCACGGGATCGCCCCGTCCTCCCGCTGCACGGCGAGGATGCCGGCGACGGTCGCGGCGGCCTGCTCGGCAGTGAGGACCCCGGGCAGGACGAGGTGTTCCGTCCGGGGAGTGGTCACTTGGCTTCCGCCAGGGGGAGGTGCGGCTTGGTCGCGTAGGCCACGAAGCTCTTGCCGATCAGCGGGTTCAGCGCCTGTTCGGCGACCCGGGTGGCGAGGGGTTTCTTCATGATGTCCCAGACCAGGAGCTTGTGGTACGCCTGCACCGGCAGCACCTTGTCGTTGTCCACGCCGAACGCGCACTTCAGCCACCAGTACGGCGAGTGCAGCGCGTGCGCGTGGTGGGTGCCGTACGGCTTGAGGCCCGCCTCGCGGATCTTGGCGAGGAGTTCGTCCGCCTTGTAGATGCGGATGTGGCCGCCCTCGACCTCGTGGTAGGCGTCGGACAGGGCCCAGCAGACCTTCTCGGGGCCATAGCGCGGGACGGTGATGGCGATCCGGCCGCCGGGCTTCAGCACCCGGACCATCTCGGCGAGCACACCCTTGTCGTCCGGGATGTGCTCCATGACCTCGGAGATGATCACGACGTCGAACGACTCGTCCGGGAACGGGAGTTGGAGCGCGTCGCCCTCCATCGCGGTGGCGGTGGCGCCGGCCGGGGCCTCGCCGGCCTCCTTCATCGCCGCGAACCACTTGGCGACCTCGCGGATCTCCTCGGCGTTCTGGTCGAGGGCGACGACCTGGGCCCCTCGCCGGTAGCACTCGAACGCGTGCCGCCCGGCACCGCACCCGAGGTCCAGGACACGGTCGCCAGGGGCGAGCGGGAACCGGGAGAAGTCGACGGTCAGCACGTGGCCCTGCTTTCGGGATAGACACCGGTAACACTGGTCGGAGAGGGCGAGGGGGAAGTCGTACGGCCAGGGATCGCCTCGCGGTAACGGGCCGCCGTGCCCTCGGCCGCCTTCGCCCAGGTGAAGCGGGCCAGGACGCGTTCGCGGCCCGCCGCGCCGAGCCGGGCCCGGAGTGCCGGATCGGCCAGGAGTCGGCTCAGGCCGGAGGCCAGCGCACCCGGGTCGCCCGGCGGTACCGCCAGGCAGGTCTCCCCGTCGCGCCCGGCGACCTCCGGGATCGCCCCGCCCGTCGTGGCCACGAGGGGCGTCCCCGTGGCCATCGCCTCCGCCGCCGGGAGCGAGAAGCCCTCGTACAGGGACGGCACGCAGGCGACCTCCGCCGAGCGGACCAGGTCGACCAGTTCGGCGTCCGAGATGCCCTTCACGAAGTCGACGGCGCCTTCGAGGCCGTAGCGCTCGACGGCTTGGGCGACCGGGCCCTCGGCCGGGCGTTTGCCTACGACGATCAGGTGGGCGTCGGGGTGTTCGGTGCGGACCTTCGCCAGGGCCTCGACGAGGAAGACGAGGCCCTTGAGGGGGACGTCCGCGCTGGAGGTGGTGACGATTCGGCCCGGTACCTGCGGTACGGCCGGGTTCGGAGAGAACAGGTCGGTGTCGGCGCCGATGTGGACGACGTGGATGCGGTCGTCGCGGACGCCGAGGTGGTCGATGATCTCCTGGCGCGAGGTGCCGGAGACGGTGAGCACGGAGGGGAGGCGGCGGGCCACCCGCTTCTGCATCTGGGTGAACGCGTACCAGCGGCGCTTGGACATGCGCTGGCGCCAGTCCTCGGCCGCGTCCAGCTCCAACTGCCGGTCCACGGTGATGGGGTGGTGGATCGTCGTCACCAGCGGGGCACCGACGTCGCCCAACAGGCCGTAGCCCAGCGTCTGGTTGTCGTGCACGATGTCGAACTCGCCACGCCTGGCGCGGAGATGACGGCGGGCGCGGAGCGAGAACGTGAGGGGTTCGGGGAAGCCGCCGGTCCACATCGTCGCGACTTCGAGGGCGTCGATCCAGTCCCGGTACTCGTCGCGCTTCGGGGTGCGGAAGGGGTCCGGCGAGCGGTAGAGGTCGAGCGAGGGCAGCTCGGTCAGGGAGATGCCGTCGTAGCCCTCGTCGAGCACGGGGTACGGCTGTGATCCGATGACCTCGACGCGGTGGCCGAGGCGGGCCAACTCGCGGGAGAGATGGCGGACGTAGACGCCCTGGCCCCCGCAGAACGGGTTCCCTTTATAGGTGAGGAGTGCGATACGGAGCGGTCGCTCGCCGTCGGCTGCCAGGTCCTCCTGGGGACCCGCCTGACTGGCCTCAGCGGTCACTCTGAGCCCCCTTCTCCCTGCACTGTCCCGCGAGATTACGCCGGGACGCTAATCTAGAACAAGTTTCAGACTTGATCGTCCAGGAGGTTCTGAATCTACCGGCCGGTAGGGGCGCTGAGAGAAGTGGATCAGGTGATTCACACCACGGCCCAGGCCCTGCCATGATCGGTGCGATCACCCGCCCTCACCGACAGTCACGGATCGGGAGCCATGCCAGCGCAAGCCAAGCCCGAAGCCACTGCGCGGACCTCGCCGCCCCTCACCGAGCGGCAGGAGGCCCGGCGGCGGCGCATCCTGCACGCGAGCGCGCAGCTGGCCAGCCGGGGCGGTTTCGACGCGGTGCAGATGCGGGAGGTCGCGGAGTCCTCGCAGGTCGCGCTCGGCACGCTGTACCGGTACTTCCCGTCCAAGGTGCATCTGCTGGTCGCCACGATGCAGGACCAGCTGGAACACATGCACGGCACGCTCCGCAAGAAGCCGCCGGGCGGCGACAGCGCGGCCGAGCGGGTCGCGGAGACCCTGATGCGGGCCTTCCGCGCGCTCCAGCGCGAGCCGCATCTCGCCGACGCGATGGTCCGCGCGCTGACCTTCGCGGACCGCAGCGTCTCCCCCGAGGTCGACCAGGTCTCCCGGCAGACCACGGTGATCATCCTGGACGCGATGGGCCTCGAACACCCCACGCCCGAGCAGCTGTCGGCGGTCCGGGTCATCGAGCACACCTGGCACTCGGCCCTGATCACCTGGCTGTCGGGCCGCGCGTCCATCGCCCAGGTGAAGATCGATATCGAGACAGTGTGCCGCCTGATCGACCTCACGGAGCCGGGCGGCGACCGATAATCCCCGCATGGCGCTCATCCACCACACCCACGTCAAGCCCACCAAGCTCGAACTCCTCACCACCTGGCTGCCCACCCGCTCCTGGTATCACGGCCCCGCCGAACCGGAGTTGGTGAAGTCCGGCGGGTTCCGGCTCGACGACCCCGAGGGCGAGGTCGGCATCGAGTTCATGGTCGTCACCGACGACTCGGGGGCCTACCTCGTGCCGCTCACCTACCGGGGCGCGCCGCTCCCCGGCGCCGAGCACGCCCTCGTCGGCACCATGGAGCACGGTGTGCTCGGTCCGCGCTGGGTCTACGACGGCTGTCACGACCCGGTGCTGACCGCCGGGTTGACGGCGTTCATCGAGGGGCGCGTGGAGGCGCAGGCGCAGAGCGTCTCCCACACCCTGGACCGGGAGGTCGCCCGCTCCTGGACCGGTGCGGTACGCATCCCCGCCCTGGGCGCCCCGACCGACACCGACAAGGCCACCGAGTTCGCCGTACCGGACGGCCCGACCCTGCGGGTGCACCGGGTGCTGAACCCCGGCTCCACGCCCCCCGAGGACGCGATCGGGCACGTCACCGGCGCCTGGGCGCAGGCCGACGGCACCCGTGTCCGGGCGCTGTTCGCCGCGCTCCAGCCCAGCTAGGCCCTGTCGGGCTACTCCTCCGGCGGGAACACCGGTTCCCCGCTCCCCATCAGCGTGATCATGATGGCCTCCACCGGGCACCCCTCCGCCGCCGCGAGGATCTTCTCGTTGGCGTCGGTCTCCGGCTCGGCCGGGTGGGACTGCATGGCCGCGTCGAGGTGGAAGCGGTCGGGGGCCTGGTGGACGCACTGCGCCGAGCCGATGCAGATGGAGCGGTCGACCTCGACCTGCCAGCGGTCGCCCATCCCCCGCTCACCCCTCCCAGCCGGCCGGCAGGTGGATCATCTTGTGTTCGAGGAACTCGGAGAAGCCCTCGGGCCCGAACTCCCGTCCCACACCGCTGTTCTTGTAGCCGCCGAAGGGGCCGAGCATGTCGAGGCTGAAGGTGTTGACGTTGTAGGTGCCGGTGCGGACCTGGCGGGCGATGTCGATGCCGTGGGCCACGTCTCCCGTCCACACGCTGCCGCTGAGGCCGTAGTCGGAGTCGTTCGCGATCTTCACCGCCTCGGTCTCGTCGCCGTACGGGAGCAGGCAGATGACCGGGCCGAAGATCTCCTCGCGGGCGATGCGCATCGAGTTGTCGACATCGCCGAAGAGGGTCGGTTCGACGTACCAGCCGTGGTCCAGGCCGGGTGGACGGCCGCCGCCCGTAAGGATCTTGGCGCCCTCCTCCTGGCCGATGCGGATGTAGTCGAGGTTGCGCTGCTGCTGGCGCTTGGCGACCAACGGGCCCACCTGGGTGGCCGGGTCGAGCGGATCGCCGACGACGAGGGCGCTCGCCGCCTGGGCGAACGCGTCCGCGAACTCGTCGTAGCGTGAGCGCGGTACGAGGATGCGGGTCTGGGCGACGCACGCCTGGCCGTTGTTCATCCAGGCCGCCGAGACGATGCCGGGGACGGCGGTCGTGAGGTCCGCGTCGGGCAGCACGATCGCCGCCGACTTGCCGCCCAACTCCAGTGTCACGCGCGTGAGATGGCGGGCGGCGACCTCCATCACGCGCTTGCCGGCCGGGACCGAGCCGGTGAAGGAGACCTTGTCGATGCCGGGGTGTCCGACGAGGTACTCGCTGACCTCGCGGTCGGCCGGGAGGATCGACAGGACGCCGTCCGGCAGCCCGGCCTCCTTCGTGATCTCGCCCAACAGGTAGGCGTCCAGGGGCGATTCGGGCGACGGCTTCAGGATCGCCGTGCAGCCGGTGAGCAGCGCGGGCGCGAGCTTGGCGGCGGCCACGAACTGCGGGACGTTCCACGGGACCACGGCCGCGACCACCCCGACCGGCTCCCGGCGGACAAGGATCTTGCCGAGGACTCCGTCGCGGTACTCCTCGTAGGTGAAGTTCTTCGCGACGGTGATCGCCGCGTCCCACACCATCATCGCGCCGAGGGCCTGCCCGAGGATGCTCCAGGAGTACGGCGACCCGTTCTCGGAGGAGATGACGCGGCCCATCTCCTCGTACCGTGCGGCGATTCCGTCCTTGATGCGGGTGACGACCGCGAGCCGTTCGTCGAGCGTCATGCGCGGCCAGGGCCCCTCGTCGAAGGCCCGGCGGGCCACCGCGACGGCCCGGTCCACGTCCGCGGTGGACGCGTGCGGTACGCGTCCGATGACCTCCTCGGTGTGCGGGGAGATCACCTCGATGACGTCCTTGCCCAGGGGGTCGGTCAACTCCCCGCCGATGAACAGCTGTCGGTGTTCCACGAGCTCCGTCATGGCCGAACGCCTCCCCGGTACCGCTGTCTGACGATCCATCAGATACGAAGACTGAATACCAGTTCCGGTCGATGGAGTCCACGTATAGTGGCCGGAAGGCGGCGATTGGGGAGTCCATGGCTCAGGTCCACGACCACGGCGGCGGCGTTCGTTCCATCGAAGTCCCCATCCCCGACAACCCACTTGGCACCACGCTGGTGTACGTCGTCGACACCGACCGCGGACCGGTCCTGGTCGACACGGGCTGGGACGACCCGGCCTCGTGGGACACCCTCGCCGAAGGTCTTGACGCCTGCGGTACGCCGGTCGGCGAGGTCCACGGCGTGATCATCACCCACCATCACCCCGACCACCACGGCCTGTCCGGGCGGGTGCGCGAGGCGTCCGGGGCATGGCTCGCGATGCACGCGGCGGACACGGCGATCGTACGGCGGGCCCGTTCGACCCAGCCGGGCCGCTGGCTGGCGTACATGACCGCGAAGCTCGCGGCGGCCGGAGCCCCCGAGGAGCACCTCGCACCCCTGCGCGCCACCCGCCCGCGCAGCGTGCCCGGTCTCGCGCCCGCCCTGCCCGACCGCGAGATCGTCCCCGGCGAACTCCTCGACCTGGCCGGGCGCCGACTGCGCGCGATCTGGACGCCGGGCCACACCCCCGGACACGTCTGCCTGCACATGGAGGAGGACCACCCGGCCCAACTCCCCGGCCATGGACGCCTGTTCTCCGGCGACCACCTGCTCCCCGAGATCACCCCGCACATCGGCCTGTACGAGGACCCGGACGACACCACGATCGCCGACCCGCTCGGCGACTACCTCGACTCCCTGGAGCGCATCGGCCGCCTCGCCCCCGCCGAGGTGCTCCCGGCCCACCAGCACACCTTCACCGACGCGACCGGCCGCGTACGGGAGTTGCTCGCCCATCACGAGGACCGGCTGACCGGACTCCTCGCACTGCTGTCGGAGCCGCTCACCGCCTGGCAGGTCGCGGAGCGGATGGAGTGGAACCGGCCCTGGGCCCAAATCCCCTACCAGTCACGGAACATCGCGGTGTCCGAGGCCGAGGCGCATCTGCGGCGGCTGGTGAAGCTGGGGCAGGCGGAGGTCATGACGGGGAGCGAGCCGGTGACGTACGTGGCGGTGTAATTCGGTCGTGGCCAGGGGCGCCGGGCTGGTACCAACTCCCCCATGGACCCTCTGGAGCAACTCCTCGCCGAGCGCGCCTGCGAGCGCGTCATCCTGGACTTCGTCCGCCGCCTCGATCTCGGTGAACCGTCCTCCGTCGCCCAGCTGTTCACGGCCGACGGATCGTGGGAGTGGCCGGACGGCGACCGGCTGGTCGAGGGGCGGGAGGCGCTGCGGAAGTACTTCGGATCACGCCCCGCCGACCGGCTCTCGCGTCGTCTGATGTCGAACGTCCTCGTCACCCTCACCTCCCCCGACGCGGCGATCTCGACGGCGTACTTCTCGACGTACCGGGTCGACGGCTATCACGGCGGACAGGTCACCGCGGGACCCCCCGTCCAGGTCGGCCACTACGAGGACACCTTCCGCAAGGTGGACGGGAGTTGGCTGATCTCCACCCGGACGCTGTTCCTGCCGTTCGGCGGCCCCACCCGGCGTCACTGACGGCGCGTCGCGTAGGTGATTCCCTCGTCGTACGACATCGCCAGGCCCGCGCCGTACGCCGTCGTGTAGGTGGCGTGGCCGAGGTGTTCGCGGACGCGGAGTTCGCAGGTGCGGCGGGTGGCGATGAGGTCGGGGGAGTCCATCTGGGCGCGGCCGGTGAGTTCCCAGAGGCGGGTGCCTATGCCGAGGAGGCGGGCGGCGCGGTGGGCGTCGCCGGTGCTGACGACGGCGGCGGCCAGGAGGTCGAGGGACATGGCGGCGCCGGCGGTGTTGTGCAGCAGGGCGTGGCCGGCGATCGAGGTGCGGGCGCCGGTCACCGCGGCCGGTAGGTCGCCGCGCGCCAGGTCCGCCTGGGCGATGAGGTAGTCGGCGTAGGCCCCGCACCAGTACTCGCCCTGTTTGCGGCCGGCCGTGCGCACCTCGTCGGCGACCTCACGGCCGCGTTCGTACTCGCCGCGCAGCACGTGCGCGAGGGACAGCGCGAGGCGGACCTGCAATTGCGCGGCCCCGAACCCGTCGTCGCGGATGGGGAGTTGGGGTGCGGCGGCGAGGACGTCGATCGCCTCGGCCTGGCGGCCGGTGAGGGCCAGGTGGCCGCCCCTGAGGTAGACGGCGGCGGCGACGGCCACCGGGTCGCCCTGTTCGCGGGCCGCGTCGGCGCAGCGCACCGCCCAGTTGGCCGCGGCCTCCTGGTCGCCCTGGAGGATGGCGACCGCGCCGCGCGACCACAGGGCGAGGGTGCGGCCGGGTCCGGGCGGCGGGTCGGCGGCGAGGGCCTGGTCGAGGCAGTGCTGGGCCTCGCGGAGGTAGCCGCAGTGCCGCCACAGGAAGCCGACGTGGCCCGCCATCTCCACGGCCGCAGCCGCGTCGTCCGGCTCGGAAAGCGCGTAGTCGACGGCCGCGCGCAGATTGGCGTGTTCGGTCAGGACGCGCTCGCACCAGGCGGCCTGCCGTCCGGTGTTCCACTCGGCGCAGCCCTGGCGGGCGAGGAGCGCGTAATGGTCGCGGTGGCGTCGGCGTACGGCGCGTTCCTCGCCGAGGGCGTACAGCCAGTCGGTGCCGTACTCGCGGACGGTGTCGAGCATCCGGAAGCGGGACGGATCGGTGCGGTCGGGCAGGACGATGGACTGGGCGACGAGCCGGTCGAGCAGCCCGGCGATCCGCTCCGGGGCCAACGGGCCGCCCGCACAGACCTGTTGGGCGGTCTCCACGCAGAAGCCGCCGGTGAAGACCGCGAGTCTGGCCCACAGCAGGCGTTCGAGCGGGGCGCACAGTTCGTGGCTCCAGCCGATGGCGGTGCGCATGGTCCGGTGACGTGGCGGGCCTTCGCCGGTGTCGGAGGTGAGCAGGTCGAGGGACGAGGGCAGGCGTTCGCCGAGCCGGGTGTGGAGCTGGTCGAGGGTGAGGTCGGCGAGGCGGGCGGCGGCGAGTTCGAGGGCGAGGGGGATGCCGTCGAGGCGACGGCAGACGGCGGTGGCGCGGCCGGCCACGTCGTCGTCGCTCAGCGGGCGTCCCGCGGCGGCGGCACGCTCGGCGAACAGGGCGACGGCGTCGCCGACTTCGGCGAGGTCGCCGGTCCGCCCGTCCACGGGCAGCGGTTCGAGGTGCAGGACGTCCTCGCCGGGCAGCGCGAGCCGTTCCCGGCCGGTGACGAGGATGCGCAGGCCGGGCAGGCGGGGCAGCAGGGCGGAGGCGAGCCCGGCGCAGTCGGCGAGGACGTGTTCGCAGGAGTCGAGGATCAGCAACAGCCGTCTGCCGGTGGCCCATTCGGTGATGACGTCGATCACGGGGCGCGTCGACTGGTCGGCGAGCCGGAGGGTCTCCATGACGGTCAGGTCCACGAGTCCCGCGGTGTGCAGGGGCGAGAGTTCGGCCAGCCAGACACCGTCGGGGTAGGCGTCCCGGACCTCCGCCGCCGCGCGCAGTGCGAGCCGGGTCTTGCCGACCCCGCCGACCCCGACGACGCTCACCAGCCGGGGCGGGCCGGTCCCGGGGTCCAACGCGGTGTGGAGCCGGGCGAGTTCGGCGCGCCGCCCCACGAAACTGTGCGTCTCGGGCGGCAGATTCCCAGGGCTCCCGGGGTCCTCGGGGTTCCTGGGGTTCCCGTGAGTGGTGTCCGGCACGAGGTCCAGTGTGTCCGTACGTCATCGATTCCATGCGTGGGTCCCGGAACCAGGCCAACGGCTGCCCGGAAAAGACACAACGCCCGCAGAACAACAGTCCTTTCCGATCACTCTCCGGCCCGTTTCGACGGGTTGAGGTCGAGAGCTGGTCAACTCCCCGTTGGTGCGGGTGGGGAGACGGAAATTCCGCGATCGTCGTGGCGTGAACGCGATGAATGGGGGACGCCGCTTGCTCGCCGCACCGGTCGGGTGTCTGCTGGCGGCCACGCCGGGTCTGCTGATCGGCAGGGTGCAGCCGATCCTGCCGCTGCTGGCGATCGGGCCGCTGATGGCCTCGACGTTCCTGAGTGCCCGCCGTACGTTCCTGGTCTGCTGCTGGACGGTCCTGATCGCGCTGGCGGCGGGGCTCGGCGCGGGGACGCAGCTGAGCGCCGGGTTCGCCGTCCGCTGGGGCGGGCTGCTGCTGGGCTGCGCGTGCAGTGTGTACGCGGCGTGGCAGCGCGGCCGGCTCCGCGAGCGGCTCACGCAGGTACGGGAGGTGGCCCGGATCACCCAGGAGGCGATCCTGCGGCCCGTATCCCGCACCCTGTCCGGCACCCATGTCTCCACCCGCTACCACTGCGCGCACCGCGAGTCGTCGGTCGGCGGCGACCTGTACGACCTCGCGGTGACGCCGTACGGGCTGCGGGTGCTGGTCGGCGACGCGCGCGGGCACGGCCTGGACGCGCTGCGGACGGCGGCCGACACGGTCACCGGATTCCGTGAACTCGTCTCTACGGCACCGGACTTGACGTCCCTCGCCAAGGCGCTGGACGCCCGCCTCTCCCCCGGCCTCGGCCCCGAGGACTTCGTCACGGCGGTGCTGGCCGAGTTCGGGCCGGGTGAGGTGCGGCTGGTCAACTGCGGTCATCCGGCGCCCCTGCGCTCCGGCCAGCGCCTGGAACTCCTCGAACCCCTCGTCCCCGCCCTGCCGTTGGGCCTCCACCCGGACCCGCACCAGTACCGGGTCCGCCTCCAGCCCGGCGACCGCCTCCTCCTCTACACGAACGGCCTGACCGAGGCCCGCGCCCCCGACGACACCCCGTTCGCCCTGCTCACCGAGTGCGCGACGGCGCTGGACGAACCGATACCGGACGCGGCCCTGCACACCCTGTACGACCGGCTGCTCGCCCATACCGGCGGAGCGCTCACGGACGATCTGGCACTGGTGCTGTGCCAGCCGACGGAGGTGGTGGCGCCGGTGCGGGTCTGAGGCCCGGCCGGTTCAGCCCACCTTGACGAGGAGCTCGGTGAGTTCGGCGGGCTTGGTGATCATGCAGTCGTGGCCGGACTCCAGTTCCCACACCTGTGCCGGGGTGCCGTTGGGCTGGATCGCGGGGACGGGCCGCCGCTCGAAGCCCTCCGGTTCGCTGCCCACGCAGTGGATGTGGGTGCGGGGGATGGCGTTGGCGGCGGGGTTGTCCAGCCGGACGGGCTGCTGGAGGCAGAGCGTCGGCTGGTCCGAGAGCATCGTGCGCAGCCAGGCCAGGTCCTCCGGGTCGGTGACCCCGAACAGGCCGCCGGGCGGCGGGAGTTCAGGCAGCGGCGGAATCCGCCAGGGGGTGTCGGACCGTGCGGCCAGATCGATCAGGACCTGGGTCACGGGCAGGATGTCGGTCGCGCGCTCGCCGTCCACCGGGACCATAGCGTCGAGGTGGACGAGCTGCGCGATCCGGTCCGGGACCCGGTTGGCCGCGCCCGAGACGACCAGCCCCGCGTAGCTGTGCCCCACCAGGACCACGTCGGTGAGGTCCTCCTCGGTGATCAGTCCGACGACGTCCTCGATGTGGGTGTCGAGACCCACCTCGGGGCCGAGCAGGTGCGCCTTGTCGCCGTACCCGGTGAGGGACGGCGCGAACACCCGGTGTCCGGCCGCCGTCAGCAGCGGGACCACCCGGTCCCAAGCCTGCCCGCTGTGCCAGGCTCCGTGTACCAGCAGATATGTCGACATGCTTGTCGCTCCTTGTCGTGGTGGCCCGGGTTGCCGCGGGCCACCGGCGACGCTGCCGCCCCGGCTCCGCACCAGCCAGGGCCCCCGCGACCCTGGGGGCGACAGGGCCAGGCAGGCGCCCGGCCCACCGATCTACAGTGGCGAGATGGCCGACGAACCGAACCTGCTGGGCGAGTACGTGCGCGCCCGCCGTGAACTCGTCACCCCCGAACAGGCCGGGATCCCGGTCTACGGAGTACGGCGGGTACCGGGCCTGCGCCGCGAGGAGGTCGCGATGCTGGCCGGTATCAGCGCCGACTACTACCTGCGCCTGGAGCAGGGCCGCGACCGCAACCCCTCCGCACAGGTCCTCGAAGCCATCGCCCGCGTGCTGCGGCTCGATGGCACCGCGACGGCCCATCTGCTGCGCCTCGGTGCCGAGGGCCCCCGCCGGCACCGCGCCCGGCCCCAACGCCGGAAGGAGACCGTCCCGCCGAGCATCACCAAGCTGCTCGCGACGCTCGCGCTCCCCGCGCTGGTCGAGGGCCGCTACTTCGACGTGCTCGCCGCCAACGACCTCGCGACCGCCCTGTCACCGCGCTTCACGGCGGGCGCCAACCGCCTGCGGTCCCTCTTCCTCGACCCCGCCGAGCAGGCGCTCCATCCGCACTGGGAGAAATCCGGCGGAGGCATCGTCGCCGCCTTCCGCGAGTCCGTCGGCACCGACACCGACGACCCCCGGTTCATCGAGCTGGTCGGCGAACTCTCCCTCGCCAGCCCCCTGTTCAGCCGGCTCTGGGCCCGCCACGACGTCCAGGCCTGCGAAGCCGCACCCAAGTGTCTGGACCACCCCCAGGTCGGCGCCCTCCGGCTGAACCGGGAGCGGCTGAGCATCGACGGCGCACCGGGCCAGACCCTCGTCATCTACCACCCGGACCCCGGATCCGACGCGGCCGGCAAACTCGCCCTCCTGGCCTCCGCCATCCAGCCACCGGCGCAGCCCGACAAGAGTCCGATACCCGCCTCCGCCGTGAGGCCGGAGGGATCGGCGTTCGAGACGCCGGTCACGTTCGACGGACCTCCTGTGTGAGGCGTCGCGCACCAGCCGTCACAGAGGCGGTGAAGCACCCCACATGACCCATGTCACCAACGATGCGGATTAGTAGGGATATGGGCATGGCATGTACGCGTCTACATACCCTCTGACCTGGGGTTTGAGAGCCAGGTCACACAGTTCACCATTCACCCACATGCGACCACAACTAGTAAAAGGGGTCTTTGCGGACACGGATCGAGAGTGCTTCTCTGGAGCAGTCGCACGGCGCCGACGAGCCCTCACGGCCTCGGCGCCGACGCATTGCCACCGCCGCGCACCGCGTGACACCGGCAGGCGTACGACGTCTCTGTCCCCGAAGAAACAGGTTCTCCGTGTCCGTCTCCCGCATCGTCGCTCGCATCGCCTCCCCGAAGAAGGCCCTGACCGCCGCCGCTCTGGCCGCCGCCACCACCGGTCTGGTGCTGACCTCGGCTCCCGCCCAGGCCGCGACGACCTCCGCCTCCTCCGCTCAGGCGATCGCGCACAAGATGATCCCGAGCGCGGCGCAGTACAACGCGTTCAGCAAGATCGTCGAGCACGAGAGCGGCTGGAACGTCACCGCCACGAACTCCTCCTCCGGCGCCTACGGCCTGGTCCAGGCGCTGCCCGGTTCGAAGATGGCCTCGGCCGGCTCCGACTGGAAGACCAACGCCGCCACGCAGATCAAGTGGGGCCTGGACTACATGAACTCCCGCTACGGCAGCCCCACGGCCGCCTGGAGCTTCTGGCAGTCCAACGGCTGGTACTGATCACCGGCCCCACACACGCACCACGCGGCGGCGGTCCCCGGCACTCCGGGGGCCGCCGCTACATTGCGTTCATGGACCAGAACACACAGCCCCAGTCCTACGACCGTGAGGCGCGCGGACTCCGGCTGGTGGTCGTGCTGCTGGGGCTGACCGTGGTCAGCGGGCTGATCGACGCGGTGAGCTATCTGGGCCTCGGTCATGTCTTCACTGCCAACATGACCGGCAATGTCGTCGTCCTGGGCTTCGCCGCCGCCGGGGCACCCGGCTTCTCGGTGTCGCGCACCCTGACCTCCCTGGGCGCCTTCCTGGTGGGGGCGGCGGTCGGGGGCCGGATCGCGGTACGGCTGGACACCGGCTCGCGCCGGACCTGGGCCCGGGTGAGTCTCGGCGCGGAGGCGCTGCTCGTGGGCGTGGCCGCGCTGATCGCCTTCGTGGCACCGGGCGACAGCGCCACCACACATCCCTTGATCGCCCTCACCGCCTTCGCGATGGGCCTGCGCAACGCGGTGGTCCGCAAGCTCAGGGTCACCGACTTCACGACCACCACGGTTCTGACGATGACCCTGACCGGCCTGGTCGCCGACTCGGTCGCGGGCGACGGCCGGGGCCCCGGCACCTTCCGCCGGCTGTCGGCGGCCGTCGCGATGGCCGTCGGCGCGTTTCTCGGCGCGTGGCTGATCCTGCACCACGATCTGCGCTACCCACTCCTGCTCGCGGCCCTGGCCGCCGGAGTGTTCGCACTGACCGCGTCTGGCCGGGAGTAGCCCAAAGGCCGGTCAAGAAGGCAGAATTCGTGCGTCCAAGTCCCACGATCAAGAGGATCGATCACGCATGATCACGCTCACGAAGGAAGACGGTCCGGCGGATCTGGACGGAGTGACCCATCTGGAGATCGGGGCGTCCTGGGACCCGACCGTCGGCAGCAGCGGCGGCATCATCGGGAAGCTGCGCCAGAAGGCCGGTACGGACCTCGATCTCATCGCCATCGCGATGCAGGGCCAGGACCCGGTACGGCTCGCGGGGCTCGACTCCGTGGACCCGCTGGGCAACGGCTCGCTGGTGCACAGCGGGGACAACCAGACCGGCAAGGGCGAGGGCGACGACGAGACGGTGACCGTCGACCTCGCGCGGATACCCGGCAACATCACGTCGATCGTCTTCGTCGCCGCCGCCTACAAGAAGGGCAGTTCCTTCCAGAAGGCACGGAACATTGCCTTCAAGGTGTACGACGCGACGGGCGGCAGCACCCAGCAGGTCGCCGAGATCTGGCCCAACCTGCTCAGCTCCGACAACGGCTGCGCGGTCGCCAAGGCGGTCCGGGACGGTGGGAGTTGGAAGCTCCAGGTCATCAACGAGACCGGGAAGATCAAGCAGGGGGACGAGAAGGAGCTCATGAAGTTCGCCGTACGGAAGTAGGCCGCAGCCTCGCGGACATGAGCAGGCGAGACGGGCCGGCGGCGCCGGGATGCCGCCGGCCCGAGCTGTGCGTTCAACCGGGGTACCTCAACCGGCGGTCACCTGAAGCTCTTTGACGCCGTTGATCCATGCGGAGCGCAGGCGGCGCGGGTCGCCCGTCAGGGTCAGGTTGGGCATCGCGTCCGCGATCGCGTTGAAGATCAGGTCGATTTCGAGGACCGCGAGGGACTTGCCGAGGCAGTAGTGCGGGCCTCCGCCGCCGAAGCCCAGATGGGGGTTCGGGTCGCGCATGACGTCGAACTGGTCCGGGTTCTCGAAGACTTCGGGGTCGTGGTTGGCGGAGGCGTAGAAGATGCCGACGCGGTCGCCCTTCTTGATCTGCTTGCCGCCGAGTTCGGTGTCCTGGGTCGCCGTACGCTGGAAGGCGTTGACCGGGGTGGCCCAGCGGACTATCTCCTCGGCGGCGGTCGACGGGCGCTCCCGCTTGTACAGCTCCCACTGGTCGGGGTGGGTGAGGAACGCGTGCATGCCGTGGGTGATGGCGTTGCGGGTCGTCTCGTTGCCGGCCACCGACAGCATGAGCACGAAGAAGCCGAACTCGTCGGAGTTCAGGTTGCCTTCGTCCTCGGCGGCGACCAGCGTGCTGACGATGTCGTGGGCCGGGCACTGCTTGCGCTCGGCGGCCATGTTCATGGCGTAGGAGATGAGTTCGGCGGCGGACTCGGCGCCGACCTCCTCCGTGATGGCGTACTCGGGATCGTCGTACGCGATCATCTTGTTGGACCACTCGAAGATCTTGACGCGGTCGTCCTGCGGGACGCCGATCAGCTCGGCGATGGCCTGGAGGGGCAGTTCGCAGGCGACCTCGGTGACGAAGTCGAAGGGGCCGGAGCGGGCGCGGGCGGTCTCGACGATCCCGTGGGCGCGGTTGCGCAGCCGCTCCTCCAGAGCGCGGATCGCCCGGGGGGTGAAGCCCCGCTGCACGATCTGGCGGACGCGGGTGTGCTCGGGCGGGTCCATGTTCAGCAGGATCAGCCGCTGAACGTCGATCGACTCGCGCGTCATGTGCTCGCCGAAGCGGATGATCGCCGTGTTGAGGGTCGAGGAGAAGATCTCCGGATGCGTGGAGACGTACCGGACGTCGGCGTGCCGGGTCACGGCCCAGTAGCCCTCGTCCTGGAACCCCGCGATGTTGAGGGGCTGCGGTATCCAGCGCACCGGCTCGGCCGCGCGCAGTTCGGCGAACTCCGGTAGCGGGACGCGGTGGTGGAGCAGGTCCGGGTCGGTGAAGTCGAACCCGTCGGGGAGAGCTGGACAGGGCATGGGCACTCCAGCCGTTTTCTGACGGTTCATCAGGAACAAGGGAATGCCCGTGAAGGTAATAACGGGTTCTACAAGTCGCAAGAGGCACGGCGACCCGAATTCCCTGCACGACCCTTGCGGTTGTGGACGGACTGTCAGCAGACTGCACACAGAACTAGAACGCGTACTAGTTCTGCGCGGCAGGTGGCCGGGACGCCCGCGCCGCGCGGTGTACGAGGAGAGGACGTGTCCCATGGTCGCGGAACCCGTCATCGTGGAAGCCGTACGCACCCCCATCGGCAAGCGCGGCGGAGCGCTCGCCAACCTCCATCCCGCCTATCTCCTGGGCGAGACCTACCGTGAACTCCTCGGCCGCACCGGCATTCACGCCGACTGTGTCGAGCAGGTCGTCGGCGGCACGGTGACGCACGCCGGCGAACAGTCGATGAACCCCGCGCGCAACGCCTGGCTGGCCATGGGCCTGCCCTACGAGACGGCGGCGACGACCGTCGACTGTCAGTGCGGCTCCTCGCAGCAGGCCTCGCACATGACCGCCAACATGATCGCGGCGGGTGTCATCGACGTCGGGATCAGCTGTGGCGTCGAGGCGATGTCACGGGTGCCGCTCGGGTCGGGGTCGAAGCACGGACCGGGGAAACCGTTCCCGGACGAGTGGAACGTGGACCTGCCCAACCAGTTTGAGGCCGCCGAACGCATCGCCCGCAACCGGCGGTTGACCCGCGAGAACGTCGACTCGCTCGGCCTCATCTCGCAGGAGCGGGCGGCCATCGCCTGGTCCGAGGAACGCTTCAAGAAGGAGACGTTCGCCGTCCAGGTGCCGACGACTGAGGACGAGCAGCGCGCGGGCCTCGGCATGTGGCGGCTCGTCGACCGGGACGAGGGCCTGCGCGACACGACGATGGAGGCGCTGGCACGGCTGAAGCCGGTCATGCCGACAGCCGTTCATACGGCGGGCAACTCCTCCCAGATCAGCGACGGCGCCTCGGCGATCATGTGGGCGTCGAAGCGGATGGCGCGGGCGCTGAAGCTGCGGCCCCGGGCGCGGATCGTAGCTCAGGCACTGGTCGGATCGGATCCCCACTTCCACCTCGACGGCCCGATCGACGCGACGCGAGCCGTGCTCGGCAAGGCGGGCATGACGCTCAAGGACATCGACATCGTCGAGATCAACGAGGCCTTCGCATCAGTGGTGTTGAGCTGGGCGCAGGTCTTCGGCCAGGACCTGGAGAAGGTCAACGTGAACGGCGGTGCGATCGCCCTCGGCCATCCGGTCGGGGCGACGGGCGCCCGCCTGATCACCACGGCTCTCCACGAACTGGAGCGCGCCGACAAGGAGTTCGCGCTGATCACTATGTGCGCGGGCGGGGCGCTGGCGACGGGGACGATCATTCAGCGGCTGTAGCCGACCAGTTGGCGGGGGTCAGATGCTCCTCGGCGCAGGCGCGGAAGGCCGCGAGCAGTCGGCGGTTCTCCTCGCCTGCGCGGACGGCCAGGACGACCGGGATGGGGGCCACACCCTCCAGCGGGACCGTGGTCAGATCGGGTCGCAGGCCCTTCCGGACGGCGCCCGCCGGAGCGAGCGCCACCGCCTCGCCCGCGGCGACGAATTCGAGCTTGTCCTCCAACTCCTGGACGAGTGGCCCGTCCGGCACCGGTCGGCCGTCCGGGCGGGGGTCGACGCGCCAGAACGCGTTGAACTCCGGGTCGGGGAAACGGGGTACGGGCTCGTCGGCGATGTCGTCGAGGGTGACGTACTCCTTGCCGGCCAGCCGGTGGCCGACCGGCATCAGCAGCACCCTGGACTCCTCGTAGAGGACCGTCACGCTCAATCCCTCGGTGGGGAACGGGAGTCGGCCCACCACCACGTCCACCCGGTGCTCCAGCAGGGCGGACGGCAGCTCGCCCCAACCGAGAAAACGGCTGTGCACGTCGGCGTCCGGGTAGCGCCCGCGCAGAGCACGTACCGCCGGGGTGACCATGAACCCGGTCATGTACCCGATGACGACACGGCTCGGCTGCCCGACCGCCCGTGCCACGGCCGCCGCCTCCGCCGCCGACCGCAGCAGCGCCTCGGCCCGGGGCAGGAACGCCGCACCCGCTTCGGTGAGTTGAGTGCCCTGCGTGGTCCGGTCGAAGAGCCGCACCCCCAACTCCCCCTCAAGCCGCCGGATATGACGGCTCAGCGACGGTTGTGCCAGATGGAGGGCGGCTGCCGCCCGCCCGAAGTGCAGTTCCTCGGCGACGACGGTGAAGCAGCGCACCAGGCGCAGGTCCAGGTCACTCATACCTCGACTGTACGACGGCACGAGCTGCACTGATACCGGAAGTGAATCACGCCTTCCGGAACCGGTCTTGGACGCGCCGGGTGCGGTGCGCGCAGGCTGGAAGCACACCGATTCTTCCGACCCGACCTTGATCTGGGTGATTTCGTCATGCGTGTTTTCGTCACCGGAGCGACCGGTTTCGTGGGCGGTGCCGTGGTCCGCGAACTGCTCGCCAACGGTCACCAAGTCCTGGGCCTGGCCCGCTCCGACGCGTCGGCGGACCGGCTCGCGGCGACCGGGGCGGAGGTGCATCGGGGTTCCCTGGAGGACCTCGACTCACTCCGCACTGGTGCGGCGGCCTCCGACGGAGTGATCCACACCGGTTTCATCCACGACTTCTCGAACTACGCCGCGTGCGTCGCGATCGACCTGAGCGCGGTCAGGGCCCTGACCGAGGCCCTCGCCGACTCGGACCGCCCGCTCGTCGTCAGCTCCGTGATGAGCCACGGCCGGACCGAGGACGACGTGCCCGACCCCGCCGCCCGCCCCGACCTGCCGCGCCTCCCGGCGGAGGTGACGGCCCTGGCGGCGGCAGCGCGAGGCGTCCGCGCGTCGGTCGTACGACTGCCGCAGGTGCACGGTGAGGGCGATCACGCCTTCGTCCCCGGTGTGATCGACATCGCCCGCACCAAGGGCGTCTCGGCCTACGCCGGGGACGGCACCACCCGTTGGGCCGCCGTCCACCGCGATGACGCGGCGCTGCTGTACCGGCTGGCCCTGGAGAACGCTCCGGCGGGCACGGTCCTGCACGCGGTCGCCGACGAGGGCGTACCCGGACGGGACATCGCCGAAGTCATCGGCAACCGGCTGGACCTACCGGTGACGAGCGTGCCGGTCGAGGACGCCGAGGCCCACTTCGGCTGGCTGGGCCACTTCGTCGCCACCAACCTGGTGGGCACGAGCACACTGACGAGGGAGCGGTTCGGCTGGACCCCGACCCGGATCGGCCTGCTCGCCGACCTCGACCACGACTACTACTTCAACCAGCCGTCGTAGCGGTCCAGTTGACGAAGGTGGTGAAGGCGGCGGGAGCGAGGGTGAGGATCGGCCCCGCCGGGGTCTTGGAGTCGCGGATGGCGAGGGTAGGGGTGGGGCAGGCGGTTTCGGCGATCTCTATGCAGTTGCCGCCCTGGTCGCTGCTGTACGAGGACTTGCGCCAGGCGAGCGGACCGAGCGGCGCGCACTCGATGCAATTGCCGCCCTGATCACCGCTGTAGCTGGACTTCCGCCACTGAGTCCCCGTCGGCATCGCGTTGTTCCCCATAACGTTCCTCCATCACGCGCCGGATCAGCTCCGCCGAGTCTCTGAGGGAAAGGGCGGCGGCCTGCAGATGATCGTAACGGAGCGAACAGTCCCTGACAGTGTCTGGGTTAGCCGTGGGATGCGCGCTTCCGTAGCCCTCGGTGTAGACGATGGGCGGATCGCTCGGGAAGCGGTAGAGGTCGTACGAGCCTGTCAGTCCCGCGTGCGCTCCGGTCGAGTGCGGCAGGATCTGGATGTTGATCCGAGGATCGTCCTCGTAGGTCAACAGGCGGGCCAGTTGGTTCCTCATGGTCTGCCGACCGCCGATCTCCAGATACAGCGCGGCCTCGCTCAGGATCGCCCAGAAGACCGGCGGCTCATTCTTCTCGAAGATGCGCTGACGAGCCATGCGTACGGCGGTCCGGTCGTCCAGGTTGCTCTTGTCCAGCGTGCCGAGCACGGCACGGGCGTACTCCTCGGTCTGGAGGAGACCGTGGATCATCTGAGCCTCGAAGGAGCAGATGTCGACGGCCCGCGCTTGCAGTTCAGCCACCTGCTGGAACCACGCGGGGAGTTGGCTGCGCAGCACGAGATCAAGCAACCGGGTCAGCAGCCCACCGGTGTTGAGAGCAGCGTCGACCGCCCTGCTGAACGCCAGCGTGGGGAGCTTCTTGGCCGTCTCGATCTGGCCGATCAGTGACCCGGTGTAGTTGATGATGACGCCGAGTTGGCGTTGGGTGAGGCCGGCCGCCTCTCGGTAGCGGCGGAGTTCATAGCCGTAGTAGTCCAGCGCCGAAGCCCCTGGATCAAGCGTGGCGATGTGCACGCGAAGCCCCCTGTGTCCACACGCGAACGGGTTGTATTCATGCCGTTGCCGAGGGTAGCGGCGGCACGTCAGTCTCGTAGCGTGAACGAACCAACTCCCCCCGCCATGCTGGCCTTTCCCCACCGCCAGCAGTACGTCATGCACCTCACCGTGGGTGAACACTCGGCCCGGCACATCCGCCGTATCGTCCGCTCGTTCCTGCTGGAGTGGGGCAGGTCGGAGCTGTCCGACGCCGTGGAACTCGCCGTGACGGAGCTGGTCGCCAACGTCGTGCGGCATGTTCCGGACCGGCGCTGCGGGCTGCGGTTGCTGCGGCAGGCGGTGGGAGTACGGGTGGAGGTGACCGACAGCTCCCCTCAACTCCCGGACCTGCACGCGGAGTTGGACACCGAGTCGGAGAACGGGCGTGGGCTCGTCATCCCGGACGCGGTGACCGACAAGTGGGGGGTGTCGCCGGCGCCGGGGGGTGGGAAGACGGTGTGGTTCGAGTGCGGGACGGGCCGCATTGCGAGCGGGAACGAAGAGCCAACCATTCTGTCGCGCAAGACGTCTTGAGTGTGGAAGTCTGTCCTTCGACGTCGAGCAGAAAGCGGTGGCTGTGGCTTCTGCGCAACTCTCCTCCGTACAATCCGGGGACAGGAACGAGAACCGGGAAATGCGTTTCCGGTCTCTGTACGAACGCGGTCGCGTTCCGATCCTGGCCACACTCCCCGTCATTCCGCTGTACGCGGTGTGGGGTGTATTTCTGGCCACCGGTGGCGGGGACCTTGCGGCGCAGTACGCCTGGGCGGGATTCGTCGCGCGCCACCCCGGTTCGGCGTACAACCTCTTCTGGTACGGCGGAATGCACACCGCGAATTACAGCCTGCTGTCACCTCATTTGATGGCGTGGCTCGGTGTGCGGACCGTCACGATCGTGTCCGGTGTCGCGGCGTCCTGGTTGGCGGCGCGGCTGCTGGAACGGACCGGAATCAAACGGCCTTTGTGGCCCGCCCTTCTCGTGTCCCTGGCGCTCTGGTGCAACGTGGCGTCGGGGCGCACCACATTCGCCCTCGGCGTGGCGATCGGTCTGGCCGGGTGTCTGGCACTCGTCGGTCCGAAGAGCCGACCGGTACTCGCCGCGACCGGCAGCGCCCTCGCCACCATGGCCAGCCCCGTGGCCGGACTTTTCGTGGCGGTCGCGGGCGCGGGCTACTTGTTCACCCGGCGATACCGGGAGGCCGCCGCACTGCTCGTGCCCCCGTTCCTGGTGGTCGCCCTGACCACCGCGCTGTTCCCGTTCCAGGGCGAGCAGCCCATGGCCGCCGGACGGATCTGGCAGCCCGCGCTGCTCTCCGCCGCGGTGCTGCTCGCTCCTCGCGAGTGGCGCGCGCTCCGGATCGGCGCCGCGGTCTACGCCGTCGGAGTCGTCCTCACCTACCTGATCGCGTCGCCGATCGGGACGAACGTCGAGCGGCTCGCGGAGCTGCTCGCGCCGGCGGCCCTCCTCACTGCGGCGATGGGCCCCCGGCTGCACCTGGTCCGCCGATTGGCCCTGGTGGTCGCACTCTGCCTGTCGGTCAACTGGGTGGCCCAGAAGACGATCGACGACCTGCGCGTGTCGACCACGGTGCCCGCCTGGGCGTCCGACACCAAAGCGGTCATCGCTGCCCTGGACCGCCTCGGCGCCGATCGAACCAGGGTCGAGGTGGTACCGGCCCGCAATCACCGCGAGGCCAGCGGCCTGGCCCCTTACGTCAACTCCGCGCGGGGCTGGAACCGGCAGCTGGACGTCGAACGAGGGCGGCTCTTCTACGACGGCTCGTTCACCCCCGGCGCCTACCGCGCATGGCTGAACGGCTCGGCGGTGGGATACATCGTCCTGCCCGACGGCAAGCCCGACGGGCCCGCGGAGCAGGAGGCGGCTCTCGTCCGCAGTGAGCCCGACTGGCTCGAACCGGTCTGGAGGGACACGCACTGGCGCGTCTACCGGGTGCGCGACGCCGTACCCCTGGTCTCGGCGCCGGCCACCGTGGTCCGTTCCGACAGTGCGGAGCTCGTCCTCCAGGTGGAGCGCCCCGGCTCCGTCACGGTCCGCATCGACTACTCGCCGTGGCTGTGGTCGGACCGGGGCTGCCTGGAACAAACAGGCCGGTGGACCAGGTTGACGGCACCTTCGGCAGGCGAGTACCGGCTGAGTTCGCGCTATCGGCCGCCCTGGAGCAGCCAGTGCTAGCGGGCGGGAAGCGGGCGGGCGGCTGCCGGACGGCTCAGGCGTGAGCCGCGGTATCGACGTCGGCGGCAGTCCCGGGTCGCTGCTGCCGCGACTTCCGCGCCCGGCGCGCGACGAAACGGTCGGCTTCCGGGGTGCGCTGGTAGTACACCTTGTTGCCCTCGCGCGTCCGGTTCAACAGGCCTACGCGGTGCAGCCGAAGCAGATGGTAGGAGACCGTCGACGCGCTCAGGTGGTGCCGTTCGGCGAGTTCCGTGGTGGTACGCGAGCTCCCCAGGTCCGACAGCAGAAGCAACCGAGCCTGCCCGATCACCTCGCCCCAGGGTTCCGGCACCGCCCGCGGTTCCCCCTCGGGCCACTTCGGGAGTCCTCGCGCGACCGGGTAGGAGAGCTGGATCTCGTCCTCGCCCCACGGGTCGACGCTCAGCCGCCAGGTCGGCGCCATCGGCGAGGGATGGAGCACGATTCCCCGGGATTCGCGTACGTCGAAGGTGTACTCGTCCTCGATGCGCAGCACACCGGACCGGTAGGTGATCGCCGGGTGCAGGGAGTTCAGCGTGGCACTCAGTCCGCGCTGAGCCATGGACGCGGCCCTGTGCCGGATGTCCTCCTCCACCAGAGTTCGGGCGGTGTCCCACCTGGCCGACATGTGTCCGGCCCAGAATTCCCCGAGTTCCCACGCGACCCGCTGCGCGAAGATTCGCTCCCCCGACTCCAGAACGGCCCGTATTCGTCGTAACTCGGCGGAGACCATCCGTCCGCCGGTGCGCGCCTGGTGCAGGAATCTGTTCATCTGCCGCGCTACGACTTCACTCGGGGCCGATGCCACCCGATACAGTTCCGCATCGAGGGTGCCTGGAAATTCCCCGTTGGCCAACAGGAATCCCGGTATATACGTTCGCGTTTCGCTGCGTATCGCCAGAAGCAGGCGCAGCTCACGACGTATGAGAGTGTTCTGGACCGCCGCCGCTTCCGGATGATATCCGCCGTCGGCCCCTCGCCCACGATTCAGCAGGAATCCCATCTGCGCCAATGGAGAAACCACGAATCTGGTGCCCGTCAGAGCATGCGCATCGAACTGAACCGAAATCACGCGTCCCCCTACCGTTCCCCTCGGAAGGATGCCGGCGTGGTCATGCGCCGACTCACCGACCCTCACACATCCCACCGGTCATCACCAGCCCATTACTTCCCCTTTCACATAACCAGGAGAAGGGAAAGCGTGATGAATAGGGCGACATCCGGACGAGTCGATTTACGCATCTCGGACATTTGATCACTATCGAAACAGGACCGCCCGAGCGGCGTCGAGATGACGGGCCTTGGCGGCTGCCAGCCGACCGAAGTACTCACTCCTGAGCCGGACAGCCTGTTCCTGACGCCCTTTCTCCTCGCGGTGCCACACGGCGACCAGGTCCGCCCGCCGCTTGCACCGGACGTCGGCCACAGCGGTGGCCAGCTCCTTCCGCGACGGGTTCTGCGACCTGTGCCAGGCGGGATCGCTTCCGGCACCGGCCGGGTCGCGGTAGGAAAACCCGTACCCGTGCATGCACCTGCCCCACGAAGCCAGGGCCCGGGACACGGGAAGGCTCTTGCGTGATTCGTTCAGGATGCGGTAACTGAGATCGCTCATCGGGCCTTCGTCCACCTGGGTCCCCTGCGCCAGCTGACGCCCCGCCCGTACATAACATCCGTTCTCGGGGTCGAACGCGTCCTTCTGCTCCGCCATGCTCAGGCGGCTTTCCCGCCGCTGTTTCCGCGCCGTCACCTCGGTCGAGCCCAGCAACTGCGGCGTGGTGTGATAACCCAGTTCCTCCGCCACCGGCATCTCGATGACGCCGTAGCGACGGCGGTTTCTCAGGTCGATGAACGTCGAATGATTGTTGACCAGTTCCCAGTCATGTCCCCGCCGCTTCATGCAGTCCCGGGTCAGGATGTCCTGGGCCCCTTCGATCAGATAGATGTCATTGACCGAGAGCCGGTAACGGTCGAACGGCAGGACAAGGCTCCGAACCTCGGAAGTGGGCGGTGGGGCCGTCGGTGGGGCCACCGTCCCGGAGCTCCCCGAATACGCTGTACAAGCGGTCAGGAAGAGCAGCAGGGTCACAGTGATCAGTCGCGCGCGCGGCATCGAAATCCTTCTCCTCCAGAAAGAATCTTCCAGAAAAAGAGGTGGTGCCGACGCGGAACGTCGGCACCACCTCAGGAGAACTACAGGAAGATCACACAGCTCGCGTTGTCGTTGAAGTCGCCGAGCTTGGAGTCCACGCTGTTCGGCTTCGCGGTGTAGTTCTCACCCGTGCAGTCGCCACCGATGGTCCACATACCCACGTAGGACGAGGTGTTGTTCCGCATGGAACTCGCCTTGTTGTTCATGATGGTGGTGGTGCCGGCCCAGTACTTGTTGTTGAGCTCGCGGTCGGTACCGGAGAAGCTCGCGTCGTGGCCGCCGTAGTTCTCGTTCTCGTAGAGGACGAAGTAGGAGGCCTGCACCCCGGATTCGTCGGCGGAGGCGGTGGACGCGACACCGATCGTGCTCGCGGTGCAGAGAGCCAGGAGTCCGAGCGACAGAGCAATCTTGCGCTTCACGTACGATCCCTCTCGTTTCAACGCCGGTGAGTTCGACGGACACCGTTTCCGGCCCCGTCAGGGATCCATCTAATGAGGCACGATCACACACGGACAGATCATTCGAGAATTATCGAACGTGAAGAAGAAACGCTCAGTTCCGCGCGCCCGCCGCCTGCCCCACGCTGTGGCTCGCCTCGTCCCTCTGCCACGCGTCGTCCCACGACCTGACGGCCCGAGGCCCGGACAGGACGTAGGTGAGGAGGAAACCGGCACCCACCACCACGGCACCACCCAGCGCGTCCAGCACCCAGTGGTTGGCCGTCGCGACGATCGCCGACACGGTGAACAGCGGATGCAGCAGGCCGAGCGCCTTCATCCACCACTTGGGGGCGAGGGCCACGATGACGATGCCGCACCACAGCGACCAGCCGAAGTGCAGGGAGGGCATCGCCGCGTACTGGTTGGTGACCGCGGTCATCGCGCCGTAGTCCGGCTTCGCGAGGTTCTGGGCGCCGTGCACCGTGTCGATGAAGCCGAGCCCGGGCATCAGCCGGGGCGGGGCCAGCGGGTACAGCCAGAAGCCGAGCAGGCCGAGCAGGGTGGCGATGCCGAGCGAGCTGCGGGCCCAGCGGTAGTCCACCGGCCGCCGGACGTAGAGCACACCGAGGATCGTCAGCGGTACGACGAAGTGGAACGACTCGTAGTAGAAGCCGAGGAAGTGCTCCAGCCACGGCAGTTTGACCACCGAGTGGTTGGCCCACTGCTCGATGTCGATATGGAGGGCCTTCTCGATCGAGTGGATCTGGTGCCCGTGCTCCTCCGCGACGCCACGGCCCCCGGTCGCGGCCGCCCGCACCGAGGAGTAGGCCGCGTAGAAGACCCGGATCAGCAGGAGCTCCAGCAGCAGGTTGGGGCGGGTGAGCACCCGGTGCCAGAACGGCAGCAGCGGCACCCGGGACCAGCGGGCCAGGACCGGCGCCGCGTAGTCGGTCGGGATCGGCCGACGGTAGTAGGGCGACGCGCAGGACAGGAACGGTACGAGGGTGGCCGCGGCGAGGGCCATGAACAGCGGCACATTGTCCCGCAGGAAGTACATGGCCGGCACGTTCGGCAGCAGCATCTTCGACGGCAGCGTGACCACCAGGACCACCACCACCGGCCACACGAACCGGTCCGAGGCGCGCTTGCCGACCCGGCCGACCACCGCGAGCAGCACCCACAGGAGCTGGTGCTGCCAGGTCGTCGGCGACACGGCGATGGCCGCGCAGCCCGTGATCGCGACCGCGAGGAGCAGCTGTCCGTCGCGCGCGTACCGCACGGCCCGGCGCAGGCCGAGGCAGGTGACGGCCGCGCCCAGCGTCAGGAAGACGCCGATCTCCAGCGGCCCGGTGAGACCGAGGCGCAGCAGCGCGCCGTGCAGGGACTGGTTGCCGAGCCCGTCCGCCGCGCCGCCGAGGCCCGCACCGGCCATGTGGTGCACCCAGTAGGTGTACGAGTCGTGCGGCATCGCCGCCCAGGCGATCACCACGCTCGCGGCGAACGTCAGCGCGGAGGTGACCGCGGCGCGGCGGCGGCCGGTGAACCACAGCAGCGGCGCGAACAGCAGCACGGTCGGCTGGAGCGCGGCGGCGAGGCCGATCAACACGCCACTGGCCCGCTCACCGCGCACCGTGAAGCAGCCGAGCAGCACGAGCAGGACCGGGATGATGCTGGTCTGTCCGAGCCAGAGCGTGTTGCGCACCGGCAGCGACAGCATCAGCAGGCTGATCGCGACGGGCGCGGCGAGCAGCGACGCACGGCGGGTGACGGGCTGCGGCAGGGCACGGGAGACGACCAGGCCGAGCGCGACGACGAGCAGCAGCGTGCCGAAGGTCCAGCCCCAGCCGAGGGCCTGTTCGGCCGCCCGGGTCAGCGGTTTGAGGACGAGCCCGCCGAAGGGTGTGCCGGTGAACTGCGTCGAGTCGTACAGCGAGCCCTTCACATGCAGCACGCCGTTCGGCCCGACCCAGGTCTCCAGGTCGGTCAGCCGCTCCCCCTGTGGGGTGCTGAGGACCACGGCCACCTGCCGTACGGCGAGAACCGCGGCGACCAGCCACAGGCCCAGGCGCGCCACGCGCAGACGTGCCCTGGCCGCGCCGGCGGCCGTGGCCCCGAATGCTCCTGCGGCTCCTGCCGGTCGCCCGCTGTGCTCCACGTTCGCCACGCCTCGTAGGCCTCCCGCCCCGCTCGTCCCACGCGTCACACGCGTGGCTGTTTCCTCTGCGAACCCTATGAGGTTCGCACCCCCTGCGGGAGGGACGCAGGCAACCCCCTCTTCACCTGACGTCCGCCCTGTCTTTTGTCCGGATGACGATAGTCGGCGCCCGGTTGCCCGGGCACGGCAAATATCCGCGTATCCGTACAGTGCGTGATTGCACACGAACGGGTTCGTAACAATTCTCACCGGATTCACGAAAGGCACCGGCACATGAGCGAGTCGCAGCTGTGGGACGACGTCGACGACTACTTCGTCAGCCACCTCGCCCCGGAGGACGAGGTGCTTGAGGCGGCCGTACGCGACAGCGAGGCCGCCGGGCTCCCGCAGGCCGCGGTGACCGCCAACCAGGGCAAGCTGCTCCATCTCCTCGCCCAGCTCCAGGGCGCCTCCCGCATCCTGGAGATCGGCACCCTCGGCGGCTACAGCACCATCTGGCTGGCCCGCGCCCTGCCCGCCGACGGCCGGCTGGTCTCCCTGGAGTACAGCCCCCGGCACGCCGAGGTCGCCACCCGCAACATCGCCCGCGCGGGCCTCGACAAGGTCGTCGAGGTTCGGGTGGGCGCGGCCCTGGAGTCGCTGGCCGAGCTGGCCGACGAGCACCCGGACCCCTTCGACCTGGTCTTCGTCGACGCCGACAAGGTCAACAACCCCCACTACGTCGAGTGGGCGCTCAAGCTCACCCGCCCCGGCAGCCTGATCATCATCGACAACGTGGTCCGCGGCGGCCGGGTCGCCGACCCGGCGAACACGGCCCCGGACGTCCGGGGCACGCGCGCCGCGATCGAACTGATCGGCTCGCACGCGCGCCTGTCGGGCACGGCGATCCAGACGGTGGGCGGAAAGGGCTACGACGGGTTCGCGCTGGCGCGAGTCCTCGACTGACTCGGCCCACTCGGCCCACTCGGCTGAGCCGCCCCCTCCCTCCCCCCGGCCCCGCTCGGGGTCTCAACCCTCGTGGTAGAAGCCGACGTTGACGCTGCGCGGCCCGGTGCGGTCCTGGATGACGATCTCGCCGCTGCCGCCGCGGGGCAACGGCACGCTGCCGCCGTAGCCGACGGTCTGGGCGTACTCGCCGACGATCAGCCGTACTTCGGAGGACGGGTCGGGCTGGGAGCCGCGCAGCCAGCTCACCTGCCAGGTGCCCTCGGGGCCGCACAGGAACTCCAGATGGACCCGCGAGATGAACAGCCAGTCGTCCGGTGTCACCAGCCGGCACACCGTCTCGTCCCGGCCCACCCGCAGTACCGCGCCCGGGTCGCTGGGCGCGTCGGCCATCAGCATGCCGGCGGTCGCGCCCGCGTCCGTCCCGGAAACCGTGGCCATGGTGAGTTCGAGCACGTGCGCTTCCCCCTTGAGGTGTCCTTACACAGCCGCCGCATGATAAATCCCCCGGCCACGCCGCGTCCGGCACAATGGAGTCATGACCGAGCGAAAGCCACCGGGTGTGTCCTTCGAGTCCTGGGTCGACAAGCAGATCCGGGACGCCGAGCAGGCCGGCGAGTTCGCCCGACTCCCGGGCGCGGGAAAGCCGTTGCCGTCCGGTTCCGACACGACGTACGACGAACTGTGGTGGATCAAGCAGAAGATGGCCCGCGAGGGCATCTCCGTGCTCCCGCCGACGCTGGCGCTGCGCAAGGAGGCCGAGGACGCCCTGGCTGCGGCGTACTCGGCCCCTTCGGAGCGGATCGCACGGCAGATCATCACCGAGGTCAACGTGAAGATCCGCGACATGATGTTCAAGCCGCCGCCCGGCCCTCCGCTGGGAATGAAGCCGTACGACGTGGAAGAGGTCGCACGGGAGTGGCGGGAGCGCCGGGCGGTTGACGGAGCGGATGGAACGGATGGACCAGGTGGAGCCGGCGGGTCAGATGTGTAGAAGCCGTTCCGTCAGTTCGCGGTAGTCCCGCAGGGCCAGGCGGAGTTGCTCGGTGTCGTCCGAGCCCTCGGACTGCCAGGAGCCGTGCAGGGTGGCGCGGCGCTTGGTGACGGCCTCCGTGAACCGGGTGGCGACCTCTTCCAGGACATGGTCGGCCTCCTCCACGGCGGACCGGGGCTCGTCGACGAACCCGGTGACCGCGTGCTGCAGCCGCAGGCTGAACTTGTCGCTCTCGTCGTGCGGCAGCAGGCTGCCGTTCCCGGAGCCGACGGCGGGGGCGGGCTCGGGCGCGTGCACGGGCCGCGCCGACGGCTCGGTGCGCTCGGTGCGGGCCGTGGACTCGCGCGGCGGGGTCGTCGTCGTGTCGCCTTCGCGCGGGGCCGGGATCGCCCGGTCGGACCCGAACGGCGTCGCCTTCCCGGCATCCCGCTGCTCGGTCGTCTTCTCGGTGTCCCGCTGCTCCGTGCCGGCCTTCGTCGGGTCCCGGCGCTCGGCGCGCTCCGCGTTCGTGTCGCCGGTCGGCCGTATCGCATCGGACATCTGGCTCAACTCCCCTTCAGTGCCTGCTTGTTGAACGGCCCGAACGCAAGGCGCCCGGTACGCCCGCTGCCGCTGCCGTTCCCGTTGCGGCTGTCGTCGCTCACCAGGTCGTAGAAGAGGGCACGGGCTTCGAGCATGGCCTCGCGCATCTCCTCGGTACCGGCCTGGCTCTCCGGTGTGCCGTTCGTGCGCGCGGTGACGACGCGGTGCACGCGCCGGTAGCCGTGGACGTGGTCCGCGTGGTGCACGGACAGCGCGTCGAACTGCTTCTCGTACTCCGCGACGTCGGGGAAGCCCCGAGCCCCGGCCACCTCGCCGAGCAGCTGGTCGACGTCCGCCACGGCCGTACTGGGGGAGTCGACGAAGAGCTCCTGGGCGGCGGACCAGCGGGCCTGGTACTGCTCACGGGCCGCGGGCTCAAGCGGCCGCTCGTGCAGCGAACCGTGCTGGTCGACGCGCTCGCCGAGCTCGCGCTCCGCGGCCTTGGTGTCGCCGTCGTGCCGGGCCACGGTCCGGTCGTACTCGGGCCCGAAGCGGCGTTTCAGGCCCGAGCCGCCGATCGCGCCTCGGGCACGCAGCGCCAGGGCGGCCGCGACCACGCCGACCACGATCACGATCAAAACGATGATCACGCCTGTGGACATGAGTGCCTTCCGGGTTCTTGGCCAACCGGCTCTCGTAGCCGGTCGGTTCCTCTACCGGGTTGCCGTAAAGGCACCCTTCAAACGACGGCCACAACCCCGGGGGAATTCATGGCGCCGGTGTGTCGATTCCACGGCGGCCCGATCGACACACAGGTACGACACACAGGTACAAGAGTCACCGAGGAGGTTGTCATGGGTGAGGTCATCGCAAGGCTGGCCATGTCGCTGGACGGGTACATCGCGGGTCCGGAGTCGGGGCGGGAGCATCCGCTGGGCATCGGTGGGGAGCGGATGCACTCCTGGGTGTACGGGCTGCGGAGCTTTCGCCGGATGCAGGGGATGGAGGGCGGCACGGGCGGCCCGGACGACGAGCTGCTCGCCGAGTGGACCGAACGGCCGGGCGCGGTGGTCATGGGCCACGGCATGTTCATCACCGGGGAGATCCCGTGGGGTGACGAACCCCCCTTCCACGCCCCCGTGTTCGTCGTCACCCACCACCCGCGCGAGTCGGTGGTGAAGAAGGGCGGCACGACCTACCACTTCGTCACCGAAGGCCCCGGCCGCGCACTGGAGTCGGCCCGCGAGGCGTCCGGCGGCAAGGACGTCTCCCTCGCGGGCGGCGCCGACCTGGTCCAGCAGTTCATCACCGCCGGGTGGCTGGACGAACTGCTCCTGCACGTCGTACCGGTGCTCGCGTGCGGCGGACGGCGCCTGTTCGACAACGTGGGCGACGCGCACATCGAGTGGCGGAAGACGCAGGTCCTGGACTCTCCCGAGGTGACCCATATTCGGTTGCGCCGCATCCCCACCGGCTCCTGACAATGTCCGCATGACCTGGACGATCGCCCCGGAACCCTACGACTCCCCCGTCGCTGCCGCCCTCTGGCGGGCGTACTACACCGAGGTGAGCGACCGCTGGTACCTACTGCACGAGAACCACCGCACGGACCCCGCCGAACTGGAACGCGAGATCGCCGCCCAAACCGGTGCCGAACTCGCCCTGCCCGGCGGCCTGTTGCTGGTCGCCCGGTACGGGGGCGAGCCGGCCGGCAGCGCGGGCGTACGACTCCTCGACGCGACGACCGCCGAACTGAAAAGGGTCTTCGTCCACGAGGAGCTGCGCGGCCGGGGCGGCGCCCCGAGGCTGGTGACGGCCGCCGAGGACGCCGCCCGCAAGCTGGGCGCCAAGGTGATGATCCTCGACACCCGGAACGACCTGGTGGAGGCCCGCACCCTGTACACCCGGCTCGGCTACGAGGAAACCGAGCGGCACAACGCCGACAAGTACGCAGAGCACTGGTTCCGCAAACCCCTCAACTGACGCTCGCCAAGGCCCTGTTCAACCAACGGCGAGGGCCCACCAACTCCCACTGTGCCAACGCGCCGGCCGAGAGGGAGCCGTAGGGGCGCGCCGGTGTCGAGAGGCTGGGGGTCCCCCCTCTGGGGGAGCGCGGAGGCGCGCAGCGCCGAGCACGGTGGGGCTCTCGACACCGGCTTAAGGCGCCCCGAAGGCGACCGAACCAAAGTGGTACGGCCCACTGCAAGGAACACCGGGTCCCTCAAAGACCTCAACTAACCTTGGTCGCCGTCCCGTTGTGCGGCTGCTCCCGATCCGACCCGCACAACTCCCCGTTCAGCTCCTTCACCAGCTGAACAAGATCCGTGGGCCGATCCGGCCCCCACCAGTCCCCCAACGTCTCCGCAAGGGACTCCTCGCGGGCCTGGGCGAGCTTCTCGGCCACTTCCCGCCCCTGGTCGGTCAGTTGGAGGTCCAGGCCCTCCCGTACGGCCAGCCGCCGCTCCTCGACCTGGCGGACCGCGGCGAGGATCACCGGCAGCGGCACGGTACTGCGTTCGGCGAGCACACCCGGTTCCGCCCAGCCGTCCCGCTTGATGCGCAGGAGCAGCCAACTGGCCGCGGGCAGAAGGTCGTAGCCCGCCTTCCTGGTGATGGTCTTGTAGATCTCACGGCGCCCCTCCCGGGTGCCGAGCACGGACAGCGCGCGGCAGACCTCGTCGTAGGAGGACCGTTGGACGGGGTTGCTGGCGAGGGTCTCGGTGACGTCGGGTGCGGTGACCGAGCCGCGCAGCTTGTCCTCCTTGAGGAACCACGCCAGGACGAAGCCGACGAGGGCGACGGGAGCGGCGTACAAGAAGACGTCGGTGATCGAGGACGCGTACGCGTGCAGGGCCTCCGGCCGTACCGCGACGGGCAGTTGGGAGATGCCGCGCGGGTCGGACTCAAGACCGTGCGGTGTGACGCCCGCCGGCAGCGAGGTGCCCCGGAGGGCATCCGTGAGCTTGTCGCCGAGGCGGCTCGCGAAGATCGTGCCGAAGATGGCGACGCCGAACGAGGCGCCGATGGACCGGAAGAAGGTCGCGCCGGAGGTGGCGACGCCGAGATCCTCGTACGAGACGGCGTTCTGCACGATGAGCACCAACACCTGCATGACCAGGCCGAGTCCGAGCCCGAAGACGAAGAAGTAGGCGCTCATCTCGGCGGTGGAACTGTTCTCGTCGAGCCGGTGGAGCAGGAGCAGACCGAGCGCGGTGATGCCGGTGCCCGCGATCGGGAACACCTTCCACCGGCCGGTACGGCTGACGATCTGCCCGGACGCGGTGGACGAGATCAGCATGCCGAACACCATCGGCAGCATGTGGACGCCGGACATGGTCGGAGTGATGCCCTGCACGACCTGGAGGAAGGTCGGCAGGTAGGTCATCGCACCGAACATCGCGAAGCCGACGATGAAGCTGATGACGGCGGCGAGGGTGAAAGTGCGAACGCGGAACAGCTTCAGCGGGAGGACGGGTTCGGCGGCCTGCCGCTCCACCGCCACGAACGCCACGATCAGGACCACCCCGAGCACCGCGAGCCCGATGATCTGCGGCGAGCCCCAGCCCCAGGTCGTGCCGCCGAGCGAGGCGACGAGGACCAGGCAGGTCGCGACCGCGGCGATGAGGAAGGTGCCGAGGTAGTCGATGACGTGCCGGGTCGACTTGCGCGGGATGTGCAGGGCGGTCGCGATGACGGCGAGGGCGACGACACCGACGGGGAGGTTGATGTAGAAGACCCAACGCCAGCTCAGATGCTCGGTGAACAGCCCGCCGAGCAGCGGCCCGAGGACACTCGTCGCGCCGAACACCGCGCCGAACAGCCCTTGATAGCGCCCGCGTTCACGCGGCGAGACGACATCACCGACGATCGCCATCGACAGCACGATCAACCCGCCGCCGCCCAGCCCCTGCAGAGCCCTGAAGCCGATCAACTGAGGCATGTTCTGCGCCGCCCCGCAGAGCGCGGACCCGACGAGAAAGATCACGATCGCGATCTGGAACAGCCGCTTCCGCCCGTACTGGTCGCCGAGTTTGCCCCACAGCGGGGTCGCGGCGGTCGAGGCGAGCAGATACGCCGTGACCACCCACGACAGATGTTCAAGGCCGCCGAGGTCACTGACGATCGTCGGCAGCGCGGTCGACACGATGGTCTGGTCGAGGGCGGCGAGCAGCAGCCCGAGAAGCAGCGCCCCGATCGAGACGAGGACGTTGCCCGACACGTGTTCCTGGGCGGAACTGCCCCGCCGCGGGGGCCTCTCCGGTGGCTGCGCGTCCTGCACATTCCCCGTCATACCGTGCGCATCGCCGGCCATGAAGACCTCCCGAGGCTCTCGTTACACATCCATGGTGATCGGTATGGCCGGTTACGGCCTGTTGAGTCCGTGGGGAAGCCGACATTCCCGCGGTCCGAGGAGACGGCGTGAAGGAGATCCGCATAACCTCGGGAGTTCGACGGGGAGGGACGAACACGTGAACGAGACGATGGGCCACATATGCCCGGAGTGCGGAACACCCCGGGCAGCCGACGGCTCCCCGTCCTGCGCCTGTACGCAACGGGCGTCCGACGCCCTGCGCGACGCGCGCACGGCGGAGGCGGCAGCGGCGGAGGACTTCGACCCGTTGCGGATCAGACCGTATGTGGAGCTGGGGAACGCGCTCACCCCTGAGGGGACGGTGCCCCCCGAGGGCGAGACCCAGCGACTGCCGGCGATCGAGGAGACGATGCCGCTACGCGCGGTGACGCCCTCGCCGCCCCCGCCACTCCCGCCACCCTCAGGAGTCTTACCGACCTCACCGACCTCACCGGCCGCTCAGGAGGAGACGTCGGTCCTCCCCACCCTGCGGGGCCCCTCGGACACCGCCCCGATCGCGACCGACCTGAGCCTGTTCGCGGGCGACGGGGACATCCCGGAACCGCCCACGGAGGCCGACCCGCCGCGCCGCCACCGCCGCGCCGTGCTCCTCGCCGTCGCGGGAGCCGTGGTCGTGGTGGCGGTGGCGGCCGGTTTCGCGAGCGGCCTGTTCTCGTACAAGACGCCGTCCCGGGACGACGCGGCACCCCAGGACGTACGGGCCGGCGTCCCGACCGTGTCGAAGAGCGCGGCATCGGTGACGCCGTCCACGAGCCGCTCTACGTCCGCACAGCCGACGTCGGCGTCCCCGACCCCGTCGCTCAGCGCGAGCCCGTCCCCGTCGGCCTCGTCGAGCCCGTCCGCCACGGCGTCGCAGTCCACCGCGCCCAGCCGGACCCCGACGGCCACCGCCACGTCGAGCGCCTCCGCGACCGGCCGCCAGGGCGGCAGCAGCACCGCCCCGGTCCTGCAACTCGGCAGCAAGGGCCCCGAGGTCACCGAACTCCAGCTCCGCCTGGCCCAGTTGAACCTCTACACCGGCCCCGACAACGGCACCTACGACACCCAGGTGCAAACGTCGGTACGCACCTACCAGCTGGCCCGCGGCATCCAGTCCGACACGCTCGGTGTGTACGGCGCGGCAACCCGAGCACGACTGGAGTCAGAGACGACCGAGCCGTGACGCTGCGCTTGCGGGGCGGGTCTGAAGGTGCCGGTGTCGATTCCGGTTCCGGAGTTGAAGGGCGCCGGTTCCGGTTCTGGAGCTGAAGGGTGCCGGTGTCGGTTCCGGAGCTGAAGGGCGCCGGTGCTGGATCCGAAGCTGAAGGGCGCCCCTTCCGGCGCGCTGCTCGGCACCGGGCGACCGAACGCCACCGCGGGGGCCTACGGCCGTAGGCCAACAACTGTGGGCACACGGCCGTTAGCCAACAGACGTAGGCCAACGGCCGTGTGCCCACACTCGTTGACCAACCCCCGTTGACCAACCCCCGCAGACCAACGCGCACCGGCCACCCCCTACCCCACGTGCAACCGAATCCCCCCACCCTCCAACCCCTCCACCCGCACCTCACGCAGATCCCGCACCACCACATCCGCCCGGTGGAACCCGGCCTGCGGCCCGACCCCCACCACCCGCATCCCCGCGGCGCGCCCCGCCGCGATTCCCGCCCCGGAGTCCTCGAAGACGACACAGTCCGCGGGTGCGATGCCCAGTTCGGCGGCGCCCTTCAGGAAGCCCTCGGGGTCGGGCTTGCTGGCGCCGACGGACTCGGCGGTGATCCGGACCTCCGGCAACTCCAGGCCCGCCGCGCCCATCCGCGCGGTGGACAGCGCGACGTCCGCCGACGTGACGAGCGCGTGCGACAGCCCCCGCAGCGAGGCCAGGAACTCCGGCGCGCCCGGGATCGGGACGACGCCCTCGACGTCGGCGGTCTCCTCGGCGAGCATGCGGGCGTTCTCGGCGTAGTTCTGTTCCATGGGCCGGCCGGGCAGCAGCAGCGCCATGGACGCGTACCCCTGTCGGCCGTGCACGACCTTCATGACCTCGTCCGCGTTCAGCCCGTGCCGGTCGGACCAGTTCCGCCAGATCCGCTCGACGACGGCGTGCGAGTCGACGAGGGTGCCGTCCATGTCCAGCAGGAGGGCGCGGGCGGTGAGCACGGTGGTGGCCGTCATCGGCAGGCTCCAAGGAACGGGAGAGATGTACGTCGGTCAACCCGGTCGCCCCGGTCAACCCCCGGAGGGACAAGGTGGCCCCGTCCGCCGGTCAGGGAAAACGGACGGGAGCCACTTTGTTTCTCTACGGTACAAAACCGAACGGGCATCGCGCCACCACCCCCGGAAACAGTTCACTCACCGTTCAGCTCGCCCCGCCCGTGATCCCACCCGTCAGGCCGTCGCGGCCTCCCAAAGACTCCACGCCCCCAGCGCCAGCATCAGCACCGCCGCGACCTGCGTGATCAGCTTCAACGGCACCCGCTTCATCAGGGCCTTTCCGCCCACGATGCCCAGCCCGGCGACCGCCCACAGCGCGAGCACCGCACCGAGGCCGACGGAGAACGGATCGTCGTAGCGGGCCGCGAGGTTCGCCGTCATGATCTGGGTCAGGTCACCGAACTCGGCGACCAGGATGAGCATGAAACCGGCGCCGGACACCTTCCAGAAGGACTGGTCCTTGGGCTTGCGGACCTCCTCCTCGTCGTCGCCCTTCTTGAAGAGGAGCACCGCCGCCCCGCCCAGGAAGAGCACACCGGTGACCGCGGCCACGAGCTGCTGCGGGAGCAGCGTGAGCACGCTGCCCGCCGCCACCGCGAGCACGACATGGAGCAGGAACGCGGCGGCCACGCCGACGAAGACGTACGAGGCGCGGTAGCGGGTCCCGAGGACGAGCCCGGCGAGCGCGGTCTTGTCGGGGAGTTCGGCAAGGAAGACGACGCCGAAAACGAGCGCCGTCACGCTGATGCTGATCAAGGTTCCTCAATCGGTCGGGGCTGCCCCACCGAGAGTGTGATTGCTGTCCGCGGACACCTCGGCACGGCAGCACACAGGAAAAAGACTGGTGCACTGCTTTACCGAAGGTCTCGCTGGCCGATCCATCCACATGCACGCGATCACCCGCACGCGATGGACCTGCCTCCGGGCGCCGGCTCAGACGAGCTGAGCAGTATGTCGACGGTCCGGCGAAGAGCTACTCCCCTTCTGCGTCATTCATAGTACGTGACCGCCAAAGCATTGCCTTGTCATGCTCGCGTCACTAACTTCTTACCGAACACACACCTGGCCGCAACACGGCACCGCAAGCATTCCTTCGCTCGCACTCCAAGACCCCCACACCACAAGGGAGTTCGCATGCCGAAGTTCTACGCGCGTCGACGGCTGAGCATACTCGCGGCTCTTACCGGACTCATGGCTTTCGCAGGAATCCTCAACGGCCCGACCGCCTCCGCCGCCCTCCCCACCCCGGTCAGCGCCGCCACCGCCCGCACCTACCTCGCCTCGCTCACCGTGGCCACCGAGGTCCGCACGGGCTACGACCGTGACCTGTTCCCCACCTGGATCACGATCAGCGGCACCTGCAACACCCGTGAGTACATCCTCAAGCGGGACGGTACGAACGTCGTCACCAACTCCGCCTGCACCGCGACCAGCGGCAGCTGGTACTCGGTCTACGACGGCGCCACCTGGACCGCCGCCTCCGACCTGGACATCGACCACCTCGTCCCGCTCGCCGAGGCCTGGGACTCCGGCGCCCGCAACTGGACCACCGCCGCGCGCCAGGGCTTCGCCAACGACATCACCCGGCCGCAGCTGATCGCCGTCACGGACAACGTCAACCAGTCCAAGAGCGACCAGGACCCGGCCGAGTGGATGCCCCCGCTCACCTCGTACGCCTGCACCTACGTCCGTGCCTGGGTCCAGGTGAAGTACTACTACGACCTCTCGGTCGACACGGCCGAGAAGGCCAAGCTGACCTCGGTCCTCAGCGGCTGCTGATCCTTGGCGGCTGCTGATCCTTTTCGGCAGCCCGGGAACCTGGTCACTGACCTCCGTCGTCCGTACCGTACGGGGCGACGGAGGAAGGTGATCAACCGTGGCCGGACTGCGCCTTGGACCACTGCTTCGCTACGCCGACGGCTCGTCCGCGACCGTTTGGGTCGAGGCGAGCCGTCCGTGCGCCGCCGAGGTGCGCTGCGCGGACGGCGCCCGCGGCACCGCCCGGACCTTCCAAGTCGCGGGCCACCACTACGCGTTGGTGCCGGTCGAAGGCCTCACGCCCGGGACGTCGACACCGTACGACGTGTTCCTGGACGGCACGCACGTGTGGCCGCTGCCCGACTCGCCCTTCCCGCCGTCCGCGATCCACACCCCGGACGCCGACGGGACCGTCCGCGTCGCGTTCGGCTCCTGCCGCTGGGCCGCGCCGCCCGCCGACGACCACGACCCGGTGGGCCCGGACGCCCTGGACACCCTGGCCTCGCGCATCGCACGCGACCCGAAGTCCGAACGACCGGACGTACTCCTCCTGTTGGGCGACCAGGTGTACGCCGACGAGGTCTCCGACGCGACCCGACGCTGGCTGTCCGCGCGCCGCGACCTGGGCGAGCCGCCCGGCAGCGAGGTCGCGGACTACGAGGAGTACACGCGCCTCTACTACGAGTCCTGGCTCGACCCGGAGATCCGCTGGCTGCTGTCCACCGTGCCGTCCTGCATGATCTTCGACGACCATGACGTCATCGACGACTGGAACACCAGCGCCGCCTGGCTGGCCGACATGCGGGCCACCCCGTGGTGGCGCGAGCGGCTGCTGAGCGGCCTGATGTCGTACTGGGTCCACCAGCACCTCGGGAACCTCTCCCCCGCCGAACTGGCCGCCGATCCCCTCTACTTGGCGGTCCAGGACACCCCCGACGGCACCGACGAGCTCCGCGCCTTCGCCTGCCGCGCCGACGCCGACCCGACCACCGTCCGCTGGAGCTACCGGCGCGACTTCGGCCGGGTACGGCTGCTGATGGTGGACAGCAGGGCGGCCCGCGTCCTCGACGAGCAGCATCGCGCGATGCTCGACCCCGGCGAGGCCGACTGGCTGCGCACCGAGGCCCTCACGGACGCCGGCTCCTACGACCACCTCCTCATCGGCACCTCACTGCCCTGGCTGCTGCCCCACCTGATCCACGACGCCGAGTCCTGGGACGCGTCCCTGTGCCGCGGCGAACGGGGCGCCCGCTGGGCCGACTTCGGCGAGAAGCTGCGCCGCGCGGCCGATCTGGAGCACTGGGCGGCGTTCCCGAAGTCCTTCGAGGAGTTGACGGGCCTGATCGCCGAGGTGGGCTCGGGGGACGACGCACCGGCGTCGGTGCTCGTCCTGTCGGGAGACGTACATCACGCGTACGTGGCGGAGCCCAAGTGGCAGACAGGAACGCCGAGTTCGCGCGTCCTCCAGCTCACCTGCTCCCCCGTCCACAACTCCATCCCCTCCTACATACGCCTCGGTTTCCGCTTCGGCTGGAGCGCCGTCGCCCGCGGCCTGGGCCGCCGCCTCGCCCGGCACGGCCGTTGCCCGCACCCCTCGGTCAAGTGGCGCAAGACGGGCGGTCCTTGGTTCGGCAACCAGCTCATGACCCTTACGCTGCACGGCCGTTCGGCCCGGCTGCGGCTGGAGCAGGCGCGGTCGGACGGGACCCTGAAGACCGTGGAGGAGTCCCCCCTCACACCCCCGTGACCTCGCTGCGGGCATGATGAGGCGGACCGTCCGCTTCCGGTGGGCGGTTTACTCCATTGCGCCCCACACGCCCGGGAGTCACCCCTTTGTCTGCAGCGAACGCGTCCGACGGCGCACCGGCCCCCGTCCCGGCATCCGTCTCCGTCGCCGTGGTCGGCGCCGGTCCGCGCGGCACCAGCGTCCTGGAACGCCTCTGCGCCTCTGCGCCGGAACTCCTCCCGCCCGGCACCCGGCTCACCGTCCACGTCGTCGACCCGGCGCCCCCGGGCCCCGGCCGGGTCTGGCGCTCCGCGCAGTCGCCCGAGCTGCTGATGAACACCGTGGCCTCCCAGGTGACCCTCTTCACCGACACCAGCGTCGACTGCTCGGGCCCGATCCGCCCCGGCCCGAGCCTGCACGAGTGGGCGCCCGCCGAACTGGGCCCGGACGACTACCCCACCCGCGCGCACTACGGCCGCTATCTGGAGTGGGTGTTCGCCCGCACGGTCCGTGAGGCACCTAAGGCCGTCCGCGTCGAACCACACACGGCCCACGCCGTACGCCTCGACGACACACCCGACGGCCACCAGCGCCTCACGCTCGACAACGGCCGTACCCTGTCCACCCTTTCGGCCGTGGTCCTCGCGCAGGGCCACCTCCCCAAAGCCCCGGACACCACCCACCGCCGCCTCTCCTCCTACGCCGACCGGCACGGCCTGCGCCACCTCCCGCCCGCCAACCCGGCCGACGTCGACCTGTCCGTCGTACGACCAGGCGAACCAGTCCTGTTGCGCGGCCTGGGTCTCAACTTCTTCGACCACACAGCCCTGTTGACGACGGGCAGGGGCGGCCGTTTCGTCCGCACCGGGAACGACACGCTGCGCTACCTCCCCTCCGGCAACGAGCCGCGCCTGTACGCCGGTTCACGCCGCGGCATCCCGTACCAGGCCCGCGGTGACAACGCGAAGGGCCCCTACGGCCGCCACACCCCCCTCCTCCTCACCCCCGAGGCGATATCCGCCTTCCGCAAACGCGCCGACTCGGCCGAGCCGCCCGAATTCCTCACGGAGATATGGCCGTTGGTGGCGAAGGAGGTCGAGACGGTCTACTACACCGCGCTGCTACGGCCCTCCCGGCGCCCGGAGTTGACGGAATTCACGGAGCGCTTCCTCGCCATCCCGCACCGCGACCCCCAAGAGGCCCTGATCCTCGACGAGTTCGGGGTCGTAGCCGCCGACCGCTGGAGCTGGGACCGGCTGTCCCGCCCGTATACGGAAGCCGATCTCGCGCATCCCACCACCTGGCGGGACTGGCTGCTGTCGTATCTGCGCGAGGACGCCGGGCACGCCGCGCTCGGCAATGTGGACGGCCCGCTCAAGGCGGCCCTGGACGTGCTGCGCGACCTGCGCAACGAGCTCCGGCTGGTCGTCGACCACCGCGGCCTCGCGGGCGACTCGCGCCGCGACCACCTGGACCGCTGGTACACCCCGCTCAACGCGTTCCTGTCCATCGGCCCGCCCCGGCGCCGTATCGAGGAACTGGCCGCGCTGGTGGAGGCGGGCGTGGTGGAGGTGCTCGGGCCGCGGCTGGAGGTGCGCGAGGAGGACGGCGCCTGGGTGGCGCGCTCCCCCGAGATACCGGGCTCGGCGGTGCGTGTGACAACCCTCATAGAGGCCCGGCTCCCCGAACCGGACCTGCGCCGTACCGCCGACCGACTGCTCGGCCGGCTGCTGCGGACGGGCCGGTGCCGGCCGCACACGGTGGATGGTTACGAAACGGGAGGACTCGACGTAACACCACGTCCGTACCGTCTGATCGACCGTCAAGGAGGCGTCCACGCAAGGCGGTTCGCGTTCGGGGTGCCCACGGAGGGCGTGCACTGGGTGACGGCGGCGGGCGCTCGTCCAGGCGTGGATTCGGTCACGCTTTCGGACGCCGATGCGGTGGCGAGAGCGGTTCTACGTGCGGCGACGACCGAACCGGAACCGCAAACGGAAGCCGAACAGTGGCCAAATGTTGAACTTGCAAGCATTGATTAGGTTCACCTAACGTTGATCGCTCACTCGGCTCGTCCCCAGACCGGTCCGCGACCCGGACCGGCCCGACCGAAGGAGCACCCCCCACGTGACCCCTCACATCAACGGACGCCTCAACAGGGCCCAGCCGTACGCCGTCGGCCTGTTCCGGATCGTCGTCGGCCTGCTCTTCGCCTGCCACGGAGCGGCCTCGCTCTTCGGCATCCTCGGCGGCGCCGCCGGCACCGACGGCGGCACCCTCGACGCGGGCACCTGGCCCGGCTGGTACGCGGCCGTGATCCAGCTCGTCGGCGGCACGTTCGTCCTGCTCGGCCTCGGCACCCGCGTGGCCGCGCTGATCACCTCGGGCTCGATGGCGTACGCGTACTTCGACGTCCACCAGCAGGCGGCCCTGTGGCCGATCCAGAACGGCGGCGAGGCCTCGGCGATGTTCTGCTGGGCCTTCCTGCTGCTGGTGTTCACCGGTTCCGGCGCCCTCGGCGTGGACCGGCTGTTCGCGAAGCGGTCCGCGACCGCGGAACGGACACCGGCCGAGCAGACGCCGGTGACCGCCTGACCTGTCGCACAACAGACCGCTGCCCCCTCCCTCACCTACGAGGGAGGGGGCAGCGGTACGTACGTCAGGGAGCCCAGCCGAACGGCACCGTGAAGCAGGCGGCGCGGACCTTGCTACCCGGCATGTCGTGGATCACGACGGAGGACGCCTCGCCCTGCCGGAAGCCCCAGCCGTGCCGGGCATCGGCCTCGGCCGCGCCGTGCTCGTCGGCCGTGAAGTCGAGCCAGACCTCGTTGTCGGCGGTGACGTCGGCCGGGTCCGTGGACGGCTTGTGCTGGAAGTGCCCGCCCGCGGCGGCCGGGTCGGCGCCGCACGGCTTCTGGTGCACATGGACGGCGTACGCGTGCCCCGGCACCATCCCGTCGACCCGCAGCTGCACGGTCGTGGCCCCACTCACCGCAGTGTGCTGGCTCACTTGAATCCACGCAGCGGCGGGAACCAATGTGCCGTCATACGTCACCGCCGCCGACGGCACGAGGGCGGTGGGCGGCGCGAACCGCGCGTCCGTCCGCATCCAGTAACCGTCCGGGGCGCCGACGCCGGCACCGCCCGTACCGCTCGCCAGTACGGCCGCGACGACGGCGCCCGCGCACATGCCTGCCACCATGATGTGTACCGTTCCTCACGTTCAGGTGCGTATGACTGGATACGCTCACATCCCCTTAACGTTGCTACGGGACGAAAGCCCCGGCCGCCCCCTGGGACGGGGCAGCCGGGTGAACACACTGTGCGGATCACACGCGCCCCCCGTGAATCTCCTGTCACCACCCAGGCGTACGCTGTATGGCTGTCACTGGCCGCCCCTGCCGCTCCCTCGCGACACCGCGGCAGGTCTGGCCCACGGGGGAGTTCACGGGGAGATGCGTTGTTCGAGAGTGTGGGGTCGCTGACCGGCAGCCCATGGATCTACGCCATGGTCGCCCTGTCCGTGCTCCTTGATGTGTTCCTGCCGGTTCTGCCGAGCGGTGTCCTGGTCATCGCGGCCGCGACGGCGGCGGCAGCGGGCACCGGTGCGGCGGCCGACGCCGTTCCCGTCCCGCACGAGGTCCCCAGCATCCTGGCCCTGATCGCGTCCGCCGCCACCGCGTCCGTACTGGGCGACCTGGTGGCGTACCGCCTGGCCTGGAGCGGCGGCGAACGCCTGGACCGCGCCATCTCCCGCTCCCGCCGCCTCACCACCGCGCAGGAACGTCTCGGCCAGGCCCTGGCCCGCGGCGGCGGCGCCCTGGTCATCCTGGCCCGCTTCGCCCCCGCCGGCCGCTCGGTCGTCTCCCTCGGCGCCGGCGCCGCCCACCGCCGAGCCCGCGACTTCCTCCCCTGGTCAGCCCTGGCCGGCCTCTCCTGGGCGGCATACAGCGTGGCCCTGGGCTACTACGGCGCCCAATGGCTGGGGGCGACCTGGCTGGCGACGGGGGTGTCGCTGGCGGCGCTGTTCGGGGCGGGGGCGGGGGCGGCGTATGTGATGCGGCGGCAGCCGGGGGCGGCTGCGGAGGCTAGCGCGTCTTAGGGGTCAGGTCCGTTACGGATCAGGGGCGCGCGTTCGTTTTGGATCGGGGGCGCGCGTCCGTCTTTTAGGGGCGCGGGGAACTGCGCGACCAGCCCCCACCGGCCCGCAGCTTCATCACAGATCGAAGGCGCACGTTCGCTTTGAATCAGGGGCGCGCATCCGTCTTTCAGGGGCGCGGGGAACTGCGCGACCAGCCCCCACCGACCCGCAGCTTCGTCACAGATCGAAGGCACGCGTTCGTTTTGAATCAGGGGCGCACGTCCGTTTTTCAGGGGCGCGGGGAACTGCGCGACCAGCCCCCACCGACCCGCACGTTGACCACTACGCTCCCCTCGCCGCACCCCTCACCTCAAGCCCGCCCAACAGCTCAGCCGTAGCCTCCGCGATCACATCCACCGCATGGTCGAAGACCTCGCGATTGTGCGCGGCGGGCGCCCGGAACCCGGAGACCTTGCGCACGAACTGCAGCGCGGCGGCGCGAATCTCCTCCTCCGTGGCCTCGTCGGACAGGGCAGGCGGTCGAAGCGTCTTGATACTGCGGCACATACGTCCAGTCTCGCGCCCCGGAGGGAATATCGCCGCCCCTCTCCCCGATTGTGCAGAACATGACCACCGTGAAGATCGTCTACGTCGGCGGGCCAACAGCCGTCATCGAGCTCGCCGGCCTGCGCCTGCTCACCGACCCCACCTTCGACGCCCCCGGCGAATACCCCGTCGGCGCGCGGAAGTTGACGAAGACGACGGGCCCGGCGTTCATGCCCACGGAGCTCGGCCCGGTGGACGCCGTACTCCTCTCGCACGACCAGCACCCGGACAACCTCGACACGGCGGGCCGCGCGTACCTCACCGACGCACCCGCACCCCTGGTCCTGTCCACGGCGTCGGCCGCGGCGCCCGACCGCCTGGGCACCGACGTCCATGCCCTCCCCGCCTGGAAGCACATCGAACTCGGCCCCCTCCGCATCACGGCCGTCCCCGCCCTGCACGGCCCCACCGGCTCCGAACCGGTCGTGGGCGAGGTCACCGGCTTCGTACTGTCCGGCGAGGGCCTGCCCAAGGTGTACGTCAGCGGCGACAACGCGTCACTCGACCTGGTGCGGGAAATCGCGGACCGGGAGGGCCCGTTCGACGTGGCGGTGCTGTTCGCGGGCGCGGCCCGTACACCGCTCGTCCCGGAGGCGCCGCTGACCCTCACCAGCGAGCAGGCGGCGGAGGCGGCGCGCATCCTGGGCGCGCGGCACGTCGTACCGCTGCACTTCGAGCACTGGGGCCACTTCACTCAGGACGGCCCGACGCTGACGAAGGCGTTCGCGGAGGCGGGCCTGACGGAGCGGCTGCATCTGCTCGCCCCAGGGATGTCCGTGGCCCTCTGACCCCTGCGATGATCTCTTCCGAGGCGGCCACCGTTCACGGGGCCGACCGACGAGAGGAACAACATGGCGAACAAGGAACTGACGGTGGCGGTACTGGGCCCCGGCGGCGTGGGCGGCCTGCTCGCGGGACTGTTGTCCCGGGCCGGCCACCGGGTGATCTGCCTGGCCGGGGAAGAGACGGCCGGCACCCTCCGTACGGACGGAATCCGGGTCCGCAGCGGCCGGTTCGGCGACTTCACGGCGCCCGTCGAGGCGGACACGGAACTCCGCGAACCGGTGGACGCCTGCCTGGTCACGGTCAAGGCGACGGCCCTGGACGCGGCGCTCACCCGCGTCCCGGCGAAGGCGCTGGGCGACGGCCTGCTCGTCCCGTTCCTGAACGGCGTGGAACACCCCACCCACCTGCGCGCCCGCTACACGCCCACCCGGGTCGCCCCCGCGATCATCCGGGTCGAGTCAACTCGCCTCGCCCCCGGGGTGATTGAGCACGGCAGCCCGTTCGCGGAGATCGACCTGACGGGCGACATGGTCCCCCGCGAACGCCTGGAGGCGCTGGCAGCGGCACTTGCCGAGGCCGGTCCCAAGACCCAGGTCCTGCCCGACGAGACGGCCGCGCTCTGGGCCAAGATGACGTTCCTGGCCCCCCTCGCCCTCCTCACCACCTGCTACGGCCTCCCCCTGGGCGACGTACGCACGCGCCACCGCGAGGAGTTGACGGCGCTGCTGGAGGAGACGGCGGCGGTGAGCCGGTCGTACGGCGGTCCGTCGGACCCGGCGGGGGCACTCGCGCGCTACGACACGTTCCCTCCGCAGACGAAGTCGTCGATGCAGCGTGACGCCGAGGCGGGCCGTCCGCTCGAACTGGACGCGATCGGCGGGGCGTTGCTGCGCGCGGCGGAGCGACAGGGCGTCGCGGTGCCGGTGACGGCAAGGCTGGTAAGGGAGTTGGCGGCGCCCGGCGCCAACTGACAGGCAGGTCACCCCTGGAGGTCGACCATCCAGTCGTGGGAGGTGAGCCAGTGCCCCTTGGGGTACTCGAACTCCACCTCACCGAGCAGGGTGAACCCGGCTTTCCGGCACACCGAGTTGGACGCGTGATGGTCGACGCTCGGAAAGGCGTGCAGATACCGATGGCGCCCGTCGGCCCGCGCCACCTCCACAACGGCGCGGGCCGCACGGGCGGCCAGCCCACGCCCCTGGAACTCGGGCAACACGCCCCACCCGGTCTCCCACACCGACTCCCCCCGCCACTCCCGCTCCCAGAACCCGATCGAGCCGACGGTCTCCCCGCTCCCCGCCGACTCGACCCGGTACATGCACCCCCGCTCCAGCCCGACATACCGCCGATGCCGCGCAACAAGCTGCGCCTCGGTCTCGGGACCCCCCAAGTGGGCAGTCATCTCAGGGCTGTTGACCCGCTCCAACAACCAGAAGTCGCCGTCCGCCCAGGGCTGGAGCCGCACGTGTTCCTCGTCCATGGCGAGCACACTAGGCGGGGCCACTGACATCCTTCGGACCCATAGGTGTCGGGGCGACGTTCGACCATCAACCGAGGTAGTTCGCGCGCCCCTCGTCGTCGAGCTCGAAGGAGCCCTCGGGGATGATGCAGAACTCGTTGCCCTCGGGGTCCCCCATCACCAGGAACCCGCCGTCGTCGTACTGCTCCAGCCTGCGCCCGCCGAGCATCTCGACCCGTAGCTGCTCGCCGGCGGGATCGGGAGAGGTGATGTCGAAGTGCATCCGGTTCTTGCCCGCCTTGGCCTCGACGGTCCGCTGAAAGCCCAGCCCCAGGCCGTCTTCCCGCCGCAGCCAGACGTACGGACCCATACGGCCCACGACCGGCCTGCCCAGCAGCTCGGACCAGAACGCGGCGAGTCGCTCGGGGTCCGCGGCATCGACGATGAGGGCATTGATCTTCATAGGTGAGTCCGCCATGCCCCGATCCTCTCAAGCGGGCCCGCGACCAGATCACCGCGCACCCGTTCGCATGAAGTCCCGGAAGAAACTCGCGACCCAAAATCGAACAGGCGTAGCATTAGCGCGTGGCTACGACCTATGACTTCCCGAGTGACCTCCTCGCCGGTCAGGAGGAGCTGCATCAGGTCCGGGCCGAGCTGTCGGCCCTGCTGAAGCGGCTGCCCTGGTCGGTCGAGCCCCTGGACGGGTTCAGCGACACAGGCGGCTGGCGCAAGGTGGAGCGCCCCGCCTCCCCCGGCTGGACGCCCGACGAACAGGCCGAGGTGGAGAAGCTCCGGCAGCGGGAGCACGAGCTCGCGGTCTTCGTCAGCGGGCACCGCTTCTGGACGGAGGTCATGGCGGCGGAGCGCGTGGAGACGCGTATGAAGCTGAAGCACGCCCACGAGAAGCCATCGATGGACGACAAGGCGGACAATGGCTAGCAGAAGCCTTGAATCGCCGAAGCTATCGAGAGGCGGCGATCGACCATGGCCGACCACCCGCACGCACTCCTCGTCCGCAAGGGCTACGACGCCTTCGTCCACGGTGACATGGACACCCTGCGCAGCCTGATGTCCTCGGACGCCACGCACCACGTCCCCGGCAGCCACCCGTTGTCCGGCGACTTCAAGGGCCAGGACGCGATCATCGACATGTACGGCCGGCTCTTCACGCAGACGAACGGCACCCTGCGCGTCGAACTGCGCACGATCCTCGTCGACGGCCGGGGCCACGCGGTCACCCTCCACCACGTCACGGCCGAGCGCGACGGCAAGAGCATCGACGAGCCCGGAGGCATCGTCTTCCGCATCCTCGGGGACAAGATCACGGACCTGGACGAGTGCGTCGAGGACATCGACAGGGCGAACGAGTTCTGGTCCTAGTCGGGCCCCAACTAGGCCTTCCGCAAAGCCCGTTGAGCCACGACCAAAGCCACCACAGCCCCCACGGTACCGGCGGCCCGGAAGCCGCGCGTCGAGCGCCAGGACAGCACCGACCACCGTGACTGCGCGGACAGCACGGACCCCGTACTCAGCCACGACCCGGCCGACACCAACGACAGAGCCGAGCCGATCGACCCGACCGACAGGGCGCTCCCGATCGACCCGACGGACAGGGCCGACCCGACGGACCCGATGGACAACACGGACCCCACCGAGCCGATCGACAGCACCGAGTCGTGCGACCACAGGGACAGCACGGAGGTCGATGCGGCGGTGCCAGGTTCACTCATGCGCCCATCCTGCCCATCACCCTCGGAAACCGCGACACCCCCGCACGACACCTGCGCACGAAGCCGCCGTTCAGGCGCCGCGTGGAGGACGGACACCCTGTACGAGTTCGGCCGTGGCCTTCCACAGCGCCCCCTGAACGGCTTCGCCGCGCCCCGCCTCAGGGCACCGCAGAGCCTTCGCCCCCTTGGCCGCGAAGTAACCGCCGGCACTCTCGGCGAACGCGGGATCGGGGTCGGTCGCGAGTTTCACGATGATGTCGGCACCGTGCCGGGGATTGCCGATGTTCAGCGCGGTGAGAACCTTCTCCAGGGCTCCGGCGAGGGGCAGTTCGCGCCCCAGACCGGTGGTGTTGAACCCGGGGCAGCAACAGGCGACGGCGACACCCGCACCCTTCAACTGACGCCCGAGTTCCTGCGTGAACATGATGTCCATCAGCTTGGAGCGGCCGTAGAGCAGGCTCGAACCGCGACGCGTGAACTCCGCCGTGTCGGTCAGGTCGGCCGGCAGGTCGAGGACACCGGCCCGCGACGAGGCCCGGGAGGCGACCGTGACGATCCGGGCGGGCGCGGACGCCGCGAGCCGTTCGCGCAGGGCGTCGGTGAGAACCCAGGGCGCGAGATAGTTCACGGCGGTCATCTCGGCGTAGCCCTCGGAGGTGACCCGCTGGGAGAAGGCGTGCAGGCCCGCGTTGTTGATCAGTACGTCGATTCGTGGATACCGGGCGGCGATCTCCTCACCCACCTGCCGCACCTCGGCGAGCAGCGACAGGTCCGCCAGGAAGACATCCACAGCGGCGCCCGGCACCAGCCGCTCGATCTCCTCCCGCAACGCATCCGCCTTCGCCCGACTGCGGGCGACGACACCGAGCCGGGCACCGCGCCGAGCCAGCTCGAACGCGGCGAGCCGACCCATTCCGTTCGTCGCACCGGTCATGACGATCACGGGCGGCCGGTCAACCATGCGATCAGCCATACGATTCGCCTCCTGGCCGTATTGTTGAGGTATCTCATCAAGTTCACGAACAACGTAACACTCGATGAGGTACCTCACCAATGAAGCCCGAAGGCTCCGAAGGCCCGAAGGAAACGACGGAAACGAGGACCGAGGAACAATGACGGCGAGCGACCGCACCCCGACCCCCGACCCCACCCCCGCCGAGGTCGGACTGCGCTACCTGTCCCTCGGACACCACCTGCGCAAGACGGTCGACGACACCATGACGGCCGCCGGCCTCTCCCTCGCCCGCACGAAGGTCCTCCAGGTACTCGAACTCCGGGGCGCCGTACGCCAGTCGATACTGGCGCAGGACTTGGGCCAGGCCCCCCGGTCGGTCACCCAGTCCATCGAGGCGCTGGAGCGCGAGGGACTGATCGAACGGACGCCGGACCCCGACGACGGCCGGTCGAAACTGGTCCGCCTCACACCGAAGGGCGCCAAGGCACTGACGGCGGGAACGGCAGCCGGAGAGGAGGCTCTACGGAAAGTCTTCGGCCCGTTGGGACACGAACAACTGGCAGCGCTGGACCGCCTCCTGGACACGATCCAGGCGGGCCTGCCGACGGAACTGAAGAGAGAGCCAGGCCATCCGCGCCGTGCGCCGCGCTCCGTAGGATGCCGCACATGACCGGAAGCGTCGTGCTGTGGGACTTCGACGGGACGTTGGCGTTCAGGGCCGGCAGGTGGCGCGGGTCTCTGGTGGAGGCGTTGGAGGAGGTCGCGCCCGGGCACGGGGTGGTCGGTGCCGATGTGCGGCCCGGGCTGCGCGACGGCTTTCCCTGGCATCGGCCCGAGAGCGGGCATCCCGAGCTGGGCACCCCTGACGCCTGGTGGGACGCTCTTCAGCCGCTCTTCGTGAAGGCCTACGTCGGCGCGGGCGTCGATGCCCGGCTGGCCGCCCGCGCCGCACGGGGCGTGCGGGCTCGCTACACCGATGCGCGCCGCTGGACCGTCTTCCCCGACAGTGTCGCCGCGCTGGAGGAACTCGCCGCGGCCGGCTGGCTGCACGTCGTCGTCAGCAACCATGTGCCGGAACTCGACGGTCTGCTGCACGACCTCGGGCTCGACGGATACTTCACGGCTGTCGTCAACTCCTCCCTCGTCGGCTGGGAGAAGCCGCACCGGCGGATCTTCGAGATCGCCCTGGAACGGGCCGGGCGTCCCGAGCGGGTCTGGATGGTCGGCGACAACCCGGTGGCCGATGTCGCCGGCGCCCGAGCCGTCGGAATCCCCGGCATCCTCGTCCGTGCGGGACAGGACGGACAGGACGACGGGCTGCGACCGGCCGTACAGCGCATCCTCAAGGAAAGAGGCCTCCCGGATATCTCTCCGGAAGGCCTCTGACCTGCTGCTTATCCTGGTGGGCGCGGACGGTTTCGAACCGCCGACATTCGCCTTGTAAGGGCGACGCTCTACCCCTGAGCTACGCGCCCAGGACGAGTCGACAGCCTACATTGCCGGGGGGCCTGTCCTGCAAACCCGTATCGGGAGGGAAGAAGGTCCGGAGGGAGGTCAGGGCGTTGTCGGGGCGTTGCCGGGGGTTTTCCCCACCCCCGGTCCGGGAGCGCGCCGGATGCCACCGCGGAGCGCCGATCCCTACGGTCGAAGGGCGCCGTAGGAGTCACCGGGGCTCCGCGTCCGTCCCAGGGGGAAATCACCGTGACCCGCACGCACACCCGCACCCGCACGCACAGCCGCGTCCTCACCGCGACCGCCGGCGTCGCCCTGCTCCTCGCGGGTGCCACCGCGTGCGGCGGTGCCTCCGCGAGCGACGACAGTCATCCCGATCACCGGACCTTCGCGTTGCAGGGGCACACCCTCACCATCGACTCCGACGACTCGGCGCTGGAGGTCGTCGCCGCGGACGCGAACCCGGCGGGGAAGATCGAGGTGACCCGGTGGTGGCAGGGCAGCGTGGCGATCGGTTCGGATCCCAAGGTGACGTGGGCGATGGAGGGCGACCGGCTGGTGCTGCGGATGAAGTGTTCCGGGGTGATCGCCGACTGTTCGGCCAAGCACCGGATCGAGGTGCCGCGCGGGGTCGCCGTGAAGGTGGAGGACGGGGACGGAAGTGTGCGGGCGCAAGGGTTCGCGGACGCGCTCAGTGTGCGTACGCACGACGGGTCCGTGCACGTGACCGACTCCACCGGGCCGCTGGTGCTGCGCAGCGGGGACGGTTCCGTGCACGCCGAGGTGTCGTCCCGGCAGGTGCGGACGACCACCGGTGACGGATCGGTGCACCTCGAACTCGGGGCCGTACCGGACCTGGTGGAGGCCGGCAGCGGGGACGGGTCCGTGACGATCGCGTTGCCCGAGGGCTCCACCAAGTACCGCGTGGCCACCAAGACCGGGGACGGATCGGTGGATGTGTCCGTGCCCCGGGACTCGTCGAGTTCTCATGTGGTGACCGCCCACACGGGCGACGGGAAAGTCACGGTGCGGAACGCGAACTGACCGGCCCGTGTGTTCGTCCTCTACCGGTGGGAGAATGACAACGGTCAGGACGCAAGACACGGGAGAGGGATGTGACGGCGACACCAGCGCAGCCGTATTCGCCGCTCACACGGCCCCGGCACGGCTCCGCCGCCGTCCGTTCCGCCCTCGACACCCTCACCCTGCTGAGCCTGCCGCTGCTCGCGCTGCCGGCGCTGGCCGCCACGTTCGCGGGCGGTGGCACCCGGCGCTGGTTCGGCGGGCGGGCGGAGAGCCAGCGGGCCGAGGCGCAGGCGGCGAAGGACGCCGCCGCGGCGGCGTTCTACGAGCTGGACACCGCCCAGCGGGATCTGCGGATCTCGATAGACACCATCACCGCGGTCGACGACTCCCCGGCCGCGCGGCGCGCGGTGACCGACTTCGAGGCGCTGGGGCGGCGCATCGACGAGGCGAGCGGCCGGTACATCAACGCCGTCGACGCGCACGACCTCGACCGCGACGACCTGGAGGCCGCCGCCGCGAACCGCGCCCGCACCGAACTGACCGCCGCCAAGGACCAGTTGGGGCAGGTCAAGCAGGAGCTGGACCGGTTCGAGAGCGGGCTCGGGCCGCTGCTCGGCAAGGCCGAGACACAGCTGGCCCGGCTGGCGCCCGCCGTCGAGCGGGCCCGGCAGGCGCTGCTCGCCGCCAGCAACGCCCTGGACGCCGTACGGGCATCGGGGCTCCGGGCCGACGCTCTCGCCGCCCGGCTCGCCGCGCTCGGTCCTGAGCTGACGAAGCTGAACCAGGGCGCCGGGCAGCACGGCGTGCCGCAGACGCTGGAGCGGGCGACGCAGGTCGCGCGGGAGGCGGAGGCCATCAGGGCCGAGGCCGACGGGCTGCCGGAGCGGGCCGCCGAGATCGACCACCGGCTCGTGTCGCTGCGCACCCGCGCCCAGGCGCTGACCACCCGCGCCGGTCAGGTGGACCCGGTGCTGAGCGAGCTGCGGCGGCGGTTCTCGGCCGCCTGCTGGCAGGACCTCCAGCACGTTCCCGACCAGGCCGGCGAGAACGTACGGCAGGCCGAGCTGAAGCTGAAGGAGGCGCAGGCCGCCCGGGACGCGCAGCGCTGGCCGGACGCCACGTCCCTGCTGTCGACGGTACGGGCGCTGCTGAACACCACCGACGAGGCCGTGTCGGCCGCCGGTGACCGCCTGCGCCGGCTGAACGCCGTACAGAAGGACCCCCAGCAGGAGATCGACCGCACCCGCTTCGCGATCCGCGACGCCCAGCGCCTCGCGATGTCCGGCCGCAGCACGCCCGAGCCGCGCCACGCCCGCCCGCTGGACGACGCCGTCGCCCGCCTGGACCGCGCGATCACCACGCTGGAGGGCCGCCACCCCGACTACTGGCACTTCCTGACGGAGACGGAGGCCGTACGGCAGTCCGTGGCGCGGGTGGTCGGTCAGATCCGTGAGGAGCGCGGGACACCCGGGCACAACTGAGGCCCCTCTCCGCCGGTACCAGAAGTCACTGCAGGGTCGTCCGGGGCGCGCGGTTCAGTCGGTCGCTGTCGCGGTACGGTGTGCGGCAGTCGATCGCCTGTTCTGTGATCGCTGACCAACTAGGCTGACCCACAAGGGGGTTCCATGAATCACCGCCGCCCACTCCACCGTCGAAGACTGATCGCGATATCGGTCGGTTCGGCGAGTGCGCTGGCCGTCGTGCTGGGTGTGGGGCTGACATCGGCGATGGCCACCGGAACGTCGTCCGTCAAGCCTGCGGCCACCGCGTCCTCGTCCGCCCAGAGCACGCCCTGGGCGCCCGAGAACGACGAGGCGCCGCTGGGCCTGAGCGGCCAGAAGAAGGTCGTACGTCCGCAGACTCTCGCGGCCGGCCGCAAGGCCGCGTCCGCTCTGCAGCTCAAGATTCCCGCGCCGAGCGGGAAGTACAGCGTGGGCATGGTCGGCCTGCACCTCGTCGACAAGACCCGTACGGATCCGTACGTGTCCGGCAGCACGTCCCGCGAGCTCATGGTCTCGCTGTGGTATCCGGCCACCGCCACGTCCGGGCACTACCAGGCGCCGTGGATGCCGTCGATCTCCGGCGCCCACTTCCTCGCCACGCGCGGGCTGTCGTCGCAGTTGGTGACCCTGCCGACCACGGCGGGTCATGTTCTCGCCCCGGTGAACACCACGCTCGGCAAGCTGCCCGTGCTGCTGTACTCGACCGGGCTGCACTCGGACCGCGCGATGGGCACCGCGCTCGTCCAGGACCTCGCCAGCCGCGGCTACCTCGTCGTCACCGTGGACCACACCCACGACGCCAACGAGGTGCAGTTCCCGAGCAACCGGCTTGAGACCAACAAGATGCCGTCGGGCACGCACTCCTCCGACACGCTCAAGGTGCGCGCGGCCGACATCAAGTTCGTCATCAACCAGCTCAAGACGCTCAGCACGGGCGGCAACCCGGACGCCGGCAAGGCCACGCTCCCCACCGGGCTGACGAAGTCGGTCGACATGACCCGCATCGGGATGTTCGGCTGGTCGCTGGGCGGCGCGGCGGTCGTCAACGCCATGCAGCTCGACAGCCGTATCGTCGCCGGCGCCAACCTGGACGGCCAGTTCTTCGGGACGGCGCCGAGCAAGGACCTGAAGCGCCCCTTCATGCTCTTCAGCTCCGCCAACCACAACCGCAGCAACGACGCGTCGTGGCGCACGCTGTGGTCGCACCTGAAGGGATACAAGGTCGACATCAAGCTCAAGGGCGCGGCACACCTGTCCTTCAGCGACAACGAGTGGATGCTTGCCCAGGAGGCTCAGCTGCTCGGGCTCTCCAAGGCGCAGCTCCAGCAGCAGTACGGCACGATCGACCCGACCCGCGCGATCGCGGTCCAGCGCGTCTATCTCGCGGCCTTCTTCGACCAGGAGCTGCGCAACCAGCACAGCACCCTGCTCGACGGGACCAGCAGCAAGTACCCGGAGATCTCGTTCGTCCCCTGACCTGACGACTGATCAGACATCCGGCATCCGAAGGGCGGATCCCGTTCGCGGGCCCGCCCTTCGGCATGTCGGGAGTGATGGTGGCCCGGTATCTGCCGGCCCGCCGCCCAGTGGCCCGTTCACACGTACGACACTGGGATGATTGTGTGATGGTAATGTGATGGCGCAGGGCTAGAGTGTTTGATTGGTCGAACATTCGGGCGCCCGGCGCCAGTTGAGGAAGGATTTCCTGCCCTGCCCTCCGCTCCCAGGGCGCCGCGCCGACACCGCATCCGCCGCCGCGCCGACATGCCGATACTTGGCGGGGTGCGCCCGCCGATCGCCTCACTCGTCGTACTTCTGCTGGTGGTCGCCACCCTGACCATGATCGCCCTCGACGGCATTCATGCCGGGCGGGTGCCGCAGGCCGCGTTGGACGGCGAGCAGCAGATCGCCGCCGACACCTCGCTGTCGCTGCGCACCACGATCGACGCCGAGGCGCGCACGGTACGCCGTACCGCCGACGCGTACCCGGCGACAAGCACCTCGACCCCCGCGACCGCGCTCAAAGGACTGACCGCCGGCAAAAAGGCGATCCTCGGCGGTGTGCTGCTCGACCCGAAGACCGGCAAACTCCTGGCGGCCGGCGGGAAGACCGTGCAGCTGGCCGGCGTGAACGTCGTCAAGGCGGCGTCCGGGCACGGGGCGATCGCACCCCGGCTGGTGACCTCGGCCGGCACGCGGCAACTGCTGTACTTCGCCAGGCTCACGCTGCCCGCGCAGCAGGAGGACGCCAACCAGGACCAGAACCAGATCCTGACCCAACGGCGCTGGCTCCTGGTCGTCTCCGAGGCGCTCCCCGCCCCCACGGTGTACGGCGACGGACGCACCGCCCAGCTGCTGGACGCGAGCGGTACCGCGCTCGCCACCAAGTCCCACGGCACGGCGTCACCGGCCGCCGCCGACAGCGGTCTGCCCTCGGCGGCGAGCCGCGCGGCGAAGGCGTCGGCGCGTGACACCGACGCCTCGGGAAGCCTGCTGGGCGCCGCCACGGGCAGCGGGCGCACGGTGGCCGGCTGGGCCCAGGTCGCTTCGACGACCGGTCCGGGCGACACCGACGACCTCGGTCTCGTGGTGCTCACTCACCACGCGGTGTCCGCCACGACCACCACCGTCGACTACTCGGGCTTCGCGCTCCAGGCGGCGGGTGCACTGGCCCTGCTCGCGCTGCTGCTCGGGCTGGCTCTGCACTACTCCCTGCAGCGGCCGCTGCTGCGGTTGTACCTGTCCTCCGGCCGCCTGGCCCGCGGCACGACCGAGGACGGGCCGGCCGCGTGGGAGGAGCTGTCCCGGCCGGTGCCGGTGCACGGCTTCGGGGAACTGGCCCGGATCGGGCGGGCGTTGGAGTCGCTGCGCCGACAGCTGCTTGGCGAGAGCGGCCCGCAGGATTTCCCGGCCCGGCGCGGACCGGGCTACCGGGCGCTGGCCTTCGTCGGCGTGCTGGTGGTGATCTGCTGGACGGTACCGATGATCTTCGTGCTGAACCGGGCGGACACCGCGACCGCGGTCCCGGCTCCGGTCCTCGCCGTCCAGCAGACGCGCACCGAGATCGCGTCGAACCGGATCCGGCAGTCCCTCGACCAGCTGTACACCGACCTGAACGGCGCGACCGCGAGCCTGCCGGGCACGAGCAGGGCCGCCCAGACCAAGGTTCTGCGGCACACCCTCACCGACCACAAGCAGTACCGCTCGCTGTACCTCCTGGACCGCTCGGGCCGCATCACGCTGCGCGTGGGCGACGCACCGCTGCGGACAATCGTCCACGTGCCCGACGGCGGCGGGATCACCACCGTCAACACCTCGGGCCGGATCCCGGCGATCGCCGCCTACGCCCAGGTACCGGCCGCCAAGGGCAAGGCCCCGGCGGCCGGGGTGGTCCTGTTCGGCGAGATCGACGTGAAAGCGCTCAACTCCGTACTGCCCAGGCCGAAGCTGGGCAGCGTCTGGGTGACGGACGACGACGACAAGGTGCTGGCGGCGAGTGTGGGCTACCGCGCCTTCCAGGCACTGCCCGACTCCGGCCTGAGCCGTCTCGCCCGCGCCACCCAGGGCGCCCCGGGGACCGCGGGCACCGCGGTCTCGCGGGTGCTCCGCACCTCCTCGGGCCCCTCGGTCGACGCTGCCGCGCCGCTGGCACAGAGCGGCCCGACGGCCCGCCTCGGCTGGCACGTGGTGACCGCGGAACCCGCGGCCGCGCTCCAGATTCCCGCGGTGCAGGCCGAGCAGCGCACCATGCTCGCGGGGATCCTCGGCCTCACCCTGGGCGCGGCCTGCCTGGGCTGGCTGTACGTCGTGGTGATCCGGCCGCTGCGCTCGGTCGCGGTACTCGTCGAGCGGCTCGCCGGCGGAGACCGCCGCACCGTGCTCCACCCGGTCAACCACGACGAGGTCGGCTCGGTCACCCGCAGCCTGGAACTGATCCGCCAGGCCCTGGCGGAACGCGACCGGGCCGACAGATCCAGCCACACAGCAGGGCCCTCCCCGTCCCTGCGCCAGACCACCCTCCAGCGGTAGAAGGACGGAATCGACGTGCTCTTCCTCTACGTCATAGTCCTGCTGTGCTGCTCCGGGTTGTGGATCGCCGGAATCGTGGAGCAGCGGCGGCACTTCGCCTCGCTGGAACAGATACCGACGCGGGTGCTGGTCAACGGCATCCGCGGCAAGAGTTCCATCACCCGGCTGTGCGCGGGCGCGCTGCGCGGCGGCGGCCTGGTCACGGTGGCCAAGACCACCGGCACCGCGGCCCGGTTCATCCATCCGGATGCCACCGAGGAGCCGGTGTACCGCAAGTTCGGGCTGGCCAACATCGTCGAGCAGATCGGCATCGTGCGGCGGGCGGCGACCTATCGGCCGGACGCGCTGGTGATCGAGTGCATGGCGGTGATGCCCGCGCTGCAGGAGATCAACCAGGAGAAGCTGATCCGTTCCACGATCGGCGTGCTGTGCAATGTCCGCGAGGACCATCTGGAGGAGATGGGGCCGACGCTGGACGATGTCGCCCGCTCGCTCTCCCGCTCGATGCCGGTGGGCGGGGTGTGCGTGACGGCGGAGAAGGACCGGCTGCACATCCTCCAGGAGGAGGCCGACAAGCGGAACTGCCGGCTGATCGCGGTCGATCCGGAGTCGGTGACCGACGCCGAGCTGCGCGGCTTCAGCTGGTTCACCTTCAAGGAGAACGTGGCGATCGCGCTCGCCGTCGCCGAACTGCTCGGCGTGGAGCGGCAGACCGCGATGCAGGGCATGTGGGACGCGCCGCCCGACCCGGGCGTGCTGTCGGTGGAACGTTACGTCACCCCCGAGGGCAAGCAGCTGCGGTTCGCCAACGTCTTCGCGGCCAACGACCCCGAGTCGACGCTGATGAACGTCCAGCAGCTGGAGGATCTGGGCGCGATCCGACGGCCGGTCAGCGTCGTCATCAACTGCCGCCCGGACCGGGTGGAGCGCAATGGCCAGATGGGCGCGATCGTGCCCGAGCTCGCCGCCGAGACGGTGTTCCTGATCGGCCACCCGACCAAGAGCGCCCGCGACGCGATCCCGGCCGGCTTCACCGGGCGGGTGGTGGATCTCGGCGGCGACCGCCGGGACCCCGAGGAGGTGACCGAGGCGATCCTCGCGGAACTCGGCCCGTCCTCCTCGCTGGTGGCGATCGGCAACATCCACGGCCAGGGCGAGCTGTTCCTGGAATGCCTCGCCGGGCTGCCGCTGGACACCTCCGAGGAGCCGCTCGACGCCATTCCCCAGGGCGACGGCCTGGACCAGGAGACCATGCAGATCGTGTTGGTCCGGCCGCAGGTCGCGATGGCCCGGCCGCCCGAGCCGGAGCCGTTCAGCTGGGTGGCGCCGCTGGAGACGACCCAGAGCATCCACATCCCGAATCAGCGCGAACTCGCCCGCCAGTTCGCCGCCCGCCAGAGCCGGCCCGACAGCCAGAGCGCCACAGACGACCCGCGCTACCCCTACGATCCGTCCCAGTCCACGAGGAACCCGTGATCCCCGCCAACCTCACCGCACAGACCGCCGCGCTCGGGATCGCCCTCGGGCTGGTCTTCTCGCTCGTCTGCTACCTGACCACCAACCTCTCCCCCGGAGGGATGATCACCCCGGGCTGGATCGCCCTCACGCTCCTCACCGAGGTGCAGATGGCCGCGCTGATGGTCGGTGTGGCGGTACTCACGTACTTCACGACGAGACTGCTGCAGCGCACGGTGATCCTCTACGGCAAGCGGCTGTTCGCCGCCGTGGTGCTGAGCGCGGTGCTGATACAGACCACCGTGATGCTCGCCCTCAGTCACGAGTTCCCGCTGCTGTACACATCACAGACCCTTGGCTTCATCGTCCCCGGTCTGGTCTCCTACCAGATGGTCCGTCAGCCGATGGCGGCCACGCTCATCTCGACCACGGCGGTGACGCTGGCCACGTACGTGGTGCTGGTCTCCGGTCTCCTGATCGGCGTCCTGCCCACCGGCTGACTCGCCCCCTCTCACCCCCGTACTTCCAGGAGGAACGGCCATGCACTCCCACTCCGCCGGCAGACGCAGCCGCCCGACCCGCCGCGCCCTGCTCGGGACGATCGCGGGCGTGGCGGCCGCCGGGGTGGCGGGCGGATACGCCTGGAACCACCTGGAAAACGGCAGCGACGACAGCGTCGGCACCGCCGCCGACGGCGCGGGTACCGGCTCGAACACCGGGAAGCAGACCTTCGAGCGGCTGTCGGCCCCCGACCGCACCGTGGTCCGCGGCTCCGACGGCGGCACGCTCGCCACGTTCACCGACGGAGCCCGTACGGCCGTACTCACCGGGCCCACCCGCACCTTCAGCGAGCGGCGGACCACCGAGGCCAAGGTGACCACGGAGGCCTGGGTGCGGGTGCTGCCGCACACCTGGCAGGCGGGCATGGAGAAGGCCGCCTGGTTCAAGACCTGGTTCGGCAAGACACTCGGCGACACCAGCCCGGACGTCTTCGCGGTGGCCTTCCAGTACAGCAGCGCCGGAGCGGCCGACAAGCACAACTCCGACGACGTGCGCTACGCGGGCACCGCGCACTTCGGCCCGCGCAATTCCAAGGTCGCCAACCCGCTGGACTTCGCCTACTACGACGAGCAGTCCGACTTCTACGACTATCTGGGCGTCCCCTGGGACTTCGCGGACGGCACGCGCGTGCAGCCGGAGCAGGCCCGCTACGGCTGCGTCGACTGCTCCGGCTTCCAGCGTCTGGTGTGGGGCTACCGCATGGGCATCCCCATGCACAACACCAACACCAAGGGCACCGGTCTGCCGCGCCGCGCCTTCGCCATCGCCGCCTACGGTCCCGGCCGCCTGGTGATCCCCCACACCGGCACGAAGCAGGCCACCGACCTGAGCATCCTGCAACCCGGCGATCTGGTCTTCTTCGCCATCATCAAGGACCGGCCGGACTTCATCGACCACGTGGGCATCTACATGGGCCTCGACGACCAGGGCCGCCACCGCTTCTACTCCAGCCGCTCCGCCGCCAACGGCCCGACCATGGGCGACCTGTCGGGCCACGCGCTGCTGGACGGCACCGACTTCTACGCCCGCGGCTTCCGGTCGGCCCGCCGCCTGTGATCCCGCCGCCGGCACACCGCAGCCCCACCTGACCTGCTGATCCGAGGACCACTGCCATGACCGCCATCTCCGCCGCCCGGCCCACCGGAGCGCACCGAGGCCGCCGGGCGGCGAACCGCCGAACCGGCCTGCCGGAAGACGCCCCGCGCTGGGAACGCCCGGCACTCGCCGCGGTGCTGGCCGTCGCCACGGCGCTGTACTCCTGGGGCATGGGGAACGCCGCGCTCCACCCCTTCTACGGTGCGGCGATACGGTCGATGGCCGGCGGCTGGCGTGCCTTCTTCTTCGGCGGGCTCGACACCAACGGTTCGATCAGCATCGACAAGCTCCCCGGCGCCTTCTGGCCCGACGCCGTCTCCGTCTGGCTGTTCGGCCCGCACACCTGGGCGGCCGCTCTTCCGCAGGTCGTCGAGGGCGTGCTGACGGTATGGCTGTTGCACCGCATCGTACGGGCCTGGGCCGGGCCGTTCGCCGCGCTGATCGCCGCGCTGACGCTCACCCTCACCCCGGTCACCGTGGTCCTCAACCGGGCCACCATCCCGGACACCGCGCTCACTCTGCTCCTGGTGGCGGCCGCCGGAGCACTGCAGAAGGCGGTGCGCACCGAGCGGCTGCTGCCGCTGATCACCTGCGGGATCTGGATCGGGCTGGCCTTCCAGGCGAAGATGCTGCAGGCGTGGCTGGTGCTGCCGGTCTTCGCCGCCGTATACCAAATCGCCGCGCCCGGCACGCAGTTGAAGCGGGCTCTGCGCTTTCTGCTGGGCGGTGCGGTCGCGCTGGCGGTCTCCTGCTTCTGGGTACTGATCGCCTGGGTGACACCGGTCGCCGACCGCCCGTACCTCGACGGCACGTCCGACAACAATCCGTTCGCGCTGGTCTTCGGCTACAACGGCCTGAGCCGCTTCAGCAGTGATTCCACCGCGTTCGGCGCCGTCGCGGGCACCGCCAACAGCCGCACCACCGGCAACACCGGCTGGAACATGCTGATCAACGACACGGTCGGCCCGCAGGTCGCCTGGTTCCTGCCGCTCGCCGTGCTCGCCGCGGTCCTGGGCGTCGTCTGGCGCACCGGGCAACCGCGAACCGACATGCTGCGCACGGGATTTCTGATGTGGGGCGGCTGGCTGGCCGTGCACGCCGTGGTGTTCAGCGCCTCCAACGGCAACCACGCCTACTACATGGCCGTCATCGCCCCGGCGCTCGCCGCGCTGGCCGGCGGCGGGCTCGCGCTCTTCCGGTCGGAGTACGAGTCGGCGTACGACCCGGAACACAAGCCCGAGCCCGAGCCTGAGCCGGAACCCGAACACGAGTCGGCGTACGAGCCCGAACACGAGCCGGAGCGCTGGTCGCCGTACGCGTCGGCATACGAATCGGAGCACGGGTCGGCGGACGAATCGACGCATGGGTCGGAGGACAGGTCGGGCGGCCGGCGGCACATGGCGCTGCCGGCGGCGATCGTGCTGACGGTGGTGTGGGCGCTGGTGCTCGACTGGCCGACCCGATTCGTCTCCTGGCTGCTGCCGATCGCTGTGATGCTCGCGCTGTGCGGGGTGGCGGGCCTGTGGAGCCGCGGGCCGCGCACCTCCCCGCGGATGGTCCACGGCGCCCTCGCCGCCGGGATCGCGGCCACCCTGGTCGTACCGGCCGGCTGGGCCCTCTCCAGCCTCGACCCGCTCTACGCGGGCGCCTCCACCGCGCCGATAGCCGGTCCGGTCGGCAACGCGTACTACAACAGCGTCCGTGATCACCACGCTCCGCGGCGGATAGCGCTCGACCGGCCCAGCGCCCGCGACACCGCCCTGCTCGACTACCTCACCAAGCACCGCCGCGGCGAGAAGTACCTGCTGGCCACCCAGACCGCCTACGCCGCCGAGCCCCTGCTGCGTGCGAAGTCCGAACCCGTCCTTGTCATGGGCGGCTTCACCGGCAACACCCCCTTCCCCACCACCCAGCAGCTCGGCAGCCTCGTCACCGCCCACCAGGTGCGCTACGCGCTGCTCACCACCCAGCGCCCCACCACCGCCGCCACCACCTGGGTGAAGTCCCACTGCACCCGTGTCCCGCCCGCCTCCTACGGCCGCCGCACCGGCGGCAGCTTCACGCTCTACGACTGCGACCGTCCCTAGAGACCGAGCGGTGTTCGGGATGTGCGGCAGGGTCAGTACGAACCTGCCGCACGACAACCCGTGCGGGGGATGTCGACCTGGGTCCTCGTCAACGATGCTGCCGCCGCGCCCTGACCTCCAGCACGAGCACGGTGACCAGCGGCACCAGGCCCACGACGGTCAGCAGCAGCCCGACCGCGGGGGCGACACCGAGCAGCCTGGGCAGGATCGTCAGCAGTCCCCACAGGCCCACCACCGTCTGCACCAGACGGGGATTGCGCAGGCCCGCGGCAGCGGGCGGCGCCTCCCGGTCCCGTACCAGACCGACCCCGCCGGCCACCCCCACGGCGACCAGCATGGCCAAAACGATCCACAGCACGAGCGTCGTCGCACTGTCCATCTGCACTCCTCCCATCAACGCCGGAACGGAGCCCTGCGGGGCGGGGGACGCACCCCCGCCCCGCAGGACCGGACGATCACTGATGCCAGACGTATCCCCCGGACGGGACCCACCTGTAGTGCCATCCGAACCACCACCACTGGAAGTGGTAGAACCACATCTCGATGTAGATACCGCGGTTGTGCCCGGCGTCATCGATATGGCTGAGTGCGTACGCGCTCATCGCCAGGATCGCACCGATGACGGCGCAGACCGCTCCGGCCGCGGCGCCGACGAAGGTGACGAAGCTCGCCGCACCCGCCGCCGCGCACACGCCGGCCGCTCCGACACCGTCCCACATGGTGTCGATGAGCATCCGGGTCCGGTACTCGCTGAGGTACAGGTCGCACGTCTTCCAACGGCCGGACCGGGAGCAGTAGATGCCGTTGCGGTTGCCCCGGGTGCCGTCCAGGTCGAAGCCCGTGGTGGGATTCTGGTTGACGTAGTCGTAGGCGGTGGCGGATCCCTGGAAGACCGGGTCGGTCTGGAGGAAGCGGCCGAGTGACGGGTTGTACAGGCGGGCGCCCATGAGGATGTCGCCCGAGGGCGTCTCGCTGGACCGCTGCTTGCCGCCCAGCCAGCCATAGCGCGAGGTGCTGGTACCGGTGAGCGGATTGCCGAACTCGTCGGCCACCATCACCAGGACCGGCGTGGCGTTGTCGTTGATGGGCAGCACGATGTTGACGTCACCGTGCAGATTGGTGAGTTGCAGCAGGATGTCGCCCTTCGCCGAGGAGTAGACGGCGCTGAGGTCTCCGGCGATGTCGTTGATGTTGCGCGTGTACGCGCTCGTGCTCTCGCTGGTCCAGGAAGGCGAGTCCGAGGTGCCGTCGTAGTGGTTGGTGCGGGCCGCGGTCTGGGTCCAGCTTCCGGCTGTGTTGGTCTCCGACGTGTAGGACCGGTTGCGGCCCAGGGGGTCCAACTGCCAGGTGACGCGGCTGGTGCCGGAGGTCTGCTGATAGGCCAGGTCGTTGGCGTAGTACGTGGTCGTCGTCCCACTCGGCTCGGCGGTCGTGCGACCGAGGGCGTCGTAGGTGTAACCGCTGTCGACCACACGGTCGGCACTGTCGTAACTGTGGCTGACCGTGGTTCCACCGCTGGTGGGGCAGGCCGCCTTGGCGGCGCCGACGGCCGTGGTCAGGCCCGTGCGGTTGGAGTCCTTGTCGAAGGCGTAGTGCCGCGTGGTGCAGGTACTGGTCGCGCCGGTGGTGGCGCTGGTGGTGAGGACGGTCTGGCTGACGTCCGAGAGGCGCTCCGCGGCGTCGTAGGCGTACGTGTTGTTGACGCCGAGGCCTCCGGTGGTGGACTGGGCCCGGCTGACCTCCAGCCCGGTCCCGGAGTACCCCGCCTGGTCGGAGAGCAGCACGTTCCCGTTCGCGTCGGTGTAGACGCGGGAGGTGGCCTGCCCGGTCTCGTCCGTGGCGATCTTGAGGGTGATCGATCCCGGCAGGGACTCCGTGCTCACGTTGCCGTCGGCGTCATAAGTGGCGCTGAAGGCCCCGGCCTTGGAGTCGGTCTGCGTCGTCGGCACACCGCGTGGGTCTTTGCCGGTGTCGTAGGTGTAGGTGGTGGTCGACGGCGCCGAGTCGCTGGTCTGCGTGGGTCGGTCCAGGGCGTCGTACTGGACGGTGGAGGTGTTCGCGTCCGCGTCGGTCGAGGACATCGCACGGCCGAGTTGGTCGTAACTCATGGTGGCCGAGGCGCCGTCCGGCGTGGAGACCTTGGCCTGCAGGCCGTTGCTCGTGTTGTACGTCGTGGTCGTCGTCTGCACGGCCTGGCCGACACCGCCGGAGACCGCGAGCGTGCTCTTGCGGCCCGCCGCGTCGTAGGTGACGGTGGTGCTGCGGGTGACGCCGTTGGCGGTCTGGGTCATCGTGCTCGGCAAGCCGTACAGGTTGTACATGGTCGTCGTGGTGGCCCGCTGGCTCGGGTTGGAGCCACCACCGGTGATGGCGCCGGCGGGGGCGGTCTGGCAGACCATGTCGGCCCACTCGGGGTGGCCTCCGCAGGGACTGCTTCCGGTAGCGGTGTAGTAGGTGGTCGTGGTGGCGCCGGCGTCGGAACCGGTGGAGGACGGCTGGGAGTTGGAGGTCACCTTGCCGGCGGAGTTGTACCCCGTCGCGGTGGCGATCGCCAGGCCCGTCGGGTCGACCGTGCTCTTGGTCTCCTGTCCCAGCGTCCAGTCGTAGGTGGTCTTGGTGGTACGTGTGTCCGCGTCCGTGGCGTAGCCCGCGACGGTGCTGCCGGTGACGGACGTGGTCGCCAGGCCGGACGCGTTCGCGGAGCCGTCGGTGGGACGGCCTTCGTCGTAGGTGTTGTGGGTGTGTGTCCGCGCGGCGACGACGGAGCCGGCCGCACGGGCGGCGCTGGTACCCGAGGCGGCCAACGCGTGCTCCAGAGTGACCTGGTGCAGCGGGCCGTAGGTGTCGGTCAGGAGCTGGCCGCTGCTGTCGAGGACGTTCACCGAGGACAGCAGGCCGGCGCGCTGCGCGGTGGTCATCGCCGCCAGTCCGAGCACGTTGAGCTCGGTGTTGGTGCTCGCGGCCAGGGCGAGTTCGCGGTTGGCGGCGCTGAGCCGGCGAGCGGGGTGCCCGACGGCGTCGTAGTCGGTGGTGGTGATGTGCCCACCGGGGGAAGCGGTGTTGGACTCGCGCCCGTTGACATCGAGGTAGTGGATCGTGGCGCGGGCGTAGGAGCTGGAGGTGAGGTTCCCGGATCCGGTGTTGGAGGTGGGCACCTGGTCGGCGGGGAAGATCGCCGTGCCGTCGGTCGGCGCGTCGGCCTGGGCCAGGGAGGCCACGTCCGAAGCGCTCATCGCGTAGGGGCCACCCGCCGAGGTGGTGAGGGGCACGTCGTAGACGACGGTGGTGGTTGCCGTGCCGTTGGTCGACGACGCGGAGCCCGGGGTGAGAGTCGGGCGGGAGACGCTCAGCAGGCGTCCCGCGTTGGTGTCGCCGTTGGTGCCCGCGGTGCCGTAGGTGAACGTCCAGGGGAGCTGGCCCGGAGGCGTGAGCGTGGCCACCCGGCCGGCCGAGGTGTAGGTGTACGCGGTCACGAGGTTGGGCGTGATCTGCGGGTCCCACACCTGACGGAGGGCACCGGTGGAGTCGTACGCGTACTGGGTGACGACCTTGGAGGTCTCCACACCCGTGGCCGGGTCGGTGGCCCACATGACGATCATGTTGACCTGGCCGGCGTAGTCGCCGAACGTACCGCTGGTCGTGCCCGTCGCGGTGGTCGCGGTGGCGTAGCTCAGTTGCAGGACCCGGCAGCCCACCGCCGGCGTCGTCGGGGTGAGGCAGGACGTGTTGGTGTCGGAGATCGCGGACGTGGGCGCGGCCATCCGCGCCAGCCGCATCGAAGTGGTGCCGCCGCCGGTCACGGCGTCGAAGCGGTAGCGCACCGAGGTGCCGCTGCCCGCCGGGCTCGACGAAGCGACAGCCCACACACCCGCTGTGGTGGAGGACTTGGCGAAGACCGTCGTCGTTCCCGCGGTGTCGGTCAGCGTGTAGGTGTCCGCGGAGCTGCTGTAGGTCAGCGTGTACGCCTCGGCGCCGGGCTCCGGGGTCCACCCGCTGCTGGTCTTGGTGAACGAGATCTGTGAGCCGGCCGAGCCGACGAGTTGCACGGCGGTGGAGGTCACCGGACGGATCTCGGTGAAGTCCGTCATCGCCGTCGCGGAAGCGCCCGCCAGTTGCCAGCCGGGCCCGAACGGCGCGGTCTGACCGGCCGGCGGGGTCCCCTGGGGGGTACGGGAATCGAGTGTCTGGGCGACCGACATGCCGAAGACGGAGGTCTCCGGGCCCGACAGGGTGTAGTTGCCGGTCGACAGGTTGAGCGTGCCCGGCCCGACCGCGGCGCCGGCGGTCTGGGTGGCGCCGCGGTCCAGGGTGACGGTCACGGCGGAGGTGTCGTGGCTCGCCGAGGAAGTGTCCGTGAACTCGGCACGGACCTGGACCGAGCCGTCGTCGCCCAAGGTGCTGGAGACGTCCCAGACGAGCGGGGAGTTGGCACCGCTCGTGACGGCCACCGGCCAACTGCTCACCGCGTTGCCGCCGGACGTCACGTCGCCGACCGGGATGGTCGTCCAGCTGTCCGTCGCGGATCGCCGGTACTGGAACTTCACCGACTGCCACGTCGACGACGCCGCGGCGGCGGTCAGCGTGACACGCCGCGCGGTCCTCGTGCCGTCGGTGGGTGAAGTGACGGCGCCGTTGCCCGCGTTGAAGCTGTAGACCGTCGACGCGGACAGGTTGCCGGCGTTGTCGCGGGTGGAGACGGTCAGGGTGTGCGGGCCGTCCGCGGCCGGGGTGACGCTGACGCTCACGGCGCTGCCGGTGGTCGCCACGGGAGTCTGGGCCCCGGAGTCGAGCTGCCAGACGACACCGGAGGTGTCCGTGCCGCCGGAGGGCGGGGTGATGGTGAACGCGCCGCTCTGTCCGGCGCCCTTCCCCCAGCCGCCGGAGGGGTAGTCCGTGGAGGCGACCGTCGGCGCGCCTGGCTTGGTGGTGTCGATCGTGAAGACCAGTCCGTTCGGGACGGTCTGACGCGACCACAGGGAGCCGTCGTACCCGTAGGGCCACGCGGTGTAGGTGTGGCCGTTCACCAGTGTTCCGGACGGGACGGAGGCGCTGGAGATGCCTCCGGAGGCGGTCCAGCTGCCGTTGAGGTTGGAGATGACCTTGGTGTTGGCGCCACCGGTGGTGTCGTAGACGTTCCACTGGGTCATGACGTTGCCGCCGTCGGCGTCGGTGACGGTCGACTGGAGCTGCGGGGTGGTCGTGTTGGTGTAGAGAGTCGTGGTGGAGCCGGAGACCGAGGAGACACCGGGCGCCACGGTGGGGGCGGACGGCATCGGGTACGAGTTGTAGGTCACCGACAGGTAGGGCACGTTGGCGGAGGCGTTGGCGGAGTAGAAACGCTTCCAGCTGTTGCTGTCCGTCTCGTCGGACGCCCTCAGGCCCATGTAGGCGACGTCGTAGCCGTTGTCACCGGCGTACTGGAGGAAGGTCGAGGGGTCGATGGAGACCCAGCCCTCCGCGCTGGAGGTGGTGCAGTCGCTGGAGTAGCCCTTGGTCTGGGAGGTCGTGGCGTACTTCGCCTTCCAGACCGGCTGGTTCGACCAGACCGTGTCCGTGGAGGACTCTCCGGACTCCCACAGTTCCCACGGCGACTGGACGCAGCCACCGGCCCAGTACTCGTACAGGTTCAGCGACGAGGAAAGGATCTGCGTGTTGTCGAGCTGGAGGACCGGGAACTCCAGGAACGAGCGGGCGACGTCCGTTCCGCTGTCGTAAGTGCCCAGTTTCAGGTCGGTGGACGTGTACTCGGGGGCCGTGTCGGTGTTCTCGACGAACGTGTCCAGCAGGGGAGAAAGACTCGTGGAGGGGTCCACCGTGACCGGGTACTGCGTGTTGGGGTCGGCCAGGAACTTCGCGTCCGGGGTCAGGGTGAGATCCACCGTGTCACCGGTCTGGGACATCGTCATCTTCACCCGGGCGCGGTGCGGGTGCTCCAGGGACTTCGCGTCGACCTGGGCGTCCCACATCACCGGCGCCGGTATGGTGCCGACGACCTTGTGGTGGGCGTCGGTGAAGGTGATCGAGCCGTTCTTGCGCTGCTTGGCCGTGAGCCCCTTCGCGGACACGGGAATGGTCACCGTGTAACCGGTCTTGGGGCGCGACTTGAGGATCACGTTCTCCTCGAAGCCGGTCCGCGTCGCTTCTACGGTCACATCGGCGCCCGGTGTGACGTTCGCGTAGGTGGCGGTGGTGCCCTTGAGGGACGGCTTGGGAAGCGTGCCCTTCCAGCCGACCGCCAGCCGGTGCTTGCCCGCTCCCATGCCGGCGAGCACGGCATTCTTGCCACCGGGCGCGAGAACCAGGCCATTCTGCTGGGCCTTGGGCGTCACAGCGCCATCGGCATTCATATGCAGGGTCGTATCGACGTCAACCCATTTTCCGGCTCGCTGGAAGCGAATCGGCGCCGCATATGACCGGGTGGTCACCGTGCCATTCGAATTTGCCCAAGTGGTGGTCTTGGCCGTGAGCTGGTCGAGAATTTCGACCTTACGTTTACGCAGTCGGGCGGTGGCGAATGCCGACGCCGCGTCAGGAGCCGAGAGCGGCCCGGCAGAGGCGGCGCGGGACTTCGCCGCCGAGGTGGTGGGCGCCTTGTGAGCGGGGACGGCGAAGGCTTGTCCAGTGGTCGAGAGCGTTACGGCCGCTTCGGCGACAAGCAACAGCACCAGTGTCGTGGCCGTTGCCACCTGTCGAGGTGAGACCGACAGGGGTCTGCCGTTGGGTCTTCTCCGGAAATGGCCTATGCGACTGGTCGTCACGGGACTCCTCTGGTATGTCAGGGTGCAGGCGGCGCCCAAAATCACACAAGAGATACCCGCCGGGATCTTCACAGTCTAGGCACATTTCAGGCCGCCAAATCTGATCAATTACGACGAAAATTGATCGCTGAGCTCATATGCACACCCGGATGGAAATTAAATCCAAAGCGTTTGGTGGCGCGGGGTCAAAAATGCACGCCCGAAACAAAGGGCGGATCATCGCCAGGCTATGACTGGGCAAAGAAGTTCCTGTGAGGCCGCAGTGAGGACGCGTCAGAGAATCCCGTGGCCTGTATGCCCCGGGGCTACGGCCCCTGGCCCCTTGACGGATCTCCTACACGGTCGCTCCCGTTAGCCTGTCCTCATGCCCCGCTACGAGTACCGCTGCCGCACCTGTGGATCCACGTTCGAACTGAGTCGGCCGATGGCGGAGTCCTCCGCGCCGGCGGACTGCCCTGCGGGGCACTCCGACACGGTGAAGCTTCTGTCGGCTGTTGCGGTGGGCGGTACGTCCTCCGCCCCCGCGACCGGAGCTGGTGGCGGGGGCGGTTGTTGTGGTGGCGGGTGCTGCGGCTAGGCAGAGTGGGTGCGTTGCGTTGTTGGCTGCGGGTGCGTCGTGGCTGGTCGCGCAGTTCCCCGCGCCCCTGGGGGTTGCCCCTAGGGGGTTGTTGTGCGGGCCGCCCTCAGGAACTCTCGGAGGATCCGTTCGCCCGCCAGCACGCCCCGCTCCGGTAGAGCCGTGACGTTGGGGGCCGTCCAGGCCTCGTCCGCCAACTCTCCGTGGCCTGGGCGCCAAGCCTTGTCTGCTGCCAGCAGGAGGTCGGCGTCCAGTAGGGAGTCGCCGGCTGCGAGGGCCAGGGTGGCACCCGTTCGGTGGGCCACCTCGCGCATGGCCGCGCTCTTGGTGAGGGGCTTCGGTACGGCGTAGATCTTGCGGCCCTGCAAGGACACGGTCCAGCCGCGGTTCTCCGCCCACACCGCGAGCTCCTTCACCCATTCCTCGGGGAGCAGTTCGCGCTCGACGACGAGGTAGGCGAAGAGGTCCTCGGCGACGCGGTGCTTGCGCACCCACGCCGGATCTGCGGAGGTGGCGAGATGGTCCCGCACCTCCTCCAGCGGCGCGCACTCGGCGGCCAGCTTCGCCTGTACCCGGGCGTGCCAGTCCTCGTCGGTGACACCGTCCACGAGGAGATGGCCGCCGTTGGCACAGATCGCGAACTTCGGCTCCGGGCCTGGCAGGTTGATGCGCTGGTACTGCTTGCGGGTGCGGGTGGTGGTCGGCACGAAGACGGCCGCGTCACCGAGTTCGCCGATTTCGGTGAGGAGTCCGGCCGCCGTCTCCGTCATGAAGGACAGCGGCCTGCTCTCGTGCACCTCCACGCAGAGCAGCCGGGGCGCCCGCGCGTCCGGCATGGTCAGCGCGAGGGCGGCCGAGGAGTAGATGAGCGTACGGTCGAGGTCGCTCGCGACGAGTACCGGCATCAGACCGCCACCGCCTTGCCGTCAGCGCCCGTGGCACCCCGCGTGTACTTGGGGTGGATCAACCCCACGCAGGTGTACGGCAGTTCGGCCACCTCCTCGACGGGCACGCCCCTCTGCTCGGCGAGCAGCCTGACGTGGTCGAGGTCGGCACCCGCACCGGCCCGCGCGAGGATCTTCCAGGGCACCCGGCGCAGCAGCACCCGGGTGGTCTCGCCGACGCCGGGCTTGACGAGGTTCACGTCGTGGATGCCGTACTCCTCGCTGATCCGTTCAACTGCCGCCCAACCCTCCCAGGTCGGTGTCCGGTCGGCGGCCAGCAGTTCCTTGGCGAGTGTCGCCACGGCGTCCGTGACTTCCGGGAAGCGTGCGGCCACGGCGTCCAGGAAGTCCACCGAGACGTCCACGCCGGCGAGTTCGCGGTAGAACTTCGCGCCGTGGAAGTCGTGCGGGCCGACCAGGTCCGAGCGCAGGACCGTACGCGAAATCAGCCCCGACACGGTCGAGTTGAGGCAGGCGGAGGGGATGAGGAAGTCCTCGCGGGTGCCGTACGTCTTCACGCAGGAACCGGGGTCGGCGAGCACCGCGATCTCCGGGTCGAAGCCGGTGATGCCGTCGGACTCCTCGAACTCCCTGATCGCGTCGGCGAGTTCGCGGGTGATGGCGCCCTTGCCTGTCCAGCCGTCGACGAACACGACGTCGGCGGGGTCGTGGTGGGCGGCGAGATAGCGCAGCGCGTTGGCGTCGATGCCTCGGCCGCGCACGATCGACACGGCGTAGTGCGGCAGGTCGAGACCGTGCCGGTGCTGGGCCCAGCGGCGCATCAGAACGCCGACGGGGGTGCCGGCGCGGGCGAGCGAGACGAGCACGGGGTGCGGTGAGCGCTCGGCGAGGACGAGTTCGGTCACGGCGCCGACGGCCAGCGCGAGTCGGCCCGCCGCCTCGTCCAGCGCGGTGTGGAACAGCTCCTGGTACTGCTCGCTCGGCTGGTACTCCACCGGCAGCGACTCCGCGTAGTGCGCCCCGCCGCTCTGGATGGCCTCCTCGCGCTCCTCGACCGGCGCCTCCAGCGTCACGTCCGAGAGGTCCTGGAGCAGCCAGCCGACCTCTTCGGGCGCGTACGAGGAGAAGGCGGGGCCGCGGAGGGGCTCGGGCAGCATGGGGGGCCTTTCGGGGACGTACGAGGGGACGACCGCGAGGATGACGTGCGGGGTGTGCGCGGCCAACTGGGCGAGCAGGCCGTGCAGTTCGGGGGTGTCCGCGCGGGAGTCGATGATCGCGACCACGGCGTCGAAGCCGGCGCCCGCGATGTTGTAGGCGTAGCGGTCGCCGGGGCCGTCGGCGGGGTTGTCGTGGGCCGGGAAGGTGAGGCGGGTGCGGATCGCGTAGCCCGGGTCGTCCACCGCGAGGACGGGTGAGCGGGTGGTGGTGGAGTAGGTCACGTCGGCATCGACGACCTGCTCCAGCTCACGGGCCAGCCTCAACGGGGCGTACATCAGCTCTTCGAAACCGAGGGTGTGCACGCGGTGGGCGTCGGCGGGGAGCGCCTCTGCGAGGCGGGCTGCCATTGCCGGGAGGGCGTGTTCCAGGCGTATTCGATGTTGGGGGGTGAAGCCGTGTCTTCCGCCGTCGGGGAGGTTGTGGGGCCAGCGGAGTTCGACTCGGGTGATTCGGTTGTGGGTCGACTGCGGGCCGGTGGGGGCTGGGCGCGCAGTTCCCCGCGCCCCTAGGGGATTGGCGTCCAGGTTCGTTTTTAGGGGCGCGGGGAACTGCGCGGCCAGCCCGGACGGCGCCGCAGACGACCGACTACCCGCCCCGGCACCCTCCGTCTCGTACCGCGCCACCAACTCCTGCCCCTTCTCCAGCACCCCCGCCGGCAGGCGAACCGTGCCCGATGCCGCTGCCACCAGGTCGACCCTCGCGCCTATCTCCGCCGCGAACTGGTCCAGACGGCCCGCGTCCGCCGCCGAGCGCATGTCGACCAGGGCGACGACCACATACCGGTCCCGCGGATACCGCTCGTGCAGGTCGCGGATCGTGTTCAGGACCGTGTTGCCGGTGGAGAACTCGTCGTCCACCAGGACCAACGGGCCCTCGCCCGCAAGGAGTTCAGGGTCCTCGGGCAGCAGGAGGTGGGACGTCGCGTGGGAGTGGGACTCCTCGAAGCCGCCCGCCGTGGCGACGCCGGGTACCGGACGGCGGGTGGAGTGGAGGTAGGGGGCGACCGCGATGCCGTCGGCCACCGCGTGGCCCAGGCCCGTCGCCGTCTCCGCGTAGCCGAGGACCACCGCCCGGGCGGACTCCTCCGCGCCCAGCAGCTCGCGAACCCGCCGCCCCAGGGTGAAGCCGTAGCCGTAGACGATCGACGGCGACTGGGGGACGTGCTTGCCGAGCACGTTCGACACCAGCAGGTGGGCCCGCTTGGGGTTGCGGCGGAGCGCGAGTCCCAGGAGGTCGGTCAGCTCGGGGTCGCCGACCAGCCCGACACCGAGCCGCTCCGCGACCCAACTGCCCGACCAGACCCCGTCGTTCACTGCCTTGTTCATACGTCCCTTGCGATTCAGCCGGGGATTCCGGCGGCGAGCAGCTCCACGAAGCCGACGTCCTCGCGTGCGACCCCGAAGATCTCGGCCCGCAGCATGGTCCGCTCGGCCCAGGCGCGGTGCGGCTTCACCTCGTTCATCTTGTTCGTGTACGCCGAGCGCAGCACGCCCCCGCCGCCCCGCTCCGGCCGCAGGATGTCCTGCGCGTCGCAGAACTCCTCGTGGCTGACCACGGACAGCGCGTGCACGGGCAGTACGTGCGTGGGGTGGATGCAGGTCTTGCCCAGCAGCCCGTTGGCCTGGTCGAGGGCGATCTCGCGCAGCAGCCCGTCCATGGCGTGCTCGATCAGCGCCTCGCGCAACTCCTCGGCCTGGCCCTCCAGGAAGGGGCTGCGGCGCAGCTGCGGCTTGAACATGCGCTCCTGGACGCGGAAGTACTCCCACACCGGGCCGGTCACGGTGAAGCCGGTGCCGTCGGCGCGGCCCAGCATGTTCACCACGTCGGCGATCACGGAGGCGACGATCTGGACGTCGTAGGCCGTCATGTCGGAGGCCCGGCGCAGACCGTAGGAGGAGCAGAAGTCGGTGACGCCGAGGCGGAGGGCCAGGACGCGGTCGCGGTACTTGTCGACGGCGCGGGAGATGCCCTCCAGGGTCTCGACGCGCGACTCGCGGTAGAGCAGCTCGGGCGATTCCAGGACCGGCATGCCGAACAGGCGGTGGCCGCTCGCCGCCTCCGCGGAGGCCAGCGCCTCCAGGAAGGGGGTGCCGCTCTCCTCGGTGAACTTCGGCATCACGAAGCCGGAGAGGAGTGTCACGGCCGGGCCCATGCGGCGTACGAGATCGGGGATCTGCTCGGGCACGCGGACCCGGACGAACAGCAGCGGGAGCTCCACGTCCGCGCGGGCGGCCAGGTCGGTGAACTGCCGGACCAGGTTCTCCTCGGCGGCCGGGACGTCCTCGTCGCCGATCGAGTCCTCCAGGCAGAGCACCATCGACACCACGCCGCGTGCCGCCAGCTTGACGACGTCGTCGGCGAGGTGGGGCCGGGTGGCCGGGCTGTAGAGCGTGGCGCCCAGGGCCGCGGCGAGCAGCCGGGCCGGGGAATCCGCGTCGAACTCGCACGGCTCCTGGAAGAAGAGGCGCTGCCGCACCTCAGGGGCAATGTGCCCGAAATGACGCATAAAGCTCCCCCGTGGTGACGATGTGGCTCGTGAATATTTTCGATAGGTGGCCGGTAATAGTACGTACAAATCCATGTCAGGAGTTCCCGCCAGGCATGAACTTCAGGTAACTCGGCCGTGTCGGTGTCCGAACCCCCACGTTGTCGTGACCAGGACCGAGAAGGCAGGATGACCGCATGACGCACGCGATGCTGAAGGGGTCGAACGTCCCGCTGGAGGCCACCACGGTACGTGCCGTGCTGCGCTGGACGCCCGGGCAGGGGGTCCCGGACGTGGATGCCTCGGCGCTGCTCCTCGGCCCCACCGGTCGGGTGCGTTCCGACGAGGACTTCGTCTTCTACAACCAGCCCCGGCACCCCTCCGGGAAGGTCTGGCGGCTCGGCAAGAAGCGTGTCGCCGAAGGCCCCACCGACACGATCCAGACAGATCTCACCGGTGTCGAGCCCGAAGTCAGCCGGATTCTGGTGGTCGCTTCGGCGGAGGACAAGACCTTCGACCGCGTACGGGACCTGCGCATCCTGCTGTACGACGCGGCCGTCGCCGAGGGTGAACCGCTGCTGTATTTCGACATCAAGCCGGAGACCGGCGAGGAGACCGCGCTGATCTGCGGCGAGCTGTACCGCCGGGGTGAGGGCTGGAAGTTCCGCGCGCTCGGCGAGGGCTACGCGAACGGGCTGCGCGGCCTGGCCATGGACTTCGGCATCACGGTCGACGAATCGGCGGAGGCGCCCCCCGAGACCTCCCAGCCGTTGCCTCCGGAGCAGCCGACGGCGGTCCCCGTCCCCGTGCAGCCCGCGTACGGGTATCCGCAGGAGCCGGCGACTCAGCCCGCGTACGGGTACCCGCAGGCGGCTCCGGCGGGGACGTACGGGTATCCGCAGCCGGTGCCTGTGGCTACTGCGCCGGATCCGGATTTTCGGTTGCCTCCTCAGGGGCCGCAGTTCATCTGAGGATGGGTGCGTTGAGTTTTGACTGCCGGCCCGGTGGGGGCTGGGCGCGCAGTTCCCCGCGCCCCTGAAGCTGCCCCTGCGGGGCGCTTCAGCGCTCGACCTTCGTCTTGTAACCCCGCCCCCACTGCAGTCCCCACCCGTACAACCGGTCCAGTTCTGCCTGGAAGCCGTACACGAACTTCACCTCGCGGCGGACGACCAGTTCGCCCTTGACGTTCTCGATCATCACGACCGCGCAGGAGCGGGCCTGGGGGTGTCGTTCGTCGAGGCCTATCTCGATGCGGGGGCCGTTGCTGGGGTACAGGGTGACGATCGCGTGGGTGCGGTCGAAGGCCGGGGTCTGGTCGTAGATGTAGACGAAGACCAGGAGGCGCTTGATCTGGTCGCGGTGGTCGAGGTTGACGTACATCGTCTCGCCGGACGCGGAGCCGAAGCGGTCGTCGCCGCTGAGTTTCACGTACGGCGGTGAGTTGACGTCGCCGAGGAGGCCGCCGAGTGGCTGGACGACGCCCTTGGTGCCGTCCATGAGCTCGTACAGGCAGCCCAGGTCGAGGTCGACGTTGACCATGCTCTGGCTGTGGCCCATGACCTCCGGCGGCTTCAGCGCCTTGAAGGGGTGCCGCAGCAGGCTGTCCCGCTGGGGGCCGCCGATGTCGGAGGTCCGCATCCGCCAGGTGAGGTTGACGCGGAGGTTGCCGGTGGCCGCGCCCTGCTTGGTGAGCGAGACCTGGTGGTGCCGTTTGGTCAGTTCGATCGCGTTGCTGGCCGCGCTGCCCGAGTCGAAGTCGATCTCACGCCGCCAGATCCCGTCGAAGAAGCCCATGTCCCGCCCCCACGTCCACTTCTGCGTTCCGCATTCCGCATGACAAAGCCGTCGGGGCGGCGAACCGAGGGCATGTCCTCCGGCCGCCGCCCCGAACAGAGCGTTCCCTTACCGGGGAGCTTGTCACACCCCGGACGGGACCTCAGTCTTCTCGTCCGAGCCGGCTTTTCCCTCGGCTTCCGCGAGGGCGTTGTTCCGGCGGACCGAGGACCAGAAGGACCAGCCGATCAGGACGACGCCGACCAGGCCGGTGATGACCTCGTTGATCTGGTACTGGATGGTGACCATGAGGATCACGGCCAGGGCGCCGATCGCGTAGTGGGCGCCGTGCTCCAGGTAGACGTAGTCGTCGAGCGTGCCCTGGCGGACCAGGTAGACCGTCAGGGAGCGGACGTACATCGCGCCGATGCCCAGGCCCAGTGCCATCAGCACGATGTCGTTGGTGATGGCGAACGCGCCGATCACTCCGTCGAAGGAGAACGAGGCGTCCAGGACTTCGAGGTACAGGAACATGAAGAACGCGGCCTGGCCGGCGAGGACTACCGCCGAGCGCTGCTTGCCGGTGCGCGCGGCCTCTTCCTGCTCCTCGTGCTCCCGCTCCTCCTCTTCTTCGAGCTTGTCCTCGAAGTAGCCGGAGAGTCCGCCGACGATCATGTACGTGATCAGGCCCGCGATGCCGGAGATCAGAACCGTCTGGGCCTTGTCCGCGTGGGCGCCGCCGTGCTGGTGGGCGTGGACCGCGAAGGTCATCGACGTGACCAGCAGGGCGATCAGCGCGATGCAGACCGACAGCATGTCGACCTTGCCCAGCTTGGCCAGCGGGCGCTCGATCCAGCGCAGCCACTGGATGTCCCGGTCCTCGAAGATGAAGTCCAGGAAGATCATCAGCAGGAACATGCCGCCGAAGGCCGCGATCGCCGGGTGGGCGTCGGTGACCAGCTGCTGGTACTGGTCCTTGTCGGTCAGCGCCAGGTTGACCGCGTCGATGGGATTCTTCTTGGCGGTGACGGCGACGATGACGACGGGGAACACCAGCCGCATGCCGAAGACGGCGATCAGGACACCCACCGTGAGGAAGATCTTCTGCCAGAAGGCGGACATCTTCTTCAGGATCCCGGCGTTGACCACCGCGTTGTCGAAGGACAGCGAGATCTCCAGGACGGCCAGGATCGCCACGATGCCGAAGGCTTCCCACCCCCCGTAGAACGCCGCTGCGACGAGGCCGAGCGCGGTGACCGCGAACGACCAGCCGAAGGTTTTCAGAAGCACTGGCTACCCAATCGTGTGTTGGGGGTCCCCCAGACGAAGTCTGGGGGAGGTTCTCCCCCCGCGCCGCACTCGGCTTTACTTAAAATTTGACGTCGAGCACTGAGTCTAAAGGGAGACCCCGCCGACCGGGACAGCCGGTGTGGACAACGCCTTTACGAGACGTTGACCCCGAAGTCCATCGCGATGCCCCGCAGTCCGGACGCGTACCCCTGCCCCACCGCCCTGAACTTCCACTCGCCCTGGTAGCGGTAGAGCTCGCCGAAGATCATGGCCGTTTCGGTGGAGGCGTCCTCGGAGAGGTCGTAGCGGGCGAGTTCCTGGCCGTCGGCCTGGTTGACGACGCGGATGAACGCGTTGCTGACCTGGCCGAAGGTCTGGCCGCGGTTGTCGGCGTCGTGGATGGAGACCGGGAAGATGATCTTGTCGCAGGTGGCCGGCACCTTCGGGAGGTCGACCAGGATCGACTCGTCGTCGCCCTCGCCCTCACCCGTGAGGTTGTCGCCGGTGTGCTCCACCGAGCCGTCCGGGCTCTTGAGTTGGTTGTAGAAGATGAACCACTCGTCCCCCATCACCCGCCCGCCGGCGCACAGCAGCGCGCTGGCGTCCAGGTCGAAGTCGGCTCCGGTGGTGGAGCGTGCGTCCCAGCCGAGCCCGATCAGTACGTTCGTGAGGTTCGGTGCGGCCTTGGACAGGGAGACGTTGCCCCCCTTGGCGAGCGTGACGCCCATAGTGCTGGTCCTCCCCGAGGTGATGCTTCTTTGGTTGTCGTGCGCTCCCCCAGCGGGGGACCCCCGGACGCCGCACGCGAACCGTGCGGCGCCCGGGCGGTGAAGCCTCCGTACGTCAGACTTCGGGCGTCAGACGTTGACGCCGAAGTCCTGGGCGATGCCGCGCAGGCCCGAGGCGTAGCCCTGGCCGATGGCGCGGAACTTCCACTCCGCGCCGTTGCGGTAGAGCTCGCCGAAGACCATGGCGGTCTCGGTCGAGGCGTCCTCTGAGAGGTCGTAGCGGGCGATCTCGGCGCCGCCCGCCTGGTTCACCACGCGGATGAACGCGTTGCGGACCTGGCCGAAGGACTGCTGGCGGTTCTCGGCGTCGTAGATCGAGACCGGGAAGGTGATCTTGTCGACGTCGGCCGGGACCGCCGCGAGGTTCACCTTGATCGCCTCGTCGTCGCCCTCGCCCTCACCGGTGGTGTTGTCACCGGTGTGCTCGACGGAGCCGTCGGGGCTCTTCAGGTTGTTGAAGAAGACGAAGTTGGCGTCGCTGGCGACCTTGCCCGCGCCGTTCAGCAGCAGTGCGCTGGCGTCGAGGTCGAAGTCGGTACCGGTGGTGGTGCGGACGTCCCACCCCAGACCGACGATGACCGCGGTCAGGCCCGGGGCCTCCTTGGTCAGTGAAACGTTGCCGCCCTTGCTGAGGCTGACTCCCACGAGTCCTCCATTGGTGTCCAGGGGCGGGGATGCCCCGTAGTGCGTCGGTATCGGATCAACGTCTCGATCCTAGTGACGGGTTCCCGACCCTCGCAGGCCCTGGAACCTAACAATCACAGGGTGTCGAGCGCCTTCACGTACTCGCCCAGGTCGCGCGCGTCCGGCAGGCCGTTGATGACCGTCCAGCGCACGACGCCCTCCTTGTCGATGATGAAGGTCCCGCGCACCGCGCAACCCTTGTCCTCGTCGAAGACGCCGTACGCGCGCGAAGTGTTGCCGTGCGGCCAGAAGTCGGAGAGCAGCGGGTATTCCAGGCCCTCCTGCTCGGCGAAGACGCGCAGGGTGTGGATGGAGTCGTTGGAGACCGCGAGGAGTTGGGTGTCGCGGTCGGTGAACTGCGGCAGGTTGTCGCGCAGGGAGCACAGTTCGCCGGTGCAGACGCCGGTGAAGGCGAAGGGGTAGAAGAGCAGCACCACGTTCTTCTCGCCCCGGAAGTCGGACAGCTTCACGGTGGCGCCGTGGTTGTCCTTGAGCTCGAAATCGGGGGCCTTGTCGCCGACCTGGATCGCCATGTCGTCCTGCATCCCTTCGGTGGGGCTGTTCGGGTGAGTCCACCCGCCGACCCACCCTACGCAGCGATCACCGCATGCGGACGGACGGGCTGGCGTGGCCAGCCCGTCCGGGGTTCAACGATCGAGGTACCTCCGGGGCCTACCTCTTGGACTTGGCTGCCTTGGGCGTCACCAGCCGGCTGCCACTCCAGTCCTTGCCCACGCTGACGCTCTTGGCCGCGGAAAGGCCCGCGGTCGTGGCGGCTTCCGAGATGTCGCTGGGCTCGACGTAGCCGTCACGGCCGGTCTTCGGCGTCAGCAGCAGGATCGAGCCGCCCTCCTCGACGTACGAGATGGCGTCCACCAGCACGTCGGTCAGGTCGCCGTCCTCGTCGCGGAACCACAGCACCACGGCATCGGCGACGTCGTCGTAGTCCTCGTCCACCAGGTCGCTGCCGATGACTTCTTCAATGGCCTCGCGGAGTTCCTGGTCTACGTCGTCGTCGTAGCCGATCTCCTGGACCACCTGCTCGGGCTGGAACCCCAGCCTGACGGCAGGGTTCGTCCGCTCCTCCGCGTGGTCCGCGGTCGCGCTCACGGGTTGCCTCCTGATCATGTCTTGATGAATGTCCAGCATCGCGCGTGCGCGAAGCATTGGCCGTAGTCCACACGGACGGGCCGGATCGCGCAAGTACCCGGCGATTCGGAACGCCGAAACGGTGACGATCCTGGCCGTGTCGCCGCAACTCCAGGCACGCTATCGCGACCGCTGGTGACGTACACCACAGCGTTCTGCCCGGTTTGCACGTTTGAGAACCCTTCGAGGGTACGCGACTCGAATGACTTTGCTAAACGAGTCACGGTTACCTCACGGTAGAGATGACGATTACCGCCCTGCGGTAGACCATGGGGAACGGTGCAGCCCCCTCACCCAGCTCCCTCTGACAGGTAAGGAACAGCGTGGCTTCCGGATCCGATCGCAATCCGATCATCATTGGCGGCCTTCCGAGTCAGGTTCCTGACTTCGATCCCGAAGAGACCCAGGAGTGGCTCGACTCGCTCGACGCCGCCGTGGACCAGCGCGGCCGTGAGCGGGCCCGCTATCTGATGCTCCGGCTGATCGAGCGGGCCCGCGAGAAGCGCGTCGCCGTGCCCGAGATGCGCAGCACGGACTACGTCAACACCATCGCCACCAAGGACGAGCCGTTCTTCCCCGGCAACGAGGAGATCGAGCGCCGGATCCTGAACGCCACCCGCTGGAACGCGGCCGTGATGGTGTCCAGGGCCCAGCGTCCCGGCATCGGCGTCGGCGGCCACATCGCCACGTTCGCCTCCTCCGCCTCCCTCTACGACGTGGGCTTCAACCACTTCTTCCGGGGCAAGGACCAGGGCGACGGCGGCGACCAGATCTTCTTCCAGGGGCACGCCTCGCCGGGCATCTACGCCCGCGCGTTCCTCCTGGACCGGCTCAGCGAGCAGCAGCTGGACGCGTTCCGCCAGGAGAAGTCGAAGGCGCCGTACGGACTGTCCTCGTACCCGCACCCTCGGTCGATGCCGGACTTCTGGGAGTTCCCGACCGTGTCCATGGGCCTGGGCCCGCTCGGCGCGATCTTCCAGGCGCGGATGAACCGTTACATGGAGGCGCGCGGGATCGCGGACACCTCCAGGTCACACGTGTGGGCGTTCCTCGGCGACGGCGAGATGGACGAGCCGGAGTCGCTCGGCCAGCTGTCGATCGCTGCGCGCGAGGGCCTGGACAACCTGACGTTCGTCGTCAACTGCAACCTCCAGCGGCTCGACGGCCCGGTGCGCGGCAACGGCAAGATCATCCAGGAGCTGGAGTCGCAGTTCCGGGGCGCCGGCTGGAACGTCATCAAGCTGGTCTGGGACCGCACCTGGGACCCGCTGCTGGCCCAGGACCGCGACGGCGTGCTGGTGAACCAGCTCAACACCACGCCGGACGGCCAGTTCCAGACGTACGCGACGGAGACCGGCGCGTACATCCGCGAGCACTTCTTCGGGCACGATCACCGGCTGCGCGCGATGGTCGAGAACATGACCGACGACCAGATCCTGCACCTGGGGCGCGGCGGGCACGACCACCAGAAGGTGTACGCGGCCTTCGAGGCGGCCAAGCAGCACCGGGGCCAGCCGACCGTCGTCCTCGCCCAGACGGTCAAGGGCTGGACGCTGGGCCCCAACTTCGAGGGCCGCAACGCCACGCACCAGATGAAGAAGCTGACGGTCGCCGACCTCAAGGGCTTCCGCGACCGGCTGCACCTGCCGATCACCGACCAGGAGCTGGAGTCCGGCGCGCCGCCGTACTTCCACCCGGGCCGGAACTCGGAGGAGATCCAGTACATGCACGACCGGCGCAACGCGCTGGGCGGCTACGTCCCGACGCGTGTCGTCCGCTCGAAGCCGCTGGTCCTGCCCGAGGACAAGACGTACGCGAGTGTGAAGAAGGGGTCAGGGCAGCAGTCGATCGCCACCACCATGGCGTTCGTACGGCTGCTCAAGGACCTCATGCGGGACAAGGAGATCGGCAGGCGGTTCGTGCTGATCGCGCCGGACGAGTACCGCACGTTCGGTATGGACTCGTTCTTCCCGAGCGCGAAGATCTACAACCCGCTCGGCCAGCAGTACGAGTCGGTGGACCGCGAACTGCTGCTCGCGTACAAGGAGTCACCGACCGGGCAGATGCTGCACGACGGCATCTCGGAGGCGGGCTGCACCGCCTCGCTGATCGCGGCGGGTTCCGCCTACGCGACGCACGGCGAGCCGCTCATCCCGGTCTACGTCTTCTACTCGATGTTCGGTTTCCAGCGCACCGGTGACCAGTTCTGGCAGATGGCCGACCAGTTGGCGCGCGGTTTCGTGCTGGGCGCGACCGCGGGTCGTACGACTCTGACCGGCGAGGGTCTGCAACACGCGGACGGCCACTCGCAGTTGCTGGCGTCGACCAACCCGGGGTGTGTCGCCTACGACCCGGCGTATTCGTACGAGATCGCGTACATCGTGCAGGACGGGCTGCGGCGGATGTACGGGCCGGACAGTGAGGACGTCTTCTACTACCTCACCGTCTACAACGAGCCGATCCAGCACCCGGCCGAGCCTGCGGACGTCGATGTGGAGGGCATCCTCAAGGGCGTCCACCGCATCAGTCAGGGTGCGGCGGGGACGGTTCCGGCGCAGATCATGGCGTCGGGTGTGGCTGTGCCGTGGGCGATCGAGGCGCAGCGGATCCTTGCCGAGGACTGGAACGTGCGGGCCGATGTGTGGTCCGCGACCTCCTGGAACGAGCTGCGGCGCGAGGCGGTCGAGGTGGAGCGGCACAACTTGCTGCATCCCGAGGAGGAGCAGCAGGTTCCTTATGTCACGCGGAAGTTGAGCGGGGCGGAGGGGCCGTTCGTGGCCGTTTCGGACTGGATGCGGTCGGTTCCTGATCAAATCGCTCGGTGGGTGCCCGGGACTTATCAGTCGTTGGGGGCTGATGGGTTCGGGTTCGCGGACACGCGGGGGGCGGCTCGGCGGTTCTTCCACATTGACGCGCAGTCGATTGTGGTGGCTGTGCTGACGGAGTTGGCGCGGGAGGGGAAGGTTGATCGGTCTGTGTTGAAGCAGGCGATCGATCGGTATCAGTTGCTGGATGTGGCTTCGGCTGATCCGGGTGCGGCGGGCGGAGACGCGTAGTCGTTTGTCGGGTGCGGGTGCGTGGGGGCTGGTCGCGCAGTTCCCCGCGCCCCTGAAGGGCGGCCCCTTCGGGGCGCCCATCGGGGTGCTCCCCGCCACCTAACATGCCGTCATGAAGCAACAATCGGCGCAAGCCCGTTGGGAGCAGCGGACTCAGCGGCCGTTGCTGGCGCTCGCCGTTGCGTTTGCCGTGGCCTATGCCGTGCCGATCGTGGACTCGACCGCCGGGCATCGTCTGACGACGGTGTGCACGGGGGTCGAGTGGGTGGTGTGGGGGGCGTTCGCCGCCGACTATCTGATGCGGCTCGCGATGTCCCGGGACCGGCGGCGGTTCGTGCGGACGCACTGGATGGACCTGTGTGCGGTGGTGCTGCCGATGCTTCAGCCGCTGCGGCTGCTGCGCATGGTGTCGACGCTGATACTCGTCGGGCGGCGGGCGCGGATGGCCTCGCAGATCCAGCTGACGACGTATGTCGCCGGCGCGGTGATCGGGCTGCTGATGTTCGGCTCGCTCGCGGTGCTGTCCGTGGAACGGGACTCGCCCCACGGGAACATCCGGACGCTGGGTGACGCCGTGTGGTGGTCGTTCACGACCATGACGACCGTGGGGTACGGGGACCACGCGCCGACCACCGGGCTGGGGCGGATGATCGCCGTCGGGCTGATGCTGTCCGGTATCGCGCTGCTCGGTGTCGTCACCGCGAACATCGCCACGTGGTTCATCGCCCGGTTCGAGAAGGACGACGTGGAGGAGCGGCGGCAGACGGAGGCCATCGAGGCGCTGACGGAGGAGGTGCGGGCGCTGCGGGCGCAGGTGGCGGCGCTGTCAGAGGTGCCGAGTCTGGTCAGCCCCGGTTCAGAAAAACGTCCATAGAACCGCGGCCACCGTGTCTATCGCGCCCAGGACCAGGGCCACCAGGGCCATCGCCCGGCGTGAGCCCGTCCACCTGCGGCCCATGGCCAGCCAGCCGCAGATCACCGCGATCGGGCCGAGGACGATCCCCAGGGTGAAGAAGCCCGCGACCGCGCAGACCAGTCCGACAATGCCGAGCGTCGCGCGGTCCGGCCCGGTCCGTTGCTTTCCGTTTCCGAAGCCCGTCATCGTCAACTCCCTGGGCGTTCATGCCAGTTCGGTCACCAGACGAATACCCCCGTACGCACGAAAAAAGCCTGCTTGCGCGCTGCCCCCCTCCGGCAGCGCGCCGCAGACCACTCGTCCTCCCTGCCCTGCGGAGGACTTGACCCACTGTGACCTGCGGCGCGGGCCGGGTGCCAGGAATCTTTAGCGGAGTCACCCTGATAGGCGAACTCGGCCTGGAAATGGGTTAGATGTGCGCCGCGCCCGCGCCCGCCTCCACGTTCTCGCCGCGCTTGGTGAGGAGTGCGACGAACACCGCGACCACCGCTACGCCGGCGGCGACGAGGCAGGCCAGGCTCATGCCGGAGATGAACGTGTCGTGGGCGACCTGCGTGATCTTCGCGGCGATCGCCTCCGGGGTGCCCTTGGCGACCGGGGCGACGCCGACCTGTACCGCTTCGGCGGCGGCGTCCAGTTGGGGCTGGGTGAGCTTGGGCAGGCCCGCGTCCGCCCAGTTGCCGGGCAGGTCGCTGTCGACGCGGGACGCCATGACGGCGCCGAGGACGGCCGTACCGAGGCTGCCGCCGATCTGCATCGCGGCCTGCTGGAGACCGCCGGCGACGCCGGAGAGCTCCATGGGCGCGTTGCCCACGATGACCTCGGTGGCGCCGACCATCACCGGGGCGAGGCCGAGGCCCAGCAGGGCGAACCAGATCGACATGACCGCGCTGCCGGTGTCCGAGGTGAGGGTGGACATGCCGAACATGGCGATCGCGGTGGCCGCCATGCCGCCGGCCAGCGGGATGCGCGGGCCGAGCTTGGTGATCGCCGCGCCGGCCAGCGGGGAGCCGACGATCATCATGCCGGTGAGCGGGAGGAGGTGGAGACCGGCGTCGATGGGGCTCATGCCGTGCACGTTCTGCAAGTAGAACGTCACGAAGAACAGGCCGCCCATGAAGGCGATCGCCATCAGGACCATCAACACGACGCCTGCGGACAGCGGGACCGAGCGGAACAGGCCCAGGGGGATGAGGGGTTCCGCGACCTTCTGCTCCCAGAACGCGAACAGTGCGAAGCCCAGCACCGAAACGGCGAGGAACGACCAGGTCGTGGCGGAAGCCCAGCCCCAGGTCGGCGCCTTGATGAGGGCCCAGACGAGGCAGAACATCGCGCCGGAGAGCAGCGCGATGCCGAGGATGTCGAAGGAGCGCGGCGCGTTCTCCGCGCGGTGGTCGCGGAGGATCAGCAGGCCGAGGACCAGCGCGATGGCGCCGACCGGCACGTTGATGAAGAACACCGACTGCCAGTTGACGTGCTCGACGAGTACGCCGCCGAGGATCGGGCCGCCCGCGGTGGAGGCGCCGATGACCATGCCCCACAGGCCGATGGCCATGTTGAGCTTCTCGGCCGGGAAGGTGGCCCGCAGCAGGCCGAGCGCGGCCGGCATCAGCAGCGCGCCGAACAGGCCCTGGAGCACGCGGAAGGTGACGACGAACGCGATGCTGTGGGAGAGGCCGATGGCGCCGGACGCGAGGGCGAAGCCGCTCACGCCGATCAGGAAGGTCTGGCGGTGGCCGAAGCGGTCACCGAGCTTGCCGGCGGTGATGAGGGAGACCGCGAGGGCGAGGAAGTAGCCGTTGGTGATCCACTGGACGTCGGCGAAGCTGGCGCCGAGGTCCTTCTGGATGGCCGGGTTGGCGATCGCGACGATGGTGCCGTCGAGGGCCACCATCATGACGCCGACGGCGACGGTTATGAGGGTGAACCACGGGTGGCCGCGCAGCCCCGTGGAGGGCGTCGGGTCGGACGGGGCGGCCGGCGCCTTGTCCCCCGGCCCCGTCGCGCTGATGGTGGTCTGACTAGTCATGCGTTCGAGGCTAATGTCAGCCGCTGACAGTTGACAAACAGGTTCAGATGTCGGCGACTGTCAACAAGTACGAGGAGAACAGCATGGAGACGTTGCGCGAGCGCAAGAAGGCCCGTACGCGGGACGCGCTGCTGCGCGCCGCCCTGGAGCTGTTCACGACCAAGGGGTACGAACAGACCACGGTCGACGAGATCGCCGGGGTCGTCGACGTCTCGCAGCGCACCTTCTTCCGCTACTTCGCGAGCAAGGAGGAGGCCGCGTTCTTCGTGCCCCGGCTCACGGAGACGCACTTCGTGACGGCCGTCCGCGCCCGCCCGCCGCACGAGGCCCCGCTGGAGGCGCTGCGCCGGGCCGTGCTGGAGAGCTGGGACACCATCAACGAGGCGATTCAGCAGGTCGTACCGCTGGACCTGCACATGCGCACCTACCGGGTGATCGAGTCGACGCCCGCGCTGCTCGCCGCGCATCTGCGGCGCTCGCAGGAGCTGGAGGAGGAGCTGGCGCGGATCGTCGCCGAGCGCGAGGGGCTCGACGTGGACACCGACCCCCGGCCGCGGCTGGTGGTGGCCGTCTTCGGCGGGGTGATGCGGGTGGTGGAGCGGATGTGGATCGCGGGGGACGACCTCAGCATCGAGGCGATGCGGGAGCTGACCGCCGACTACCTCGACGGGGTGGGACCGGCGCTCGCCGGGAACTGGCGCACGAGTCGCACAAGGTGAGTCGTACTGAGTTTCTCGTCACGTACCGCTGAAACGTGATCCCCGTCACTCGGTTAACGCGAGACCCTCTCGTTCTCCTAGTGTGTCCTCCCAGTGACTTCCTTCGACTCCTCCCCCACGCTGAACGCCTGGCGCGCACTGGCCGCGCTGGCCGTGGTGTTCGTGATGCTGGCGACCACCGGCTGGACCGCGGTCCGCAGCCACCCCGGGAAAACGGCACTCCAGGCCTCCCTCTCCGCGTGGGAGCACGGCCGGATCGACGGGCACGCGCTGCCCGACCCGGACGCCTCCCCGACCCGGCTGGCCCGTTTCTTCGCCTCGCTCACCGCGCAGCAGCGGACGCGCCTCGCGCACCGCTATCCGCTCGCGGTCGGCAACATGAACGGCGCCCCGGTCTCGCTGCGCTACCGCGCCAACCACATCGCCCTCGACCAGGCCCGCAAGGTCGAGAAGAAGCGCACGCACGACAGCCGTCTCACGCCCCTCGGCAAGCAGGAGGCGGGCCGCCTCATGCACCGCTTCGAGGCGCTGATGAGCGATGACCGCCACATCCTGGCCTTCGACCCCGAGGGCTCGGGCCGGATCGCCGAGGTCTTCGGCGACCTGGACACGGCGCAGCGCGTATCGGTGATCGTCCCCGGGGTCGACACCGACCTGCTCACCTTCCAGAAGTCGTACAAGGAGTACTCGGCGCCGGTCGGCATGGCCCAGAACCTGTACGCGGCCGAGAACTCGGCGAAGTCCGCGACGGACACGACCGGCACGCGGACGGCCGTCATCGCCTGGGCCGACTACACGGCCCCCGGCGGCCTCGGCATCGACTCGGCCACCGCAGGGCGCGCCGAGGCTGGCGCCGTACGGCTGAACGCGCTGGTGCGGGCGCTGCCCGGCACCTCGCAGGTCGCCCTGTTCTGCCACAGCTACGGCTCCGTGGTGTGCGGGGTCGCCGCGCACGAGCTGCCGTCGCGGGTGACCGACATCGCGGTGGCCGGCAGCCCCGGCATGCGGGCCTCCAAGGCCTCCCACCTGCACACGCTCGCGCGGGTGTGGGCGATGCGGGACGCCGACGACTGGATCCAGGACGTGCCGTACATGGAGGTCGGCGGTTTCGGGCACGGCGAGGACCCGGTGTCCGACGCGTTCGGCGCGCGGGTGCTGTCGGCGAAGGACGCCAAGGGCCACACCGGATATTTCGCGTCGGGCACCGACAGTCTCGCGAACTTCGCCGACATCGGGGTTGGCGCGTACCGCGCGGTGACGTGCGCGCACGAAGGTGACACCTGTCGAGAGGGTTTGTCCGCCGCCCAGGCGGCCGGACGCGCGTAGAAACAGCAGGAAGTGCGGTCTGCGCGGGGATGGGACGGAGGAGCGTGTGCCGCCTACGATGAGCCGCATGGGTGACGTACTGGCCGGATTTCATGCCGCCTGGGAGTTCGAGTCCGACTCCGTGCTCATCCGCTACGAACGCGGCATTCGAACACCCAAGCTATTTCAGGCGCTCGGTGAACGCCGGATCCCCTACGAGGCGATCGAGACGGTGACGCTCGCCCCGGGTCGGCGCGGCACGGTCGTGCTCCGCGCGGAACCCCGGGCGGGCGCCGACCCGCTGATGGAGGCGGCCGCGGGCCAGCTGAAGGAAGGGTGCGACCCGTACCGGCTGGTGCTGCCGGCCGAGCGCGAGACCCTCGCCGAGTACTACGCCGACGAGTTGCGTGCGCAGCTGAAGCCGGACGACGGGGCTGCCGAGAGGTTTCTCGTGGCCGCGCCGGAGGTGCCGTTGCGGTTCAAGGCGTACGACGGGAAGGCGACCTTCGACGGGAAGACGGTGTCGTTCCGGTGGTTCTGGACGGGGGCGTCGTCCGCGAAGTGGAAGGCCGGCGACCAGAGCTTCGCGGTCGCCGACCTGAGCGGGGTCGAGTGGCGGTCGCCCGAGGTTTTCGAAGGGCATCTACGGCTGTTGCGGGGGGCTGCGCCGCTTGTGCCGGTCGATCAGGATCCGGCGGCTGTGGTGTTCGGGTTGGGATATGGGCCCGTGCATGAGTCGTTGCCGTTCGCGGCGGCGGTTCTTGTGGCGGTGCGGTCCGGGCGGTCTGCGGCTGTGGTGCCGGCCGCTCGGCGTGATCCTGCGGATATCGCCGAGCGGATTCGGCATCTGGGGGAGCTTCATCAGGCGGGGCTGGTGACGGATGACGAGTTCGCCGTGAAGAAAGCGGAGCTGCTGGCAGAGCTTTAGCCGCGGGTCCGTCGTGGCTGGTCGCGCAGTTCCCCGCGCCCCTTAAGGGGCGCTCCAGTCGGCGGCGTTTTCTACTCCCGGCTTGATGAAGCGAACGACATGTCCGCGTAGCGGTCGCCCGCCACCTTCCCTGCGATCGGCTCCAGCAGGCTCAGTTCGTCGTCCGTCAGGACCATCCTCGTCGCCGCCGTGTTCTCCTCCACCCGGCCGGGCTTGGTGGTGCCGGGGATGGGGACGACCGGGAGGCCGTGGACCTGGGACCGCTGCTGGACCCAGGCCAGGGCGATCTGGCCGAGGGAGGCGCCGTGGGCTTCGGCGACCGTGCGGATCGGGTCGAGGAGCGCGCCGTTGGCCGCCGCGTTCTCGCCGGTGAAGCGGGGCTGCGTGCGGCGGAAGTCGCCCTCCGTCAGGTCCTGTTCGGCGCTCGCGAAGGAACCGGTGAGGAAACCCCGGCCGAGCGGCGAGTACGGCACGACCGCCACGCCCAGCTCGACGGCGGCGCCGACCACGCTGATCTCGACGTCACGGCTGAACAGCGACCACTCCGACTGCACGGCGGTGATCGGGTGCACGGCGTGTCCGGCCCGCAGTTCCGCGCCCGTGATCTCGCTCAGCCCGAGGTGCTTCACCTTGCCCTCGGCCACCAGCTCCGCCATCGCGCCGACGGTGTCCTCGATCGGGACGGCCGGGTCGCGGCGGTGCATGTAGTAGAGGTCGATGACGTCGATGTCGAGGCGCTGCAGGCTCGCCTCGACCGCCTGGCGGATGTACGGACGGTCGTTGCGGATGACGCGCCGGGTGGGCTCCCCCGGCGGGGTCGTCAGGGCGAACTTCGTGGCGATGACGATCTCGTCGCGGTGCGCCTTGAAGAACGGCGACAGGAACCGCTCGTTCTCCCCCAGGCCGTACATGTCCGCCGTGTCGTACAGCGTCACGCCGAGCTCCAGCGCCCGGTCCAGGGCGGCCCGCGACTCGTTCGCGTCCGAGGGGCCGTAGGCGTAGCTCATGCCCATGCAGCCGAGCCCCTGTACGCCGACCTCGGGGCCGTCCGCGCCGAGTCGTGCGGTCGGGATCGTGCTGTCGGTCATCCGGCTTTCTCCTTCTCGTATGCGTGGCCGGCGTCGCCGTAGAAGGCGATCTTCCGGTCGAGTACGGCGAGTGTGTCCTGCAGTTCGGCGATCCTGGCCAGGACGTCCCGTCGGGTCGCCTCCAGGAGCTCGAAGCGGTCGCCGTAGGTGTGGTCGCCCTCGCGCACCAGCTCGGCGTAGCGGACCATGTCGGCGACCGGCATGCCGGTGAGGCGGAGTTTGCCGACGAGGTCGAGCCAGTCGAGGTCGCGGTTGTTGTAGCGGCGCTGGTTGGTGTGCGAGCGGTCGATGTGCTGCATCAGTCCGATGCGCTCGTACCAGCGCAGGGTGTGCGCCGTCAGGCCGGTGAAGGCGACGACCTCGCTGATCGTGTAGCTGTCCGCGCCGTCCGGACGCCGCTCACCCTGCGGCGGGCCCGCGCAGCTGTCGGTCCTGGCACCTGTGGTCTCCATCACCGTCATGACCACCACGCTATGGCCTTGGAGTGCACTCCAAGCAAGCGGAACCGGTAAGAATTCCGCCGGAGCCGCACCGCTGAGCGCATAGGCTCGACGGCATGTCCTTGCAGAGCCTCGCGTTGATCGAGAACTGGCCGGTGCCGACCGTGGCGACGGGTGTCGTACGAGCCGACGGAACCCTTCTCGGGACCCACGGCCCGGTCGGCCAACGCTTCCCGCTCGCCTCGGTCACCAAGCCGCTCACGGCGTACGCCGCTCTCGTCGCGTACGAGGAGGGGGCGATCGAACTGGACGAACCGGCGGGCCCGCCCGGCTCCACCGTCCGCCATCTCCTCGCCCACACCTCGGGGCTGGCCTTCGACGAGCACCGGGTGACGGCGCCGCCCGGGGAGCGTCGCCTGTACTCGAACGCGGGCTTCGAGCAGCTCGGCGACCACATCGCGAAGGCGACGGAGATCCCGTTCGCGGAGTACCTGCATCAGGCGGTCCTCGCCCCCCTCGGCATGAGCTCAACAACCCTCGACGGCTCCCCGGCGAAGGACGGGATCTCGACGGTCGAGGACCTGCTCCGCTTCGCCGCCGAGATCCAGGCCCCGCGCCTCCTCGACCCCCGTACGGTCGCCGAGGCGATGACGGTCCAGTACCCCGGCACCAAGGGCGTCCTGCCGGGCTACGGCCACCAGAACCCCAACGACTGGGGCCTCGGCTTCGAGATCCGCGACTCCAAGTCCCCGCACTGGACGGGCAGTTCGTCCTCCCCACGCACCTTCGGCCACTTCGGCCAGTCCGGTACGTTCCTGTGGATCGACCCGGCGGCGGGCGCGGCCTGCGTCGCGCTGACGGACCGGGCGTTCGGGCCGTGGGCGGTCGAGGCGTGGCCGGCGTTCACGGACGCGGTACTCGCCGAACTCCCCGAGCGCTGACTCCCCGAGCGCTAGGACATCTCCCACAGCAGCAACTCGACCCCGGTCGCCGCCTCGGCCACCAGATCCCGTGCGTCCGTGATCCGCGCCGCGTCCCCCGGCCCCAACTTCTCGCCGCCCAGCCGCACTTCACCGCGCACCACATGGACGTACACATGCACTGCGTCCGGTACGGCCGTGCGCTCGCCGGGCACAAGACGGCGCACATGCAGCATCGCACCCGCCTCCGGCACCGCGTACGGGGTGGAGTCGGCGATGCCGTGGACTATCTCGTACGACGGTTCGCCGCCGGGTTCCAGCGGGGCGAGCCATATCTGCACGAAGGTCAGGGGCGAGTCGCTGTCGTTGCGCTCGACGTGCCGCACACCGGCCGCCGAACTGAGGCGCTGGACGTCGCCGGGGCGGACGCGGGTGAGGTGGCCGGTGGAGTCGCGATGGCTCAACTCCCCTTCCACGACCCAGGTGATGATCTCGGTGTGGCTGTGCGGGTGCTCGTCGAACCCGGCGCCGGGAGCAAGCCGTTCCTCGTTGCAGGCGATGATCGCCCCGAACCGGAGGTTGTCGGGCTCGTAGTGCGGCCCGAAGGAGAAGGCGTGCCACGACTGGATCCCGGCCTGCGGGTCACCCCCTGGGTAGCGCTCGGCGGAGCGCCGTACGTCCATCACGCTCATAACGGTAGCCCTGTGGGAGACCTACGGCGTCCGGCCCGACCCACGGTGAGGGCCCACCAAGTCCCACTGTCCCCACGCGCCGGCCGAGAGGGAGCCGTAGGGGCGCGCCGGTGTCGAGAGCCCCAGCGCGCGGAGGCGCGCACCTCGACATGATCGAGGCGGAGCTGAAGCAGTACGGCGGGCTCGGCAACCGCCCG